>JADGHL010000107.1 GCA_019686135.1 Myxococcaceae bacterium | reverse complement strand
ACTCGAAGCGATGAACCCGAAGCCGGTTATCAAGAAGTCAGCCTGAAGCACTCACACGATGGCGTGAGCTCGAACACCACTTGACGGGACACAACCACGACCCGGGCGAGACGCGCGCGGCACACGACCCGGGCGAGACGCGCGCGGCACACGACTCGGGCGAGACGCACGCGGCACACGACGGGCGAAACGCGCGCAGCAGAAGACTCGGGCGAGACGCAGGCAGCTCCGTCGTCGAGCGAGACACACGCTGCACGCGACTCGGGGCAGATCCGCGCGGGCACGGGACGCCGACCGAAACGGACGCAGCAGTCGTCGGACGGAACGCACGCGGCACGGGAGGCGGCGGGAGCGGTGCCCGCGCCGGAGCCCGCCGATTCGGCTCTCGAGGATGCGCCGGCCGGGCAGGCCGGCGCAGCCTGCTCCGGCGACCGCAACGTCTCCGGAGACTCGCCCCTGATCGGAGTCTCGCCGTGGACCGACGGGCTGAGGGTCTGTTCAGCGACAACGCGTCAGGCCCGCTCGGCCGGCTCTGACAAATTGTCCGAAGCGATTCGGCCGCGCGCCGCGCCCGGCCGCTGTGCGGGCGAACTGTCGAAATAATTCCGCGTACTTGTCCGTAGTGGACCGGCGCCTGGTCGCGCCGCGGCTGGCACCCGCCTTGCTCTCCACCCCTTCGGCCGGTTCATGGAACTCCTCTTTCGAAAGTACTTCTGGGTCGTCAACCTCGTGTTCATCGCGCTGGTGGCGTTCATCGTCGCGCGCACGGTGAACCAGTTCGTCGAGTGGAAGATCTCGGCGATCCCGGTGCACGAGGTTCAGCACGTCGCACGGCCGAAGGCGCCGGAGCAGCATGCGTCGCTTGACCTGGAACGCCTCGCGGGCCTCACCGGCCTGAAGGTGCCGGAGCCCGAACCGGTCGTGCAGGAGCCCACCGAGCCGGTGGTCGACATGAACGCGGCGCCGGTGAAGTCCTCGCTGCGCGTCAAGCTGCTGGGGACGCTGCTCGCCTCGTCGCCCGAGTGGTCGATCGCGTCGATCCAGGACGTCGTCACCAACGTGTCGAACACGTACATGGTGAACGACACCATCCAGGGCGCGAAGGTTCTGGAGATCGAGCGCAAGCGGGTGATCGTCCTCAACAACGGCCACCGCGAATACATCGACGACCAGCCCGGCGACGGCATGGGCGCGATCGCCGCCGTCCCCTCCCCGGTGACCTCGCCCGCCATCGCCGCCGCGCCGGTGAACCGGGAGCGCCCGGACAATCACCTCGGCGAGGGGATCCGGGCGATCAGCGAGAACGAGTACGAGGTCCCGCGGTCGGAGATCGACAAGACGCTCGCCAATCTCAACGACGTCGCGATGCAGGCCCGCATCGTCCCCGCGTTCAAGGACGGCGTCGCCCATGGCTTCAAGCTCTTCTCCATCCGCCCGGATTCCATCTACACGAAGATCGGCATCCAGAACGGCGACGTGATCAAGCGCATCAACGGGTACGACCTCAACAGCCCGGAAAAGGCGCTGGAGATCTACTCGAAGCTCAAGGAAGCCACCCGGGTCGACATCGAGATCGAGCGCAACGGGTCGACCATCCGAAAGACCTACTCCGTCCGCTGACGCGCGGACCTCCTCACGGACAAGGAACCTGTGACCACCGCCTCCGGCCGTCTCCTCCTGACCGTCTGTTGTCTCTTCAGCGCCCTGGCGCTGGCCCAGACCCAGCCGCCCCGTCCCCCGCTTCCGGGGCTGCAGCGGGGTCCGCGGCAGATCTCTCCACGTCCCGGCACGCCGCCGCCGGGGAACACCGGCCGCAACGCCGCCGCCACCCCTGACCGCAACGCGGAGGCTACGATCAAGCCGGGCACCGCCGGTCAGACGCCCGAGGAGAAGCAGAAGACCTGCGAAGAGATCCGCAAGCGCGCGAAGTTCAACATCTACTTCGACAAGGTGGAGATCGAGAAGCTGGTGCAGACGGTCTCCAACGCCACCTGCAAGACCTTCATCCTCCCGGAGAACGTCCGGGGGAAGATCTCCATCATCGGCCCGGAGAACGGGAAGGCGGAGGTCAACGCCGACCAGTTCTACCGCGCGTTCCTCGCCGCCCTGGACGCCAACGGCCTCGCCGTCTACCAGCACGGGCAGTTCCTCAAGATCGTCGACAAGCGCAACGCCAAGCAGGGCCCCATCCCCACCATCACCGACCCGAACGGCGACTACACGTCCGCCGAACAGATGATCACGAAGCTGTTCCGGGTGCGGTACGTCGACGTGGAGCCCTTGCGCGGCGTGCTCCAGCAGCTGGTCTCGCAGAACGGCGACACCATCCCGTTCCCGCCCGACATCATCATCGTCAACGACGTCGGATCGAACATGCACCGGCTCGAGCGGATCATCAAACAGCTCGACAGCCGCTCCTCGTCCGACGAGATGCGGGTGATCCAGATCAACTACGCCACCGCGCAGGACGTGGCGGACAAGATCCAGAAGCTGTTCCAGCCACAGGGCGGGCAGCCGGGAGCGCGGGCCGGCGGGCGCGGCGCGGTGCGCAAGGGCGGCGTCGCCCGCGGAGCGATCGCCCAGCCGCCGCCGGGCAATGGCGCCCCCGCGCTCGCCGGCGAAGAGGAAGAAGGCGGCGAGGCGGGCCCGGTGTCCGTCTCGCAGATCATCCCGGACGAGCGCACGAACAAGCTGATCGTCATCGCCAGCCCGGCGGGGTTCGAGCGGATCGAAGAGCTGATCAAGCTCCTGGATGTGCCCATCCCCGGTGAAGGCCGGATCAACGTCTACTACCTGGAGAACGCGGACGCGGAGGAGATGGCCTCCACGCTCTCCTCGCTGGCGTCGGGCACCAGCAACCGCCCGGCGCGGCCGCCCACTCCGGCGCAAGGCCAGGCGCGCGCGCCCGCCCAGGCGGCGGAGCTGTTCAGCGGCGAAGTGAAGATCTCCGCCGACAAGGCCACCAACTCGCTGGTGATCATCGCCAGCCAGGCGGACTACCGGAACCTGGTGAAGGTGATCGAGAAGCTCGACGTTCCGCGCAAGCAGGTGTTCGTCGAGGCGGTGATCATGGAGGTGAACACCGATCGCAACAGCGCGCTCGGTGCGCGGCTCCACGGCGGGTACGGCATCCCCAGCAACGACGGCACGCTGCCGCTCATCTTCGGGACCAAGTTCGGCAACGAGTCGCTGCCGCCGTCCTTCAGCATCACCTCGCTGGCCAGCTTCGGCGGCTTCCTCGCCGGGCTGCAGGGGCCGCTCATCCCCGGGCTGAAGGAGACGCTGGGGATCGACATCCCGGCGTTCGGGATCGTCATCCACGCACTCTCCCAGAGCTCGGACGTGAACGTGCTCTCCACGCCGCACATCCTCACCAGCGACAACGAGGAGGCGGAGATCACCGTCGGCCAGAACGTGCCGTTCCAGGCGGGCGTGGCGCCCGGCGCGCTCAGCGGGCTGACCGGGCTCACCGGCGCCACCGGGACCAACGCGGCCGCCGCCGCGCTCACCTCGGGGCTGTTCTCGTCCTTCGTGACGCCGATCAACCGCCAGAACGTGGAGCTCAAGCTCACGGTGAAGCCGCAGATCAACGAGAGCGACTACATCCGCCTGGTGATCAGCGAGCAGACCGAGGAGATCGCCTCCACGGATCCGGTCCTTGGCCCCACCACCTCCAAGCGCACCGCCAAGACGACCATCGTGGCGAAGGATCAGGAGACGGTGGTCATCGGCGGGATCATGCAGGACCGCACCGTGGAAGGCGTGAACAAGGTGCCGGTGCTGGGCGACATCCCGCTCATCGGGCATCTGTTCCGCGAGGCCACCCACAAGAAGGTGAAGACCAACCTGCTGCTGTTCCTGACGCCCTACATCATCAAGGACCAGAGCGACTTCCGCCGGATCTTCGAACGCAAGATGAAGGAACGGCAGCAGTTCGTGGAGACCTTCTACGGCGCCGCGCCCGGCTACGAGGTGGCGGTGGACTGGGATCGCAAGAAGGGCCCGCTGGCCATGATCGGCAGCACGCTGCGCAAGGAGGCGCAGAAGGTCGAGAACGGCGGGCCGGGCCTCAACGGGGAGAAGGTGATCGCCCCCATGGGCGGCGGCACCATCGGCAAGCCGCCGGCACAGGGGGAAGAAGGCGGTGTCGAGGAGGGCGGCCAGGAGACCGCGCCTCCCGAAGGCGGCGAGGTCGCGCCTGAAGGGGAAGCGCCGCAGGCGCCGGATGGTTCCATGGAGTCTCCGTCGGTTCCCCCCGAGGAGGCTCCGCCGCCGGCCGAACCGGAACAGGGCGGACAGATCGAATAGCCGCCTCCAGCGAACGACTCCATGAGCGAACTGATTCGACAGACTTCCGTGGACGCGCCGCACTCCGCCGCGGAGGGGACCGGCGCGCTCATCGAAGGGAACGCGGCGCTGGACGGGCGGACGCAGGTCATCAGCCACGGCCCCGCCTTTCTGTGCGGCCGGCCGTTGGGGGAGATCCTCAAGGTCTCCTGCGGGCTGAGCGACGAGAAGCTCCAGGAGGCGCTCGCCGTCCAGGCCGAGAAGGGCGGGCGGATCGGGGAGGTGCTGGTCGCGCTCAAGGCGGTGCAGGAGGAGGACGTGGGCCGCGCGCTCGGCGCGCAGCTCGATCTCCCCTACCTCGCGCGGATCTTCCCGGACGAGGTGGACGCGGAGCTGGTGAAGAAGGTCCCGATCAACTTCGCCAAGCAGGCACGGCTGTTGCCCCTCTCGGTGGAACCGGACGGATCCATCGCCGTGGCGGTGGCCGATCCGCTGGACACCGCGGTGCTGGACCACGCGCGGATGCTGCTCGCCGCAGACGTCACCCCGCGGATTGCGCTGGCCAGCACGATCGTCGACGCGATCAACGGGATCTACGACCGGTCGATCAACGAAGCCGAACAGCTGGTCGACGAGATGGAGGCGCAGGACCTCGACTCGCTCGCGCACGAGCTGGAGGAACCCCAGGATCTCCTCGACGCCGACGACGAGGCGCCGATCATCCGGCTGGTCAACTCGCTTTTGTTCCGCGCCGCCAAGGAGCGCGCCAGCGACATCCACATCGAGCCGATGGAGCGGGAGCTGATCGTCCGCTTCCGCATCGACGGCGTGCTCCAGGAGATCATCAAACCGCCCAAGCGCTACCAGAACTCGATCATCAGCCGCGTGAAGATCATGAGCCAGCTGAACATCGCGGAGAAGCGGCTCCCGCAGGACGGGCGCATCCGCATCAAGCTGGCTGGGCGCGACATCGACATCCGCGTCTCCACCATCCCTACCACCCACGGCGAGCGGATCGTGATGCGTCTGCTCGACAAGAGCGCCACCCTGCTCGACCTGGCGGAGATCGGGATGGGGCCGGACGTCCTCGCGGGGATGGAGAGCGTGATCAAGCGCTCCCACGGGATCATCCTGGTCACCGGCCCCACCGGGTCCGGCAAGACCACCACGCTCTACGCCGCGCTCTCGCGGATCAACTCGCCGGACATGAACATCCTCACCGTCGAGGATCCGGTCGAGTATCAGCTCAAGGGCATCGGCCAGATGGCGATCAATCCGAAGATCGGGCTGACCTTCGCCTCGGGGCTGCGCAGCTTCCTCCGCCAGGATCCGGACGTGATCATGGTCGGCGAGATCCGTGACCGGGAGACCGCGGAGATCGCCATCACCGCGTCCCAGACCGGACACCTGGTGTTCTCCACGGTTCACACCAACGACGCCGCCGGCGCGGTGATCCGCCTGGTGGACATGGGGATCGAACCGTTCCTCGTCGCCTCCACCCTGACCGCGATCCTCGCCCAGCGGCTCGTGCGCCGCGTGTGCCCGGACTGCCGCGAGGAGTACGAACCCACCGACGCGGAGCTCAAGGAGATCGGGCTGAGCCGCGCCTCCTTGTTCGAGAAGTTCAAACGCCGGACCGTGTACCGCGCGCGCGGCTGCCCCAACTGCAACCGCAACGGCTACCGCGGCCGGACGGGGATCTACGAGCTACTGCTGGTGGACTACGACATCCAGCAGCTCATTCTGAAGAACGTCGACTCCGCCACCATCAAGCGCGAAGCCGTGAAGAAGGGGATGCTCACCCTGCTCGACGACGGCGCGCGCAAGGTCGCGGCCGGCGAGACCACCATCGCCGAAGTGCTGAGCGTGACGCAGGAGGATCTGTGAGGTGAGCGTGACGCTCACCGCACGGCCAGGGCATGCCCGTCTTCGAGTACAGAGGGCTCAACGAGAGCGGCAAGGCGATCAGCGGCCTCAAGGAGGCCGACTCCGCGAAAAGCCTGCGCGCCGCGCTCCGCAAGGACGGCATCTTCCTCACCGAGGTGGTGGGGCAGATGGACGCCGCCGCGGCCGGCGCCGGACGGAAGGCGGGCGCCACGGTCGATCTGCGCAAGCTGGCGCGCGGACGGATCACCACCGACGACATCGCCATCGCCACCCGGCAGCTGGCCACGCTGCTCCATGCGGGCGTGGCGCTGGTGGAGGCGCTCACCGCGCTGGTCGATCAGGTCGAGAAGGAGCAGCTCAAGCGCGTCTACTCCGACATCAAGCAGCGCGTGAACGAAGGCTCCTCCCTCGGCGACGCGCTCGCCCAGCACCAGAAGGTGTTCGGGTCGTTGTACGTGAACATGGTGAAGGCCGGCGAGCACTCCGGCGCGCTGGACGCGGTGCTGGCGCGGCTGGCGGACTTCACCGAGGGACAGGCCCGGCTGCAGCAGAAAGTGATTGGCACCCTCACCTACCCGGCGATCATGATTCTCGTCGGCGCCGGGATCATGGCGGTGCTCATGACCGTGGTGATCCCGAAGGTCACCAAGGTCTTCCAGACCATGCGGCAGGAGCTACCGTGGACCACCAAGCTCCTCATCGGCGTGGCCACCGCGTTCCAGAACTGGTGGTTCGTCATCCTCCCGGCGCTGGTGACGGCGGTCGTCGGGTTCGTCGCCTGGACGCGCAGCGAGAAGGGCAAGCCGGTGTGGGACCGCTGGGTCCTCAAGTTCCCGGTGATCGGAAATCTGGTCCGGATGGTGGTGGTTGCGCGCTTTTCGCGGACGCTGGCCACGCTGCTCAAAAGCGGGGTCCCGCTGCTGGGCGCGCTGGACATCGTCAAGGCGGTCATCACCAACAGCGTGATGTCGGACGCGCTGGAGATGGCCCGGGACTCGATCCGCGAGGGCGAGAGCATCGCCACGCCGCTCAAGCGGTCCGGAGAGTTTCCGCCGCTCGTCTACCACATGGTGGCGATCGGCGAGAAATCGGGCCAGCTGGAGGAGATGCTGGTGTCGATCGCAGACAGCTACGAGAACCAGGTGGACGTCCGGATCGGCGCCATGACGTCCCTTCTGGAGCCCGTGATGATCGTGGCGATGGGCGTGGTGATCGGCTTCATCGCGTTCTCCATCCTGATGCCGATCCTGCAGATGAACACGGCGGTGCACTGAGGTCGCGATGTCTGAAACCCGGGTGGATCGGTGGCTTCAGCGGTTGTCGGTGGCGGCGATGGTGGCCTTCGCCGTCGCGCTGGTCGCTCTCGGGGTCACCCTCTACGCCTCTCCGGTGACCCCGGCGGGCGTGAATGTCGAAGGAACAGGAGTCGCAAACAGATGAACGCACTGATGAGGATGTGGAAGCAGGTCTCGAAGAAGCAGCGCCGCCGCGCGCGCGGCATGACCCTGGTGGAGATCATGGTGGTGATCACCATCATCGGCCTCATCACCGCGGCGGTGGCGGTGGCGGTGATGCCCAAGCTGGTGGAGGCGCGGCAGGAGCGCGCGCGCTCGGACATCAAGGCGATCGAGAACGCCGCCGACCTCTACAAGATGAAGAAGGGTCAGTACCCGAAGTCGCTCGACGACCTGGTGAAGACCCAGAACCTCAAGGAGACCCCCATCGACCCCTGGGGCAACCCCTACATCTACGTCCTCGACGGCAACGCCCCGCTCATCAAGTCCAAGGGCGGCGACGGCAAGGAGGGTGGCGAGGGCGAGGACATGGACATCAGCAACCGCGACAAAGCGACCACGGCCCAGCAGTAGCCTGCCGGTGAGACGATCGTGCGCTTCCCCCTCCCCGCTCAGCCCGGACCGGGCGCCGCTTCGGCGGCGCCGACCGCGCGGCCCTTATGGGGCCGGCGTGCCGGCACCGGTGCGTCCGCGCGGCGGATCCAGCGCGGGCTGACGCTGATCGAAGTCACGATCTCCATCGCCATCATCGCGGTGCTGCTGGCGGCCACGGTGCTGACGCTGGACGCGGTCACCGGCGCCACCGCGAAGAAGGTCACCGGCCAGCTGGCCGCCACCATCCGCGGGCTCTACGACGAGGCGGCACTCTCCGGGCGCACCTGCCGGATGACCTTCGAGTTCCCGGACGGACGCAACGAGGACGGCATGGTGAAGTGGCACGCGGAGTGCGCCGAGCGCGGCATCACCACGCTGAAGAACCGCGACGAGGAGCTGGAGCAGGCCAACGACCGCACGCGCGAGAGCGAACGCAACCGGGGCGAGGAGGCAGCGCGGGCGGCTTTGCAACGGCGCTCGGCGCGCGACTTCAACCTCCTGGACGCGCCGACCCTGGACGAGGTCATGAACGCCGAACGCGAGCGCGTGGAGCGGGAGGTCGCCTACTCCGAATACGCGCCGCCCAATCGGGAACCGCTGGAGATCCCGCCGGGGGTGAAGCTGAGCATCTGGACGAAGAACCAGAAGGAACCGGTCGACACGGGCGTGGCCTATCTCTACTTCTACCCGCAGGGCTACACCGAGCGCGCGCTGATCTACGTCACGCAGGGTGACAACGAGTGGACCATCCGGATCTCGCCGCTCACCGGCAAGACCGAGGTGGTGCCCGGACACGTGGAGGTGCCGCGATGAGGCGCGCACGGTCCCAGCGGGGCTTCACGCTGCTCGAGGCCGCGGTGGCGATGTCGATGCTCGCGACCTCGCTGGTCGGGCTCTACTACATCAACTACGGCGCGATGCAGAACCACGCCTACTCCAAGCAGCTCACCGTGGCGTCGCTTCTGGCGCGCTCGAAGATGGTGGACCTCGAACAGCACCTCTACGACGACGGCATGCAGCTGGATGACGAGGAGCTGGACGGCGACTTCGAAGAGGAGGGCTGGCCCTCCTTCAAGTGGCGCGCGACGATCATCGCGCCGAAGACGGACGGGCTCCCGCCCGAACAGCTGCTCCCTGCGCTCTTCAACATGCCCGTCGGCGCGGGCACGGGCGAGGGCGGCAAGGACGGAACGCAGGATCCCCTCTCCGCGATGGCGTCGTTGTTCCTCGGCAGCATGGGGGCGGGCGGCGTGGACGCGTCGGCGGCAGGCGCCGGCGCGGGGGCGCTCGGCGGCATGTCCGGGCTGATGCAGACCCAGCTCAACCAGCTCGTCGATCAGATCACCAAGACGGTCCGCGAGGTCCACCTCACGGTCTATTGGAAGGACGGCAAGAACGTCGAGAGCTTCGACGTGGTCACGCACGTGGTGTCCATGGGGCCGGGCAGCGACCGCAACGGCGGCGCCGGCCTGGGAAACCAGGCGGCGGATCAGGCCGCGGGCCAGTCGCAGTGGGTGGACTCGGTGACGGGCGTGCCCGTTCCCAACCCGGTGCCGAAGCCGGGCGGCGGCGGGCTGGTGAACCCGCAGACCGGCAACCCGGTAATCAAGCTCGATCAGTGGCTGCAGCAGCACGGCAGCACGCCCGGTGCGCTCCCGGGCGGGATCCCCGGGATGCCGAACCGGTCCACGGTGTTGAACCCGTTCGGCCAGGTGCGGCCGATGTTCAACCGCAACACGACGGTGACGCCATGAGGGACGCGCGCGGCTTCACCCTGATGGAGGTCATGGTCGCGGTGGGGATCACCGCGTTCATGGGCGCGATCGTGGCGATCTCCTTCACCACCACGCTCAAGACCCGCGAGGAGGTGATGAACGCCTCCGATCGCTACCGGGAGATCCGCGCCGCGTTCTCGCGGATGGAGCGGGAGATCGGCTCCGCCTTCGTCTCCGACCGGTACGACGCCGAGCGCTACCGCGACCAGAACGACCGCCCCACCAACTTCATCGGCGAACGGGACCGGCTCTTGTTCACGTCCTTCGCGCACCAGCGGCTGTACCAGAACGCGAAGGAGTCCGATCAGATGGTCGTCGAGTACCGGCTGGGAACGCTTCCGGGATCGAAGAAGGCCGGCCGCCAGGATCTGATCCGCCGCGAGAACCCCATCGTGCAGGACCGCATGGACCGCGGCGGCACCGAAGACGTCCTCATGGAGGACGTGAAGAAAATCCAGTTCGAGTACTGGGACTCCACGAAGAAGGAGTGGGACGACGAGTGGGACACCCGCCGCGTCGAGCGCAAGTCCATCCTCCCCACCCGCGTGCGCGTGTCCATCTGGGCGCTGGACGAGAACGGCAAGGAGGTCCGGTACACCACCCAGATCCGGATCATGCTCAACACCGAGATCCCGAGGTACGACTGATGGCTCTCCTCCGGTACTTCAGGAACGGTGAGCGGGGAGGAAAAGCCGCGGCGCCTTCGGGCGAGGCGGCGGATCCTTCTGCGGAGGCGAAGCGGCGCCGGCGCGAACGCGGCGTGGCGATGATCATCGCCACCATTTCCTTCGCCGTGCTCGCGGCGGTGGCGGCGGAGTTCAGCTACAGCGCCAAGGTCGACGTGGCGATGGCGGCCAACACCCGCGACGACACGCGGGCGTACTTTCTCGCCAAAAGCGGGCTGGGGCTGGCGCGGCTCATGCTGTCCTTCCAGAAGCAGGTGGACAACATTCAGATCCCGCCCGGGCTGACGGAGCTTCTGAGCGGCAACCTCGGAGGCCTGCTCGGCGGCGCGGCCGGCGTCAACCCGGCGGATCCGAACCAGTTGCCTCAGCCGACGCAGCTCAACCTCCAGCTGTACAAGTTGGTCCGGGTGGACTGCTACATGCTGCAGGCGATGGTCCCGCCGGAGAAGGAACAGGAGCTCCGGGACGACTTCAACGAACTCCGCGGGGTGAAGAAAGAGAAGTCCGGCGGCAGCGACGACGAGGTCGTCCTCGACCGCGAGGCGCCGAAGACCTTCGGTGGCTTCGAGGGCTGCTTCGACGTCACCATCGACGATCCAGAAGAGACGAAGATCAACCTCAACGGCCTGGACATGGGCGCCGAGGCGCTCCCCCAGGCGCTCGGCGCGCTCTCCGCGAAGGAGCTGGAGTTCGTCTTCGATCACGAGGACGAGCACGGCGTGAAGGTCACGCCCGCCGAGCTGCTCATCAACATCCACGACTGGACGGACCCGGACAAGGTGCAGTCCGCCCTCGACCTCAACTCGGCGACGGGCATTCCCTTCACCAAGGGATTTTCGGACGAGAACTCCCTCTACGACCGCTACGAGCCCCGGTACCAGACGAAGAACGCCTACTTCGACTCGCTCGACGAGGTGAACATGGTCTACGGCATGGACGAGCTGAAGCTCGCCGCGCTGCGCGACCGGTTCACCGTCTACTCGAACCCGAACTCCAAGCCGAACATCAACACCGACGACGAGATCAGCCTCCTCGTGGCGATCCTCGCGGTGGCCGATCCGGCGAAGAACCCGAGCCTGCTCGATCCTCTCTTCCGCGCCCAGCTGTACCAGGCGATCCGGATGCAGCGGGCGTTCTCCTTCCTGGGGACCTCCAGGCAGGATCTGATCAGCGTCCTTCAGGCGAAGGGGCTGGTCCTCCGGCCGGGTGCCATCAACAACATCAGCGACAAGGCGAGCACCTACACGCTCCACATCAACGCGTCCGCCGGCGGGGTGAAGAAGAAGGTCACCGCGGTGGTGCGGATGGACGCGGGCGGTCTGGGGCGGCTGGTCTACTGGAGGGAGGAGTAATGGCGCGGGTCCTGGGCCTCGATCTGGGGAGCCACTCGGTCAAGGCAGTGCTCTTCGAGACCACCATGCGCGGGCACCAGACCCGCACGGTGACCGCGGTCCTGCGCGCGCAGGAGGGCGACCGCTCCGAGACGCTCCGGGCGGCGCTCACCGAGCTGTTCTCGCGCGGCGGGCTGAGCGCGGATCAGATCGTCATCTCCCTGCCCGGCCAGACGCTCGCCACCCACAGCATCGTCCTGCCCTTTCTGGAGACGAAGAAGCTGGAGCAGGCGCTCCCGTTCGAGCTGGAGAGTCAGCTCCCGTTCGACCTGTCCGAGGTCGTCTACGACTACCAGGTGGCGGCGGTCCGGGAGAAGAAGAGCGAGCTTCTGGTCGGCGTGGTCCGCAAGGAGGAGCTCTCCACGCTGCTCTCCGTTCTGGACGCGCTGAAGATCGATCCGCGGATCGTCACCCACCCGGCGATCGCCTACCAAAACCTGCTGCCGCACCTGGGGCTGGCAGCGGACCCGCCGGATCCAATCGCCGTGGTGGACATCGGCCACGAACGGACCTGCGTGTGCATCGCCCCGCCGCACGGGCCGGTGGAGTTCGCCCGCACCTTCTCCGGCGGCGGCCGCGATCTCACCCGCGCGCTGATGAACGGGCTGCAGCTGTCGTTCCCGGAAGCGGAGCGGTGGAAGGAGGAACAGGGCGCGGTCGCCTCCGCGGTGACGACCGCGGACCAGCGGCGGGCCGAGAGCGCGCTGGTGCGCGGGCTGCAGCCGGTGATCCGCGAGCTGAGGCAGAGCTTCAAGGCGTACGCCGCGCGGTCGCGCAAGCAGGTCTCGCGTGTCCTGTTGTGCGGCGGGACCGCGCGGTTGGCCGGCATCGTCGAGCAGCTCACGCGCGATCTCGGCATCCCTTGCGCGCTGGCGGCGCTGCCCGGAGAGCTGACCGCGAAGGTGCCGGTGGACGAGCAGCCGACGGTGGCCCAGGCCTACGCGCTGGCGCTGCGCGGGATGGCCGCCGGATCGAAGGCGCCGCGCTTCAACTTCCGCCGCGGCGAGTTCGCCTTCAAGGGCGGGTTCGACTTCGCCCGGGGGAAGATGGGGCGGCTGGCCGCGTTCGCCGCCACGCTGCTCATCCTCGCGGTCGCCTCCGGGATCGTCCAGAACACGCTGCTGGCGCGGCGGGAGGCGCAGATCGAAGACCGCATCTGCGAGATCACCGAGGCGGTGCTCAAGAAGTGCGAACGCGACTTCACCGTGGCCAAAGCGGCGCTGCAGGGCGCCGAGAGCCCGGCGGCCCAGGTGCCGAAGCTCTCTGCGGTGACGCTGCTGGCGGAGGTGACCCAAAGGATCCCGCCGTCGTCGAAGGTGCAGATCGAGAACATCGAGGTGGGGCTGGAGCGGATCTCCCTGCGCGCCTCCACCGAGAGCACGAAGAGCGTGGACGAGGTGACCGAGGCGCTCAAGAAGTACGAGTGCTTCAGCGAGGTGCAGCAGCGCAAGGTCGAGCGCAGCCGGGACGGGTCGAAGGTCAACTTCGGGCTCGACATCCAGGTGCAGTGCCCCAACGGACAGGAGGAGACCCCGCAGGGGTAGCCCGCCATGGAACAGCTTCGCGTGCTCATCAACAACGTCACCGGCTGGTTCGCCCAGCTGTCCACGCGCGAGAAGCGGCTGGTCACCGGCACCGGTGCGGCGGTGGGCGTGTTCATCCTCTTCTTGATCTTCGCCGGGTTCCAGAGCGCGGCCAGCCGCCACCGCCGGGCGATCGAGACCGGGCTCCAGAACGTACAGGTGATTGAAGCGCTCGCCGCCAACTACCGGGAGAGCGAGCGCGAGCGCCAGTCGGTGGAGCGGCAGCTCTCCCAGTCCAACCTGCAGCTCATCAGCTACCTCGAGGACAGGGGTGAACAGGCCGGACTGCGGATCGGATCGCTCAACCCCAAGGGCGAGCACCCGCTGGAGGGCGGGCAAATCCACGCCACCACGGTGGAGGTGAACCTATCGGACGTCACCATCGACAAGCTGGTGAACTTCCTCTCCTCGGTGGAGCGCGGCCCGGGGGTGATCAGGGTGGAGCGGATCCGCCTCGACCCGCGACCCGACTCCCAGACCATCAACGCCAGCACCACCATCTCGACCTATTCGATGAAGAAGTGAGCCGTCATGCCTGACTCCCGCACCGCCACCTGGAAGCTGGTCCTCGGGTACACCGCCTTCGCGCTCGTCGCGTTCGCGCTGTTCTTCGCCTGGACCTTCCCCTCGGAGGCCGCCCGGGACCGGGTGAGCCTGGAGGCGGCCGCGCGCGGCTATGACGTGCGGATGAGCCGGCTGGCGCCGGGGCTGTTCGGGCTCACGGCCGCCGACGTGGAGGTGCGCCCGAAGCGGCCGGACAACGCGCCGGACGATGCGCCCGAACCCGAACCGCTGAAGATCGACTCCATCGCGCTGCGCCCATCGCTGTTCCCGCTCGGCGTGCACGTGCGCGCGAGCGCCTTCAACGGCGTCATCGACGGCGCGGCCGGCGGGCTGGGCACGGTGCGGGTGAAGCTGGACCTCGACGGGCTGGACCTCTCCGCCGGCAACCTCAAGGCTTTCTCCGGGCTGGACATGTCGGGCACGCTGAACGGCAGCGTGGACCTCATCATCCCGAAGTCCGGAGGCACGGCCGGCACCGCCGCGCGGCCGGAGGTTCCCGCGCAACCGGATCTCGGCCAGGCCAGCGGCACCCTCACCCTCACCGGCAAGGACATCGTCCTCAACGGCGGAGCGATCGAGAGCATCCCCGCGCTCTCCGGCGGCTTCCCGAAGATCGCCCTGGGCGAGCTCAACGCGAAGCTGACCTTCGACAAGGGCGCGGGGAAGGTGGAGGCGCTCGAGGTCAAGGGCGGCGACGTGACGCTCGAGGGCACCGGGACCATCCGGCTCGCGCGGCGCTGGGACTACGCGGACACCAACGTGGACCTGAAGTTCAAGGTCAGCGACGAGGCGCGCGCGCGGCTGGGCATGGTCGCCGCCGGGCTGTCGATGCTCAAGGCGGACCCGAAGGATCCGTCGTACCGCGTGGTGAAGATGACCGGCTATCTGGGCCGCCCGAACTTCCGCTGACGCACTCCTGAAAGACCCGCCAACCCGGCTATACTCGCGTCGCCTTTCATTCGAGGGGGAGTGCGACAGATGCCGGAGCTGGTCTTCTTCCGCCGCGGCGAGGAGCTTCTACGCTTCAACGTCACGCAGAGCCGGGTGGTGGTGGGGCGCGATCCGAAGGCGGACGTGGTCCTCCCCGATCCGGAGATCTCCCGCCAGCACGTGGCGGTGACCTGGGACGGCACGCAGGCGAAGGTCGAGGATCTCTCCGGCAAGGGCACGGTGGTGGCCGGCGAGCCGGTGAAGGAGTGCGTGCTCGAAGACGGCGCGGACATCGCGCTCGGACAGTGGCGGGCGGTGTTCCGCGAGCGCGTCGCCTCCGACGACGCCCAGAGCACGGAGGTGGGCGGCACGCGCACCGAACAGCAACCGCAGGACCCGGCCACGCTGCGCTGGGTGCCGGCGCAGCTTCGGGTCCGCGGCGGCGGGACCGAGACCGTGCACCGCCTCGTCGCCGAAGCGATCACCGTGGGCAAGGACGAGAGCTGCGATCTGGTCCTCACCGACCGGTACATCTCCAGCCGGCACGTGCGGATCTCCCGGCGCGACGGCATGTTCCAGGTGCTCGACAAGGGCTCCACCAACGGCACCTTCATCGGGTCGATCCGCGTGTTCGACGTGGAGGTGCCGATCGGCACGACGCTCAGGCTCGGGCAAACGGAGCTGACGATCGAACCGGCCTCCTCGCGCGGGGAGGGCACCGCCTCCTCCTTCGAGGGGATCATCGGCAACGACCCGGCGGTGCGGCAGCTGGTCGATCTGATCGAACGCGTGGCGCCGTCCCAGGCCGCGGTGACGATCCTCGGCGAGTCGGGCACCGGCAAGGAGCTCGTCGCCCGCGCCCTTCACATCCGAAGCCCGCGGGCCGGGCGCGCCTTCATCCCGGTGAACTGCGCGGCCATCTCCCGCGAGCTCATCGAAAGCGAGCTGTTCGGCCACGAGAAGGGCGCGTTCACCGGCGCGGCCAGCGCGCGCAAAGGGGCCTTCGAGGAGGCCGACGGCGGCACCCTCTTCCTCGACGAGATCGGCGAGCTGCCGCTGGAGCTGCAGGCGAAGCTGTTGCGCGCGCTGGAGTCCGGGGAGATCAAACGGGTGGGCGCGTCGCGGCCGATGAACGTGGACGTCCGGGTGGTGGCGGCCACCAACCGCGATCTGCTCCAGGCCACCCGCGACGGCCGCTTTCGCGAGGACCTCTACTACCGCCTCTGCGTGGTGCCGCTGCACCTGCCGCCGCTCCGCAACCGCCGCGGCGACGTGGCGGCGATCGCCGATCACTTCATGAAGATGTTCGCCCCGCGCGGGCAGACGGTGAAGTTCACGCAGGCCGCCCTCGAACGCCTCCAGGGCCACCACTGGCCCGGCAACATCCGCGAATTGCGCAACGTCATCCACCGCGCGCTGCTGTTGCGGCGCGGGCCGGTGATCGACGCCAACGACCTCTCCTTCGACCAGGAGATTAACCGCGAGACCGGCGTGGCGGTCCCCGAGCTGCCGCCGGGCATGACGCTCGAGCAGATGCTCGAGAAGCTGGAGCGCCAGATCATCGAGAACGCGCTTCGGCGCTACAACAACAACCGCGAGCGCGTCGCCCGCGAGCTGGGCGTGGCGCGATCCACGCTCTTCAAGCGGCTCAAGGAGTGGGGCCTCACCCGCGCGGACGAATCGGAGTAGGCGTTCACCAGCGCCGAAAAACCGAAGCACGGGCGCACGGAATTGCGCCAATTTCTCACATCGCTCGTCCGGTAGCGCCGTTCGTACAATTGTGTCCGCATGGACGACGCGACGCGGGTGCTGATCGTGGACGACGACCGGTTCGTCCGGATGCTGCTCAAGGACGCGCTCTCCGACGGCGGCTACCACTTCACCGAGGCGAGCGACGGCGAAGAGGCGCTGGAGAAGCTGAAGGCCGATCCTCAGGACGTGGTCCTGCTCGATCTCTTCATGCCGAAGATGAGCGGGATTGAGGCGCTGACCGAGATCCAGCGGATCGCCCCCGGCCAGAAGGTGTTGGTCATCTCCAGCCTCGACTCGGACGCGCTGGTGGCCCAGGCGCTGCAGTCCGGGGCGGCGGGCTTCATCCAGAAGCCGTTCCATCCGTTGGAGATCCAGGCGGCGGTGAAGAAGGCGCTCAGCGCGTGATCGGAGGCGGGACGTGGCGGACTACTGGATCTCCGATGCCGAAGGACGCGTGCTCGGCCCGGTCGGGCTGGAGGTGCTGCGGGACCTGCTCGCCGCCGGGCGCATCAGCGGTGTGACGAAGGTCTCACGGGATGGGACCACCTGGACGCCGATCGAACAGCACCCGGAGGTGCTGGCCCCCGCGCAGGCACGCACCGCGCCGGACCGCGCCGCGCGCGAACAGGCGGACGCGCAACGCCTGCGCGCACAGCTCGAGGCGCTGCGCACGCGGCCGGCCCACGAGATCTTCCGCGTGGACAAGGACGCGCCGCTCGAGGTCTGGCGGGAGGCGTACTTCAAGCTCTCCAAGAAGTTCCACCCGGACGTGGTCCCGGCCGACGCGCACCCTGATCTCAAGGAGGCGTGCGCGTTCGCGTTCCGGTTCTTCAGCGCGCTGATGCAGCGGGTGGAGATGGGGCTGGCGCGGCCCTTGGAGTCGGCCGGGGCGCCGGCGCGCGACGCCTCCCCGGCGAAGAGCACGCCCACCTATTCGCCCGAGGAGTTCGTGGGCATCACCTCGCTCGGCCCCGGCGTGGCGCAGGCGCGGATCCGGGTGACGCGCGAGAACGTGGATATGTTCACCGCCCACCCGCTCGCCAACCTCAAGGTGAACGGCTTCTTCCTTCGCGACGAACGCGTGCTGCCGCTCGGGACCCAGGTGTCGGTGACCTTCACCTTCGACGAGTCCGACCGGGCGGTGGTCGCCCGCGGCAAGGTGACCTACGAGGACGCCGGCAAGGGGAGGGACCGGAAGGGCTTCGGGGTCACCTTCTACGTGCTCAGCGCGCCCGACCGCGAGCACATCCAGGCCATGGTGAAGAAGCTGCAGTCCGCCAAAC
>JADGHL010000020.1 GCA_019686135.1 Myxococcaceae bacterium | reverse complement strand
GTTTTGCGGCCTGAGCCCGGGCCGGAACAGGGGCAGGGGCGGGAGCAGGGGCGGCGGCGATCCCCAGGTTGGGCAGCACCTTGAGCTGCAGCGGCGCGCCCGGTCCGTCCGGCCCCCAGGTCGCCTCTCCGACGCCGTTGGGGATGGGCGGCTGCAGAGACGCGGCGTGCGGCAGCGTGGCCACCGCGGACTCGAGGAAGCGCTCGGTCTCCGGGTCGACCACCAGAAAGCGCAGCCCCATCCCCGACACGCCCGGGCCGGACTGCCCGGTGACGAAGTGCACCACTGCGCTCGCGTAAATGATGCGCTGACCGCCGGTGAGCCGTAGATCGAGCGTCACCGGTGTGCCGGGCGGTTTGACCGTCTTCGATCGGAGGTAGATGCCCCCGCGGGTGATGTGGGTTCCGTACTTCGCCAGGAATTCTTCTGGCGTCGCGAACGGTAGCTTCACCACCAACCCGACGGCCGCCTGCTGTGCGTCGCGCAAACCTGCAACCTCGCCCCCATTCGGGTTGTTTTCGGGTACTTAGCACCAATCTCCAAGGAGTCCGAACCCCATGCTGAACAAGGACCTGCGACTGGCTCTCACCTTCGACGACGTACTGCTCGTCCCGGCTGCGAGCGAGGTCCTCCCACGCCAGGTCGATCTGACGACCCGGGTCACCCGCAACCTGAAGCTGAAGATCCCGCTGCTCTCGTCGGCGATGGATACGGTCACCGAATCGCGGATGGCGATCGCGATGGCCCAGGAGGGCGGGCTGGGGGTGATCCACAAGAACATGTCCATCGCCCGGCAGGCCGCCGAAGTGGCGCGGGTGAAGAAGTTCGAGTCCGGGATGGTGACCGACCCGGTGACGCTCGAGCCGGACGCGCCGCTGTCGCGCGCGTTCGAGCTGATGGCCCAGCACGGGATCAGCGGCTTCCCGGTGACCCAGGGCAAGAAGCTCGTGGGCATTCTCACCTCGCGCGACGTGCGGTTCGAGAAGAACCTCACGCAGAAGGTCGAGGCGGTCATGACCCGCGAGGTGATCACCGCGCGCGTGGGCATCTCCCAGGCGGACGCGCTGGAGATCATGCAGAAGCACCGGATCGAGAAGCTGCCGGTGGTCAACGAGCGCGGGGAGCTGCGCGGGCTGCTCACGGTGCGCGACATCGAGACGACCCGGTCACACCCGAACGCGGCCAAGGACTCCGCCGGGCGCCTGTTGTGCGCGGCGGCGGTGGGCGTCTCGGCGGATCTCGAGGAACGGGTGGACGCGTTGCTCAAGGCGGGCTGCGACGTGCTGGTGATCGACACCGCGCACGGGCACTCGAAGGGTGTTCTGGAGGCGGTGAGCCGGGTGCGGAGCACCTTCAAGGGCGGCTACGAGCTGGTGGCCGGGAACGTGGCCACCGCCGAGGGAACCCGCGCGCTGATCAAGGCGGGGGTGGACGCGGTGAAGGTCGGGATCGGCCCGGGGTCGATCTGCACGACGCGGGTCGTGGCGGGCGTGGGCGTGCCGCAAGTGACTGCGGTCGACGAGTGCGCGCGCGAGGCCGACCGGCACGACATTCCGATCATCTCGGATGGAGGAATCAAGTACTCGGGCGACGTGGTGAAGGCGATCGCCGCGGGCGCGTCGACCGTGATGATCGGCTCGCTCTTCGCCGGGACTGAGGAGGCGCCGGGCGAGGTGATCCTGTACCAGGGGCGTTCCTACAAGAGCTACCGCGGGATGGGCTCCATCGGCGCGATGCGGGAGGGCTCGAAGGACCGCTACTTCCAGGCCGACGTGGAGGAGGACACCAAGTTCGTGCCGGAAGGCATCGAGGGCCGGGTCCCGTACAAGGGCTCGCTCGCGATGAACATCTTCCAGATGGTCGGTGGCCTGCGCAGCGGGATGGGCTACCTGGGCGCCCGCACCATCGAAGAGCTGCGGACGAAAGCCACATTCGTGCAGATCACCGCCGCGGGCCTCAGAGAGAGCCACGTGCACGATGTGATCGTCACGGAGGAGGCGCCGAATTACCGGCGCGAGTAGGCGGGCGCTCGGGTCGTGACGGCGCTGGTGAGCCTGGCCGCCGCGATCGCGCTCCGGTGCGTACACCCGGCAGGCCGACAGTAAGGCGCCATGCGCGCCGTGGTGGCAGCAGGGTCGGGCAGATCCTGAGTTCCGAGTCGCGGCGGGTGCTGCGACGAAGCCGACGAATGTTCACATGCGGCAGCCCCGGTTACGGGCCGTGCCCGCGCCCTGGTGGCGGTAGGCCTCGCGCGTCCTGAGTCGCGTGTCGCGCGACGCGTGCAGCGATGCGCGTGAAACGGGCACATGCCCGCGGCTCCGGTCGCGCGCCAGGGGCGCCGTGGCGGGCGGCAGGACTCGCGGATCCTGAGCTCCGTGTGGGGCGACGCGCGCCGCGATGCGCGTGAAACGGGCACATGCCGCGGCTCCGGTCGCGCGCCAGAGGCGCTGTGGCGGGCGGCAGGACTCGCGGATCCTGAGCTCCGTGTGGGGCGACGCGCGCCGCGTCGCCGCGCGCGAACGTCCACACGGGGCGGCCCCGGTTGAGGCGGTGCGCGCTGCCGTCGGTGCTGGGCTGTCCACACGTATTCTGCGTCGTGCGGCGGTCTTGCCGCGTCGGCGCTCATTCGCGTGCGCTCGCGAGAGTCCGGATTGCGGCCGGGGTGCTCAGCCGTGACGGGCCCTACCGGCCGTGGTTGCCCGTTGATTCGCGCCCGCTCACGCGGTGCGGCTTCGGCTCGGATCGATGCGGTGCGGAATGGGTGTGACCGCCCGGGCGCAGGCCATGCGCAAAGGACTGCACCTACCGGCCGCGTGGACCGCGCGCACCGCTTCGCGCGCAAAGGGGAGGGGCGGGACCCGCCTAGTCGCCCCGGTGCTTCCGACGGGGGGCCTCCTCTTTGTTGGAGGCGACGCGCTTCTCCGCGTTGTCGACGCGGGCGAGCAGCTGCTCCTTGTCTTCGTCGTCCAGCGTCTCGATCGCAGCGCGCAGCGTGTTGAAGTCCAGCCGCGGGACCTCGACGGTGTTGCCGCCTTTGATCTCCTGCACGGTGGGCAGGTTGACGATCTCGCGCACGTAGCGTTCGAACTCCACCCGGACGTCGGCCGCCTGCTGGACACAGATGTCGCGGGCCTCGGCGTACTTCTGGCTGCCTTCCTGGTACTGGAGGTCCGGGTTCCGGGCCATCGCCTCGTCGAAGGTGGCGGTCTTCTTCACCAGGTCCTTGTAGAGGTCGATGTAGTCCTGCAGCCGCTCGGTCTCCGGGCGGTTGACGTTGCGCGCCTTGTTGAGCTGCGCTGTGGCGTCCTGGCAGTTGATCTTGTCCAGCTCCGCGGCTCCGGCGGCCTTTTCGACCGGCACACGGGCGGTCTCGCGCTCGAGGCGCTCCTCGCTGGAGATCTCCTTCACACAGCCGACCGAGACGATGACCGCGGCGGCTCCGAAGGCGGCGGAGGAGAGGCGAAGGGCAGCTCGGAAGGGGCGCATCCGGCGGAACTCCTCTGCGGCGTTCGACCCCCTCGCCGCTCAGCCGGGTCGAGGGCGGGAATGACGCGCGCTTTGTATTGCGTATTGCGTTGCACGGGTCTTGTAGCGATAAGCCCCCCGCCCGTCAACGCAGCAGCCGGAGCACCGCATGGACCTCCACGCCGAACGAATCCTGATCCTGGACTTCGGCAGCCAGTACACGCAGTTGATCGCGCGGCGCGTCCGGGAGCTGGGCGTGTATTGCGAGATCCACCGCCCGGATCTGCCGCTTCCGGAGATCCGCGTCTTCGCGCCGAAGGGGATCATCCTCTCGGGGTCGCCGCACTCGGTGGAGACGCCGGGTTCGCCCCGGTGCGACGCCGGGATCTTCGAGCTGGGCGTGCCGGTGCTGGGCATCTGCTACGGCCTGCAGCTCATGGCGAAGCTTCTGGGCGGCCAGGTGGACAAGAGCGCCAAGCGCGAATTCGGGCCGGCCGAGATCGAGGTTCTGCAGGCCCAAGGCCCGCTGGCGGCGTTCCGGGCCGGTGAGCGCGTGAAGGTGTGGATGAGCCACGGGGACCGGGTCGAGAAGCTGCCGCCCGGGTTCCATCCGATCGCGCAGACCGCGCACTCGCCATTTGCGGCCACTGCGCACGACAGCAGGCCGATCTTCGGCGTGCAATTTCACCCCGAGGTCGTCCACACGCCGCAGGGCAAGGAGATGCTGCGCGCGTTTTTGTTCGACGCGTGCAGGGTGTCCGGCACCTGGACGATGAAGGGCTTCGCGGAAGAGACGATCGCGGCGATCCGCCGGCAGGTCGGGCCCACGGGCCGCGTGGTGTGCGGGTTGTCCGGCGGGGTGGATTCGTCGGTGGCGGCGGTGCTGATCCACAAGGCGATCGGCGACCGGCTGCAGTGCATCTTCGTGGACAACGGCGTCCTACGGACCGGCGAGCGCGAACAGGTGGAGGCGCTGTTCAAGGGCCGCTTCCACATCCCGCTCAAGACGGTGGACGCGCGCGAGCGCTTCCTCTCGAAGCTGGCCGGCGTCACAGATCCGGAACAGAAGCGGAAGATCATCGGCCGCGAGTTCGTGGCGGTGTTCGAAGAGGCGGCCAAAGAGGTCGAGGGCGCCGAGTTCCTCGCGCAGGGCACGCTCTATCCGGACGTGATCGAGTCGGTCTCCACCAAGGGGCCGTCGGTGGTGATCAAGAGCCACCACAACGTCGGCGGGCTGCCGGAGGCGATGAAGCTCAAGCTGGTGGAACCCTTGCGCGAGCTCTTCAAGGACGAGGTCCGCGCGCTCGGCCGGGAGCTGGGGCTGCCCGAGGAGATGATCTCCCGTCAGCCGTTCCCGGGCCCGGGGCTGGCGATCCGTGTGCTGGGCGAGGTGACGCAGGAGAAGTGCGACCTGGTCCGCGCCGCGGACGTGATCGTCCAGGAGGAGATCCGGCGCGCCGGCCTCTACGACCAGCTCTGGCAGGCCTTCGCTGTGCTGCTGCCGGTCCAAAGCGTGGGCGTGATGGGCGACGAGCGGACCTACGAGTACACCGCGGTGCTGCGCGCGGTGACCAGCGTGGACGGGATGACCGCCGACTGGGCGCGGCTCCCGTACGAGGTGCTAGAACGGATCAGCTCGCGGGTCATCAACGAGGTCCGCGGCATCAACCGGATGGTCTACGACATCTCGTCGAAGCCGCCCGCCACGATCGAGTGGGAGTGACCGCAGGGCGCACCACTCACCGCTGACCACCAACGGGCCCGAAGCCTACTTCGCGCCCCCGATTTCCTTCACCAGCCGGTCCGCGCCGTAGATCGTGCGGAGCGCCTCGAGGATCGCAGCGCTGTGCACGGCGACCGCGCGGTTGGTCTTTTCGTCGAAGCCGTACTCGCCGCCGAGCGACTGAATGTTGCCATCGAAGATGAGGCCGACGATTTCGGCGTTCTTGTTGATGACCGGTGAGCCCGAGTTGCCGCCGATGATGTCATTGGTGGTGACGAAGTTCATCGGCGTGTCGAGGTTCAACTTCGTCTTCGCGGCCAGCCAGGACTTCGGCAGCGCAAACGGCTCCTCGCCGGTGGCGCGCTCGAAGGTGCCGCCCATCCGGGTGAACGGCGGGACCGGCTTTCCGTCCTCGACGTAGCCCTTCACCGAACCATAGGAGAGGCGCGGGCTGAACGTCGCGTCGGGGTACACGCTCGTGCCGTACAGCTCGAACCGGGCGCGCGCGATCAGCTCCGCGTTCTTGCGCATCACGGATTCGATCTGGTCCTCGTACTGCTTGCGCACCGCACGCGCGGCGGGGTCCAGCCGGCGCACGAGATCGATCATCGGATCCCCCGACGCCGCGACCGCCTTCGCACCACCATCGAACAATGCCTGCCGCTGTTTCACGTCCGCCAGCTTCGTCCCGGCGACGACCTTCTTCGCCAGCGCCTCCGGCGACTCCTTGCCCAGCACCGCCTTCACCGCGGGGTGATCCGGCCCCAGCACCTGGCGCAGCTTCTCCAGGTAGAACGCCACCAGCTCGGTCTCGAGCTCGGGATAGATCGGCGCGGGGCTGAAGAGGCTCTGCTTGAGCGACGGGAGCCGCGCGTCCGTGTACTCCTGCAACCGCTCTGCGTTCGGCTTCGGGAGCTCCTCGGAGGCGCGGAGCAAGGTGCGCGCGATCCGGAAGAGGTCCGATCCCGTGCCGGCGCTGCGCTCGAGCCAGGTCAGCTCTTTGCGGATGTTCTTCTCCTGCTCGACCGCCTTCTCGATCTCCGCCCACGCCGTTCCGTAGAGCTTCTTCCGCCTCGGGTTCTGGTTGACCTTGCTCTGCAGCGCCTTCTCTTCGGCCACCTTCTGGGCAAAGAGGGTCGGGTCCACCAGCGCCTCGCGCCGGCCGCGGAGGGCCTTCAGCGAGTTCTCCACGCCGAACTTGACGTTGTTGGAGATGCGCGTCTGCTCCGGGCCGCGCTTCTGGAACCCCATCAGAAGTCCGCGCAGCTCCGCCAGGTACATCAGCCGCTCTGGCAGCGCCCAGTCGCGCGCGTACTCGAGCTCGGCGATGGTGTCGAGGCGCGAGGTCTTGCCCGGGTTGCCGCTGACGAAGGTGAGCTCGCCCTCCGCCGCGCCGGCTTTGGACCAGCGGAAGTAGTGGTCCGTCTTCGCGGGCTTGCCGTCCTTGTAGACGCGCAGGAACGAGACATCGAGGTCGTAGCGCGGGAACTCGAAGTTGTCCGGGTCGCCGCCGAAGAAGGCGATCGCCTCCTCGGGTGCGAACACCAGCCGCACGTCCTGGAACCGCGCGTACCGGTAGAGCTGGTACTGGCCGCCCTGGTAGAGCGTCACCACGTCGCAGCGGACCTCGTCGCCCTGCGCGCATTCCTTTTCGATCTTCGCCAGCTCGGCCTTCTGAGCGGCCTCGAACGCTTCGCCGGAGAGCCCGCGGGTCGCGCGGGTCACGCGCTCGGTGACGTCGGTGATGTCGAGCAGCTGGTTGACCTCGACCGCCGGGCACCGGAGCTCGTCCGCCAGCGTCTTCGCGTAGAAGCCGTTGGCGATGAAGTTGGTCTTCGCGGTCGACAGCTCGTCGATGCAGCGGCGCGCGCAATGGTGGTTGGTCAGCACCAGGCCATCCGGGGAGACGAAGCTCGCCGAGCAGCCGCCGGCCAGACGCGCCGAGGACAGCCGCACGTCGTCCAGCCACGCCTGGCTGGGCGCAAAGCCGGACGCCTTCTTCACCTTCGCGGACGGGAAGTTGTTGAAGGTCCACATGCCTTCATCCGCGGAGGCGGCAGCGGAGAGGACGAGCGCGGTCACGATGAGCAGTCGGTTCATTGCGGCCGGTTCTGCTGCGCGCGGCGGTAGGGGTCAAGGCGGAACGCCTCCGGGCGGCCGATCGGCCGGGCCTGTGCGCCAAAGACGTGCTCCGCGGGAGGGGCGGACCCATATTCAAGCCATGGAGACCCGGTCGAAGCTGATCCCGAGCGATAAAGTGGTGGGTCGAACCGTGCTTTCGGCCAACGGCCAGGCGATCGGCAAGGCCGTCGGGCTGCTGATCGACCTTGACGACTGGCGCGTCGCGGACATCGAGGTGCTGCTCAACCGCGACATGGCGAAGCCGCTCGGGTTGCGGAAGGGGATGTTCCGGCCGCCGACCATCCGGATCGCCAGCAGCGCGGTGCAGTCGGTGGCAGACGCCATCATCCTCGCGCGGTCCATCGACGCGCTGCGGGCCCAGTTGTCGGCCGGGAGCGAGCCGGAGGAGGCGGGGCCGGCCGTTCATTGACCCCTCGAATCGGGGCGTGTCCGAAGTTGACATAACGTATCTTATCAGACCCACCGACACTCTGAAGGAGGGGCTCGTTCGAGGGGCTTTTGTGGTCTTCTCCGGCCATGGGTGCTCCTCGTCGGGTCCTGGTCGCGCTGGCCGGACTGTTCCTCACATTCGCGCTTCCGGCCTGCCGGGAGCAGCCCCCGGCTCCACCGGATGCGGGCGGCGCGGCCGCAGTCGTGGACGCAGGACCGCCGCAGCCGGTGGCGCTGGAGATCACCGTCACCGGCGAGCCACCCGACGGCGGCGCGCCCTTCGAGGTCCCGCTTTCGGACGGCGCGCGGCCGGAGGTGCCGCAGCTTCAGAAGCTGACGGTCACCACGAACCTCCCGCTCAAGGACTTCCGCCTGCGGATCTTCGACGAGGCCGATCGCGCGATGGTGTCCGACGACACCTCCGAGCTCATCCCGGACGCCGGCATCCGTTACCAAGTCGTCTTCCCCGAGCCGCTGAAGGCCGGCTACCGGTACGCGCTGGTGATGGACGCCCAGACGGGCCCGGCGATGACGGATGTGGCCGGTAACGAGCACCCGGATCTGCGCCGCGAGTTCAAGATCGCCGGCGAACGGGAGAAACCGGCGCCGCCCCCGAAACAGAAGCGCCACCGGCGGCGGTAGCCCGCGCCGGCGTCACGCCGCGTCGAAGTCCTCCCGAAGCTGCCGGTCCTGCGCCCGCAGGCGTTCGAGCACCCGGAGGTCGCGCTCGGTGGGCCCCAGCTCCAGAAGCAGCCGCGACACGTCGTAGAGGATGTCGCCGCGCTCGAAGACCGGGATCCTCGGCTCGTCCGGCAGGTTCAGCCGCTCCACGGCCTCGTTGAAGGCCAGGTCCATCAGCGACTTGAGGTTGAACGCGTCGTAGAGGTTGTACTCGACGAGGAACCGGAGCGCCTCGAGGTCGCCCCGGTCGAGGTACGCGCGCCACAGGAGCACCGCGTCCCAGCCGCGCACCCCGCGCAGATGCGGCGCGCGGGACAGCTTGTAGGCGTCCTCGATGGCCTTGAGCCCATCCCCGCGCCCGAGCCTGCGGAGGATGAACCGGAGATCGAGGTGCGCCTCGGGCGTGGGCAAATCCGGAAAATGCGCGCGCAGCACCGGGAGGTCGAAGCAGGTCCCGTTGAAGGTGATCCACAGCCGGCGCTGGGCCAGCGCGGCCGGCAGCGCGTCCAGGTTCCGGCCGGCAATGAAGACGTGCAGACCGTCGGCGTCGAACAGGCTCGCCACCGTGGGCCGCTTGTCATCCTTCCCCTCGGCCTCGACGTCGAAGAACACCGCCTCGTCGCGGAACTCGCGGTACAGCCGCCAGTGCTCGCGCGGAGGAAGAAGCTCCGCGAGCGTCTTCAGATCGCGCTCTTTCAGCGCCGCGCGCGCCCGGGCGATCCGCCCACGCATCATCTCGTCCTGCTTCGGCGAGAGCGCCACGCCCTCGGCAGGCGTCCGGGGAAAGGCGTCCCAGTCCCCAACGCCGCGCGCCCAGAGATCCTTCTCCCGCCAGGGGCCCAGTTTCGGGATCAGCTGGAACGTCCGGCGGATCATCCGCCGATTCCGCCACCGGCGAGTTGCTCAATCAACGGAAGGTCGGCTTCGCAGAACGGGAGCATCCGCATCTGCGCAGGCGTGGCGTACCGGAGCGCGTTCGCGCCGAGCGGCTGCGGTTCGCCTCGAACGATGCGGCCTCGGTACAGCACCAGGGTCACTTCCAGGTCCGGATAGGCGTGAACGGTCTCCCACGCCTTGCCCAGCACCTCCAGCTCCACCGCGAGCTCCTCCCGGCACTCGCGGACAAGCGCCTCCTCGTCGCGCTCGCCCTCCTCCACCTTTCCGCCCGGGAACTCCCAGAGCAGCGCGCGGCTCTTGTCGGGGAGCCGCTGCTGGACGAGGTACGCGTCCGGATGGTCCGGGGCGGCGATCAGCGCGGCGACCACCCGCACCCGCCGGACGCTCAACCCAGGCCTCCGGTCAGCCGGAGCGCGTACAGCCACCCGGTGTTCGAGAGCACGTAGAGGTGCTGGTTGCCCCACGTGGGCGTGGCGGTCACGCCCCGGCCCGGATCCCACGAGAAGGTGGCCGCGCCGGTGGCGGGATCGACGAAGAGCAGGCTCTCGTCGATGGGCAAAACGAGCATGCCGCGGACGAACACCGGCGCGCCGGCGGAACGCTCGGGCAGGCGGAGGAACCACAGCTGCTTGCCGTTCTCCGCCAGGAGCGCGCCCACGCCCTCGTCTCCGGAGGTGACGATCACCTCGCCCCGGCGGAGCGTGTGGGTGATCCCGCCCACCTCGTTGCGCCACTCCACCTCGCCGGTGTCCGCGTTCAGGCCGAAGACGCCCTGCTTGTAGGACGCGACGATCAACCGTCCCGCGTCGTCGATGATGGGCGTCGTGTCCACGTCGAGGAACTCGGTGCCGGAACCCGAGAGCGAGCGCTCCCACTTCGCCTCGCCGGTCTCGGGATCGAGCGCCACGACGTACCCGTCGGCAAAGCCGATGTAGAGCGTCCCCATCGACAGTGTGGGCGCGGAGACGCCCTGGATCATGAAGCCGCTGGGCAGATCGCGGCGGTACTGCCAGAGCCACTTGCCGCTGTCGCGATCGACTGCGAACAGCGTGCTCCCCTGGGAGGCGACATAGACGCGGTGCTCGGTCACCAACGGCCCCGTGGCGAGCTGCTCTTCTGAGTCATACTTCCACACCACCGA
This sequence comes from Myxococcaceae bacterium, assembly GCA_019686135.1. Classification (GTDB taxonomy): domain Bacteria; phylum Myxococcota; class Myxococcia; order Myxococcales; family Myxococcaceae; genus JADGHL01. The sequence continues at coordinate 43,964 of JADGHL010000020.1, read as the reverse complement.
TCCGTCGCGGGCGCGCAGCGCGTAGAGGATGCCGTCGCCGCCCGGGACGTAGACGATCCCGTCCTTTACCGTGGCGCCGGCCACGAACGGATCGAGCGTCTTGACCTCCCACTCAATCTTCCCGTCCTCGTTGATGCTGCGCACATAGCCGTCACGCGTGAGCGCGATCACCCGGCCGGTGTCGGGATCCACCGCGGGCGAGGCGGGCTCGCGCGGGTTGGACTCCCACAGCTGCGGGCCGACGAGCTTGACCCGCCAGTCCACGGTGAAGACCGCCGGCGGCGAGGGCTGCGGCCGGCGGACGTCGAACGGCTGAGAGGCAAACGAGACGGCGTGGCACCCCGAGAACGCGAACGACGCGGCGAGGACGGCGAACGGAGCAAGGCGCATCGTCGGGGTCTCCGGCGTGGGCTAGCTGCCCTGGGCGATCCCTGCATCGGTGGCGGACTTCGGGGGCACGGGCGCCGGAACCTTCACGCCCTGGCTGGCGAGCAGGTTCATGCGCTCGGTCGCCATGCGGGCGGCGGCCGAGTTCGGGAATTGTCCGGGGATCTCCGCGAGGGCTTTGGCGGCCTCCTCCTTCTTCCCCTGGAGGATCAGCACCCGCGCCTTGTGGAACTGCCCCATTCCGTCGAGGAACTGCTGGGTTTCCAGCTTCGAGAGGGCGTCGTACGACGCATACGCCTTGTCGAGATCGCCCTTCGCCTCGTACGCGTACCCCTGGCCCTCCAGCGCGACCGCGCGGAGCGGATCATCCTTGGGGCTGCGATTGAGGAATTCCTCGAAGGCCTTCGCGGCTTCGTCGTACTTGCCTTCGCGGTAGTACGCCTCGGCGAGCGGCAGCGCGGCAGTCGCAGCGGACCGCGTCCCCTCGTGGGCCGCGCGGAACTTCGTGAGCGAATCGATGATCGCCTGGTCCTTCTCCTGCTGCGAAGCGAACGGCTTCTCATCCCCCGACGTGTCGGGAGGCGTCGTTCCCTCGGAAACCGGCCGGGTCACGGGCTCGAGCGCGGCCCCCAACTCCTGCTGCGCCTGCCGCTGCCGACGGTCCTTGAAGTAGTCGGCCACCGCAATCCCGCCGAACACGACGAGCACCGCCACCACCAACCCGACGACGTACTTCTCCTTCCCCTCAATCCAACTGGTGGCCTCCAGCCCGGCGCGCTGGAGCGCGTCCGGCTGCTTGAGCTCCTTCTGCTTCTTTCGTTCCGACACGACTGTTCCCCGGAGGCAAAAAGGCGGCGCAATCTACGGAGCGCCTACATGACCGTCAATGACGTCTGTCGTGACTGGTGCGTAGTGAGTAGACCGGCTTCGCGGTCACCCGCGAAGCGCGTCCAGGCAGAGGACGAATCGGGGGTGGCCCGGGTCGTGTTCCGACGGGCGTTGGGTCGTCCAGTGCGGTGGGGCCGAGGCGCCTGCTGTAGACGGTAGACGGTAGACCGCCTCTCACTTGCTCTGCAGCCGCTGCCGCCGCTGCGCTTTCAGCTTCTTCTGCAGCTTGTCTTTGTTGATGCGTGCTTTGCGCTTCTGCGCGCCCGGGCGTTCGCGGAACAGGAGGCGAATCGGCACCTTCAGCCCGAAGGCTTTGCGGAGCTCGTTCTCGAGGTAGCGCTTGTAGGAGTCGGGCAGGTGCTCAGGCTGCGAGCAGGTCATCACGAACGTCGGCGGCCGGCTGGAGACCTGCGCCATGTAATACATGCGGATGCGCCGGCCGTTCGCCACCGGCGCGGGGTGCGCCTCCTGCACGCCCTCCAGCAGCTTGTTCAGCTGCGGCGTCGGCGCCCGGAAGGTGAACTGGTCGTACAGATCCAGCGCCGCCTCCAGCACCTTGTTCACCCGCTCGCCCTTCAGCGCGGACGTGAAGATCACCGGGGCGTACGACGCGAAGCGGAACCGCGACTTCACCCACCGGCGGCCCTCCTCCTCGTCCCCCGGCTTCTTCTCCACCAGGTCCCACTTGTTCACCACGATCACCAGGCCGCGGCCCTTCTCTTCCGCGATCCCGGCGAGCCGCTCGTCCTGATCCACCGCGGGCTCGAGCGCATCGATCAACAACACGACGACGTCGCTGGCCTCCACGGTCTTCAGCGCCGCCACCACCGAGTAGTGCTCGAGCTTCGCCGCGATCGCCTTCTTGCGCCGGATGCCGGCGGTGTCGGTCAGGATGATCCGACGGCCTTTGAAGGTCAGCTCGGAGTCAATCGGATCGGTCGTGGTGCCGGGCACGGGGCTCGCCACGTGGCGCTTCGTCCCGAGGAGGGCGTTGACGAGCGTGCTCTTCCCCACGTTCGGCCGGCCGATGATCGCCAGCCGCGCGGGCCGGGCCCTGTGCGCCTCCTCCCGCGTGGCCTTGGCCTCCGGAGTCTCTTCGGCCTCTTCCTCTTCCAAGACGGGCACCGGCCCGCCGAGGTGGACGATCACCTTGTCCATCAGATCGTCCACGCCGCGGCCGTGCTCGGCGGAGACCGGGAGCGTCTGCTCGAAGCCCAGCCGGAAGAACTCGGGGAACAGGCTCGTCCCCTCCATCTTCGAGGAGTCGATCTTGTTCACCGCCACGATCACCGGCTTCTTCGTCCGGCGCAGGTACGCGGCGATCGCCTCGTCCGCCGCGGTGAGGCCGGCGCGGCCGTCCACCACGAAGACGATCACGTCCGCCTCTTCGATCGCCAGCTGCGCCTGTTCGCGCACCGCCTGCAGGAGCGAGTCGGTCTCGTCGGGGAGGAAGCCGCCGGTGTCGATCAGCGTGTACGGCCGGCCCAGCCACTCGCTCTCCGCGTAGTGGCGGTCCCGGGTCACACCGGGGACGTCCTCGACCAGGGCGAGCCGGCGCCCGGCGAGCCGGTTGAACAGCGTGCTCTTCCCCACGTTCGGCCGGCCGACCAGCGCGACCAGCTTCCGGGGCATCTCGAGGGGCGTCGTCACTCGTATCCCAGCTTCCGAAGACCCTTCTGCGTCTCGCTCCAACGCGGCTCCACGTGCACGCGCAAATCCAGGTACACGTGCGTCCCCAGGAGCCGCTCGATCGCCTTGCGCGCGTCCGTCCCGATCGCTTTGAGCATCTGGCCCTTCTTGCCGATCACGATCGCCTTCTGACTTTCACGCTCGACGTGGATGGTCGCCATGATCCGCACCAGCCCGGCGAGCTCGCCCGGCTTCGGCTGCTTCCTGGGCTCGCGCTCGGACTCGTCGAAGTGGTCCACCACCACGGCGCACGAATACGGCACTTCCTCGCGCGTGTGCCGGAGAATCTGTTCGCGCACGTACTCCGCCACGAGCTGCCGCTCGGCCTGATCCGTCAGCACGTCGGGGTCGAAGAGCTGCGGCCCTTCGGGCAGGTGCCCCAGCACCACCTTGAACAGGCGGTCCACGCCGTCGCCGGTGCGCGCGGAGATGGGGATGATCTCCAGGAACGGGAAGGCCTTCTGGTACGTGTCGATGAGCGGCAGCAGAAGCGCCTTCTCGATGAGGTCGATCTTGTTGATCACCAGAACCACGGGCTTCTTCTTCGCGCCGAGCTTCTGGAGGATTTCCTGGTTCGCGGGATCGATCGCCGGCGCCGCGGTGGGCGACGGCTCGATGAGAAACAGCACCAGGTCCACCTCCCCCGCGGCGTTGAGCGCCACGTCCACCATGTAGCGGGAGAGCTCGCCTCGTCCCTTGTGGATGCCCGGCGTGTCGAGGAAGGCGATCTGCCCCTCGGGCCGCGTGACCACGCCGAGGATCCGGTTCCGGGTGGTCTGCGGCTTGGGCGAGACGATCGCGATCTTCTCGCCCGCCAGCCGGTTGAGCAGCGTGCTCTTGCCGACGTTCGGACGGCCGATGAGCGCGGCGAAGCCGCTGCGATGGGGAGCTCGGGAGGAAGGCACTGCAGCACAGTGGCCGGTGGGGCCCGGGTCAGACGGAGTCGGAGATGGTGACCTTGTTGATCGTCACGTCCCACTTCGGGCGGTCGTTACGGTCTTTGGGGATCTCGTTGGCGATCTTCGCCGCCACCTCGGCGCCCGTGACCACCTCGCCGAAGATCGTGTGGTGGTTGTTGAGGTGCGGCGTGGGCACGACGGTGATGAAGAACTGTGAGCCGTTGGTGTTGGGCCCGGCGTTCGCCATCGCCAGCAGGTACGGTCGGTCGAACGTGCGCCCGCTCTGGAACTCGTCCTCGAACCTGTAGCCCGGGCCGCCGTAGCCCTTCCCGAGCGGGTCCCCGCCCTGGATCATGAAGTCGGCGATGCAGCGGTGGAAGATCGTCCCGTCATACAGCGGGGTGTTCTTCCGCACCGAGTTGTCCGCCGGGTGCCGCCACTCCTTCTCGCCGGTGGCCAGCCCCACGAAGTTCTCCACCGTCTTCGGGGCGTCCTTCGCGAACAGCTTCACGACGATTGTGCCCTCGGTGGTGTCGAACGTCGCGTACAGGTCCTGCCCGGCCTTCGCCTTCTCCATCCATGCGCCCATCGTCTGGTCTCCCTCCACCCTGGTGCGGTGGATCTACTTCTGCTTCTGCGTGATTTTGTGGTCCGCCTTTGTTGGGCCGGGGGCCTTGTCGGTGATGTCGATGTGCCGGATCACCACCGGCGTGGTCGGCTTGTCGTTGCGCGGATCGCGCGGCACTTTGGAGATCTTCTCCACCACGTCGTAGCCAGAGACGACCTCGCCGAAGATTGTGTGGCGGTTGTTGAGATACTGCGTGGGCGCCACGGTGATGAAGAACTGCGAGCCGTTGGTGTTGGGGCCGGCGTTCGCCATCGCCAGCATCCCCGGCTTCGAGAAGTCGTGCCCGTTGTTGATCTCGTCCTCGAACTTGTAGCCGGGACCGCCGTAACCTTCGCCCAGCGGGTCGCCGCCCTGGATCATGAACCCGGGGATCACCCGGTGGAACGTCACCCCGTCATACAGCGGCTTGTGCTGCACCTCGTGCGTGGCCGGGTGCGTCCACGCCTTCTCCCCGGTCGAAAGGCCCACGAAGTTCTCCACCGTCTTCGGCGCGTCCTTCGAGAACAGCCTCAGACCGATGTCGCCGAGGTTGGTGTGGAGGGTGGCGTACAGCGGCGTGCCCGCCCGCGCGGCGGCCATCCACCTGTCCGCGGGCCCGGCCTTCTTCTTCGCCGGCGCGGACGGCCCCTGCGCGAAGCAGATGGCGGGAACGAACAGGAGTGCGACGAGCGCGCTGCGGATCATGATGGGCCTCGGGTGGAAACCGCGCACCTTATGACGGATGCCGCCCGGCGCCTCAAGATCGTTCGGTCCCGCCCGTGGGCGGCTCTTCCGAGGGCGGAGGCGCCGGAGCAGCGGCCACCACCGCGGGCAGCGCGTTCAGCTTCTCCAGCGCGATCTTCGCCGCCGCCTGCTCCGCCTCCTTCTTGCTCCGGCCCGATGCGCGCGCGGAGATGGACTCGCCGACGGTGACCTCGATCTCGAACACCTTCTCGTGATCCGGCCCGGTCTCGCCGACCACCCTGTACCTCGGCGCCAGCTTGAGCTTGAGCTGCGACTCCTCCTGGAGCCGGGTCTTCCAGTCCTGGCCGATCCGCCCCTCCGCCACGCCGTCCAGCGCGTCTTTGAAGAGGGTGTCGACGATCTGCATCACCGCGTTCAGCCCGGCGCACAGGTACACCGCGCCCAGTACGGCCTCGAACGCGTCGGCCAGCACCGAGTTCTTCTCGCGCCCGCCGGTCATCTCCTCGCCGCGCCCGAGCAGGAGCAATTCGCCCAACCGGAGCCCGCGCGCCACCCTCGCCAGCCCGTCCTCGTTCACGATCAGCGCGCGCAGCTTGGAGAGCTCGCCCTCCTGCGCCACCGGGAAGCGCTCCATCAGCCGGTGGGAGATCGCCAGGTCCACCACCGCGTCGCCGAGGAACTCGAGCCGCTCGTTGTCCGCGGTGTTCTGTTCGCGGTGCTCGTTGGCGTAGCTCTTGTGGGTCAGCGCCCAGAGCGGAAGGCGGGAGTCGCCAAAGCTGAAGCCGATCCGCTCTTCGAGCGCGTGCACTCGCGGGTCGGCGTTCGGCGACTTCTCCACCGGTCACTCCCCGAGCTGGCTGGCCAGCTCGTCGGCCAGAGCATACGGATCGGCCTCGCGCGCGGCGATCCGCGCGGCGACCTCCTCGAGCCGCCCCTTCTCCCGCCCGAGCCGATCCAGCGCCTTCCGCAACAGCCGTTCGCGCAACAGCGCTACGAACTGCATCTCCGCCCGCGCGCGTTCCCGGTGCTGCTTCTGGCCGGACGCGGTCAGGAACGCCTGGTGCTCGCCGATCGCCGCGAGCAGCTCCTCCATCCCCTGATCCTTCGCGGCCACGACCTTGAGGATGGGCGGCTCCCACTCGGTGGGTGGCGGAGCGTCCGGATCCTTCGGCGCGTTCTTCTTCGGCTTGAGCATCCGGTGCGCACGGTCGTGATCGCCCACGTGGCGCACCGCGTGGCGCAGCTCCAGCATCGCGCGCAGCTCGCGCACGGTCCGGTCCGCGCCGTCGAGGTCCGCCTTGTTCACGACGAACAGGTCGGCCACCTCCAGGATCCCGGCCTTGATCGCCTGGATGTCGTCGCCCATCCCGGGCACCACCACCACGATGGTGGTGTGCGCCATCTGCGCGATGTCGATCTCGTCCTGCCCCACCCCGACGGTCTCGACGATGATCACGTCCCGGCCCATCGCGTCCATCACCCGGATGCAGTCTCCGGTCGCCCGCGAGAGCCCGCCCAGGTTCCCGCGGGTGGCCAGCGAGCGGATGAACACGCCGGGATCGGTCGCGTGATCCTGCATTCGGATCCGGTCGCCGAGGATCGCCCCGCCGGTGAACGGGGAGGTGGGATCCACGGCGATGACGCCCACCGTCTTGCCGGCCTTGCGGAAACGGGCGATCAGCTTGTCGGTCAAGGTGGACTTGCCCGCTCCCGGCGATCCGGTAATGCCGACCACCCACGCGCTGCCGGTCTTCGGGAACAGCCGCTGCAGCTCGCGGGTGGCGTCCGGGTCGCCGTCGTCGATCAACCGCATCAGGCGGGACGCACCCCGCACGTCCCCTTCCAGCACCCGCTTCCACAAGGACTCCGCCACCACGTGCTACGCCTCCGACGACAACGACGATGCAGGCGGCCGGGCGATCTGGATCTCCGCCTCACTCACCCGCAAGAGGTGCGCGGCCAGCCGGCGCACGCCCGGAAATTGGTCGATCTCGAAACGCTCGGCCCAGACCTTTCCTTCCGGCCCGGCGAGCAGCCCGCGAAACGTCCGCCCCTGCACGCGCGCCGCGGCGAAGCGGTAGGTCACCCCGCGCGCGGTAAACTCCACCAACAGCTCCAGCGGCGATCTGGGCGGCAGGAGCGAGCCCTCCCCGAACGCCCGCGCCACCTCGTCCATGTACAGCCGGGGGACGTGCGCGAACGGCGGCTCCTCGGGCGACCCGGGCAGCCCCACCAGCCGCATCAGGTGCCGCACCAGCGACGCGCGGTCCTGGTAGTCGGACAGCTCGAAGGTCTGCGTCCCGGGGACGTTGAAGTCCTCCCCGTTGCGCACCGCCCGCGCCAGCCGGAAGTTGCCGCGCTTGTCGCTGGAGATCTCGAAGTGCACGTCGCCTTCGGTCACCTCCGCGGTCAGGTGCAACGTCTCGGGGTCGATCTTCGGTTCGACCTTCAGCGCGCGCAGCTCGGCCGAACGCCGCTCGAGCTCGGCGACCATCCGCTTGAAGTCCGCCACCACCCAGTTGCGCAGCTGCCCGGGGGTGTCGAAGTCGCTGAGCGCGATCGGCGGCAGGCCCACCATCTCCGGCGGGTCCAGCGCCATCAGGCGGTCGGAGACCACCATGAAGCTCGCCTGCTCGATCCGCATGCCGGTCATGGGGTTGATCAACGTTTCCTGATCGAGAGGAAGATCGGCTTTCACGCCGCTGGCGGAGCGGCGCACGAACAGGCCCAGCTGGTAGAGGCGGTCGGAGCTCACTTAGGCAGTCTTGAACGTTTCGCGGGCGATGATCGAGCGCTGGATTTCGCTGGTGCCCTCGCCGATCTCGCAGAGCTTGGCGTCGCGGAGGTAGCGCTCCACGGGGAACTCGCGCGTGTAGCCGTAGCCGCCGTGGATCTGCACGGCCTTGTTGCAGGCGCGCATCGCCACCTCGGAGGCGAAGAGCTTGGCCATCGATGCCTCGCGGGTGTAGGGCCGCCCGTGGTCGGCCAGGTACGCTGCGCGGTGGACGAGAAGGCGCGCCGCGTCGGTCTCGGTCTTCATGTCCGCCATCATCCAGCGCAGGGCCTGGAAGTCGGCGATCGGGTGGCCGAAGGCGGTGCGCTCCTTCGAATAGCGGATCGACTCCTCGAGCGCGCCGCGCGCCAGCCCCACCGCCAGCGCGCCGATGGTGATGCGCCCGCGGTCGAGGATCTTCAGCGTGTCGATGAAGCCCTGCCCCACCTCGCCCAGGCGAGCCGAGTCCGGCACCTCGACGTTCTCGAGGATGAGCTCCGCGGTGTCGGACGAGCGCATCCCGAGCTTTCCGTGGATGGGCCGCTGGGTGAAGCCCTTCTGGCCCCTCTCCACGATGAACGCGGTGATCCCCTTCTGGCGCTTGGGCGGATCGGTCAGCGCGAGGATGACGAACACGTGCCCCACGGTGCCCTGGGTGATGAACATCTTGGTGCCGTTGAGCACCCAGACGTCCCCCTTCTTCACCGCGGTCGTCTTCATCCCGGCGGCGTCCGACCCGCTCCCCGGCTCGGTCAGCCCCCAGGCGCCCAGCCATTCCCCGGTGGCCAGCTTGGGCAGGTACTTCCGCCGCTGCTCTTCGTTGCCGAACACCCGGATGTGGCTGGTCCCGAGGCCGTTGTGCGAGGCCACCGTGAGCGCCAGCGAGCCGTCGTAGCGGGCGATCTCCTCCACCGCCACGGCCACCGCGAGGGCGTCCATCCCGGCGCCGCCGTACTCCTCCTTCACGAGGATCCCCATCACGCCGAGCTGGCCGAGCTCCCGGACCACCTCATGCGGGAACTGCTCCTTCGCGTCCCACTCGCGGGCGAAGGGCTTGACCTTCTTCTCGCAGAACTCGCGGATGGAGGCCTGAAGGATCCTGTGACTTTCGGGGAGCTCGAAATCCATCGCGCGTGCCTTATACCAGCCACGCGGGAAGGTCAGCGGATGTTCTTCCCGGCAGTCAGACCGGGTACACGCAGTGCTTCTTCCTCGTCCCCGGCACGTTCCGGTGCGCGTACATCTCGAGGCGCTTGACCAGCTCGTCGCGGAGCGACTCGCCGGGGACGATCTCGTCCACCACCAGCTCGGAGGCGAGCTTGTAGATGTCGACGTCCTTTCTGTACTCCTCGCGGAGCTGGGCGACGTAGGCGGGGCGTTCGGCCTCCGGCTTCTCGGCGATCTTGTTCGCGTAGACCGCGTTGACCGCCGCCTCCGGGCCCATTACGGCGATCATCGCCTGCGGGAGCGCCAGCGTGGCGTCGGGCGCGAACCCCGGCCCGCTCATCGCGTACAGGCCGGCGCCGTAGGCCTTGCGGACGATCACCGAGATCTTCGGCACCGTCGCCTCGCTCACCGCGCTGATCATCTTCGCGCCGGCGCGGATGATCCCCGCGCGCTCCACCTTCGTGCCGATCATGAAGCCGGGCACGTCCGCCAGGTACACCAGCGGGATGTTGAACGCGTCGCACAGCCAGATGAACCGCGCGGCCTTGTCCGCCGAATCGACGAACAGCACGCCGCCCTTGTACTTGGGCTGGTTCGCGACGATTCCCACCGGTCGGCCGTCGATCCGCCCGAGGCCGGTGATGATCTCCTGCGCGAAGAGCTTCTTCACGTCCGTCCACGAGCCCTCGTCGACGAGCTCGTGGATGAGCGCGTACATGTCGAACGGCTTGTTCTGATCCGGCGGGATGATCTCCTCGATCCGCTTGCCGGACTTCTTCGGCGGCTTCGCCTCCGCGCGGGGCGGCAGCTCGCGGAAGTTGGAGGGGAAGTAGCGGATCCACTCGCGCGCGAACGCGATGGCCTCCTCCTCCTTCTTCACCAGCACATCGCCGCATCCGGAGACGGTGCAGTGCATCCGCGCCCCGCCCATCTCCTCCAGAGTGACCTTCTCGCCGATCACCATCTCGGCCATCCGCGGCGAGCCGAGGTACATCGACGCGTTGCCCTCCACCATCACCACGATGTCGCAAAACGCGGGGATGTACGCGCCGCCCGCGGCCGACGGTCCGAAGAGCAGGCAGATCTGGGGAATCTCCCCCGACATCTGCACCTCGTTGTAGAAGATGCGGCCCGCGTGCCGGCGGCCCGGGAACATCTCCACCTGATCGGTGATGCGCGCGCCGGCCGAATCCACCAGGTAGAAAATCGGAATCTGCAGCGACCGCGCGGTCTCCTGGATGCGGAGGATCTTCTCCACCGTCCGCGCGCCCCACGAGCCGGCCTTGACGGTGGAGTCGTTCGCCATCACCGCCACGTGGCGGCCGTGGATCTTCCCCACGCCGGTGATGACGCCGTCCGACGGAAGATCCGGCGCCAGGTTGTTGGCCAGCTTCGCGTCTTCGACGAACGAGTCCGGATCGACGAGCAGCCGGATGCGCTCGCGGGCGAACAGCTTCCCAGCCTCGGCGTTCTTCTGGTGGTACTTCGCCGCGCCGCCCTTCTCCACTTCCCGGATCTTCGCGATGAGCTTCTCGTCGAATGACATGCGGTCGCATCTACCAGATGCGCGGCCGAGCGGAAGAGCCGGGACGCGCACCCCGCCTTCCGCTACGCTTCGGCGCCGTGCGCACGTTCCTCTTTCTCACGATCGTGTTGTTGGCCCTTCCCTCGAGCGCGGGCCCGAAGAAGAAGCTGGCGACGCCGGCGAAGGCGGTGGCTGCATCCGCCGTGGAGAAGGCGGATCCCGCGGGCACGGCGCGCGCCTTCGAGAAGCTCAAGTCGCTCGCGGGGAGGTGGACCGCCACCCGCGACGGAAAGACCTCCGAAGCCTTCTTCGACGTGGTCGCCGGACAGACCGCGGTGATGGAGCGAAGCGGCTTTCTCACCGTCTATTACGTGGAGGACGGCGCGCTGGTGGGCATCGTCTTCACCGACGAGGGGAACCAGGCGCATCTGCGCAGCGCGCGCGGGCTCGAGGACGGCGGCGATGCGATCGCCTTCGACGTGTCCGGGACCTCCAACGTGCGGCCGGGCGCAGGCCATGTCACCGGGGTGACGATCCGCATCATCGACCCGGACCACCTGGTCCAGACGTACCACTGGCGCGAGGGCGCGAAGGACTCCTCGTTCGAAATCGTCCTGACGCGCAACTCGGCCTCCACGCTCAAGTAGCGCCTCCCCGGCTGCTCCCGGGCCGAGCCACGTGACGGCAGACCCTGCTCGGTGAGCGGGGGTTCTGCCGGAATGCGGGCGTCCCTACCTTGTCCCCCAGCGCGCCCGGGACCGCGCGCAGCTTCAAGGGACAGGGGGAAGGGATCCGATGGCGAAGACACTCGGTGAGACGATGGGCCGGCTCTTCAAGAGCTATCTCTTCACGGTGGTGGCGAAGGATCTGAAGAAGCTCGCCGACATCGACTTCCAGAAGCAGTGGCGGAAGGCGCGACGGGCGGTGCGCGGGGTCGAGCTCGACCGGACGTACTGGCTTCACAAGGCCGGGCTGACCCCCTGGCGCCCCGTGCGGTCCACGGTGGGCACGGGCCTGATGTTCGTGCTGGGCGCGGCGATCGGCACCGTGGCGGGCATGGCGCTGGCGCCCACCTCCGGCGATGAATTCCGCAAGAAGCTGAAGGCGAAGGCGGGGCCGATCTTCCGCGAGGAGATCGGCCAGACGCAGCCGCCGGCGCAGGCCTGAAGGAGCGCCCGGGCAACGGCAGCGCCCACCCCAGATGGGTGGAGGTGAAGACGTTGCGCACGCCGGTCCCGGGCCCGCTCTGCAGCGTGCCGATGTGCGTGTCGTCCCAGGGAGCCCGATGTGGCCGTACGCGCGCCCTGTGGCGGCGTGCCGGTGGTCAGCACCTTCCCGGCGTTCGCGTACGCGAGGGACGCGTCGTACGCCTTCGACTTCTGCTGGACCGGCAGCAACGCGGCCCGCGGACTTGTACGCGTCCGGGACCACGCCCCGCCCGGATCCTAGGGGTTCGGTGGTGCGTTCGGCGTGAAGGCGATCGCCTGTTCGGTGACGGGGACGGCGGCGGGCTCGGGCAGCTACACGCCTGCGAGCGCCTTCGCCATCGCTTCGCGCGTCAGCGGCCCGAAGTACCCGGTGGTCGGGACGCCCCACGCGGCCTGGAACGCTTTGACCGCCGCCTGCGTGCGCGGGCCGAAGATGCCGGGGCCGGTGTCCATCTCCGCCTGGGTCATGAAGCCCAGGTGCACGAGCGTGCGCTGGAGCTGCTCGACCTGCGGGCCGGTCGCGCCATACTCCAGATCCACCTCGGGGACCTGGAAGGACGGGGCGGGTGAACCACCAGCGAGCGCAGCCTTCAGCGCAGCGCGCGAGAGGGGGCCGTAGTAGCCGGTGTCGGGCACGCCGTGCGCGGCCTGGAACTTTTTGAGCGCCGCCTCGGTGCGCGGGCCGAAGATGCCGGGGCCGGTGTCCATCTCCGCCAGGGTCATGAACCCGAGCTTCACCAGCGCGCGCTGCAGTGCCTCCACCTCCGGCCCGGTGGCCCCGCGCGCGAGGTCGATCTCCGGCGCGCCCGCGCTCACCGGCGGCGCGGGCGGCGGCGCGGGCGGAGGCGGTTGCGGCGCCGGCTGGGGGCTGACCGCGCCCGCGTCGTTCACCCAGAACTCGGTCCCGTTCAACGGGAACACGTCGTAGACGTGCCCGTAGTTGAAGTTCTGCGCGCCCGCCTGCGCCAGCGCCGGGCCGTGGCCGTTGTCGCTGCCCGGCCGCACGATGCCGACGTGTCCGATGCCTCCCGGGTTCCGCCACGAGGCGACCGTGGGGTAGCCCTGGTTGGCCAGCGCCTGCGCCTCGGCCGCGCTCACCTGCCGCCAGCCGTATTCCGCGCCGTGCTGGTGCAACCACACATTGGTCGCGTTCGCGTCGAGCTCGACGCCCTCCCCCACTCCGACGGGCTGGCCGTTGGCGCCGACCCAGTGCGGGATCTCCGCGCCCATCGCCCGGGTCACGTCCCACACGAAGATGTTGCAGTACGTGTTCCCGTTCCGCGGCGCATAGCGCGGGTTCACGCCCACGGCGAACTGGTTGATCACCTGGTCGTAGAGGGCGGCGCTGCGGTGCGCGGGATCGCCCTTCACCGGAGGCGAGGTCGGGACCCAGCCCTGCGGATTGGTGGTGCCGGGCGCAGGCGTGGTGCCGTCCCACGTGCCGGGCGAGGGCTTCGGCTTCGGCTGGCCCGCGAGCGCTTTCGTCAGGGCCTCGCGCGTGAGCGGCCCGTAGTAGCCGGTGGCGGGGACGCCCCAGTCGGCCTGGAACGCCTGCACGGCGGCGAACGTCCTCGGGCCGAAGATACCAGGGCCGGTCTGCACCTGCGCCTCGGTCATGTAGCCCAGAGAGACGAGCGCCTCCTGCAGCGCCAGCACCTCCGGTCCGCTCATCCCCTGCTGCAGGTCAATCGCCGGCGCGCTCGCGCCCGTCGCCGTGAGCGCCTGCGCGCGCTGCGCGACCTGGGGCGAGGCGACCTCGTAGCGATCCGCGGTCACCGTACGCGCCGCCTTCGCCGCCGCCGGGCGTCGCTGGACCGGGGAACGGACGAGGCGCTGGGCCCGTGCGGAAATCTTCGGGGAGCTCAGCGACCGGGACTGCGGCTTCGTGACGCGGACCGCCATGGCGACCTCCAGGTGAGCTGCCGGAGTTGTCGCCCATTCCCCTGCAAATGTTTCTCATCGGCCGGGAACGGCCGCGAACGAGTCGATGGACTGATGCGAAATCACTGTGGTTGACTACCCACACCCACCCGTTCGACCGCCGCTTCCGCTGAGGAAAATAGCATTACAAATCGCCGTAAATTGTCTTTCGCCGGCGTTGGAGCATCGGCGCCGCACCGCCGCGGCGTCCGCGTCAGCGGCCCCGGAACCTCGGTGGGCGCTTCTCGGCGAAGGCGCGCAGACCCTCCAGGCGATCCTCGGTGGCGAGCACCTTCTCGTAGTGCCGCAGCTCCAGCGCGAGCGCCTCGTCCAGATCCAGCGACAGGCCTTCGTCGATGGCGTGCTTGGCGGTGGACACGGCCACTGGGGCGTTCTCGCGGATCGCCTCGGCGAGCGCGAGCGCGGTCTCTACCAGCCGCCCCTCGGGCGCCAGCCGGTTCACCACGCCGAAGGTGAAGGCCTCGGCGGCGTTGAGGCGGCGTCCGGTGAGGATGAGGTCCTTGGCGCGGCCGGGGCCGATGAGTCGCGACAGCCGCTGCGTGCCGCCGCCGCCGGGGATGATGCCGATGCGGACCTCGGTGAGCCCCAGCTCGGCCACCGGCGCGGCGACGCGGAGATCGCAGCTGAGCGCCAGCTCCGTTCCGCCGCCGAACGCAGCGCCGTTGATCGCCGCGATGAACACACAGTCCGACCGCTCGATGGCCCGGAAGGTGCGGCGGAGCTGGTCCAGAAAGGCGCGCACCTCCGCCTCGGACATCGTGGCGCGCTCCTTCAGATCCGCGCCCGCGCAGAAGGCCTTGTCCCCGGCGCCGGTGATCACCACCACGCGCACGTCGCGGCCAGAGGACACGCGCGTCACCAGCGCCTCCAGCTCGTTCAGCATCGCCCGGCTGATCGCGTTGCGGCGCGTCTCGCCGTCGATCGTCCACAGCTGGATGCCCTCGCCCCGCTGCTCGACCTTGAACTCCGCCATGCGTCCTTCGTCTCCTCTCGGGGGAGCAGATAGGCGTGCGCGCCGGTGAAGGCAAGCAACCGGGCACCCGCCGCGGCGCCGTTGTGTACAGTCCGCCCGATGCGCGTTCGGATTCCTCGTTGGGCGTGGTTGGGCATTCCGCTGCTGGTGATGCTCTGGGCGCTGGTGCCGGCGGTGGCCTTCGCCCGCTCCGGCGGCGGCGAGCACTACACCTCGTCGCACTTGAGCGGCTCGTCGTACTCCTCGGGGGGCGACGACGGCGGGCTGGTGCTCGTGTTGATCGAACTGGCGATCCGGTACCCGTCGATCGGCATCCCGCTGCTGGTGATCTTCGTGGTCGGCTCCATCGTGATGAAGCAGCGCACCGGTCCGGACGCACGGACCCAGCGCGCCTTCGACCGCGCGGAGGGCGCGCGCCGCACGCGGGTCGACGCCTCCCAGGTGGCCCAATGGGTCGCCGCGCTGACCGCGAAGGATCCGGCGTTTTCGCTCCAGCACCTCTACGGTCGCGCGCGCAAGCTGTTCTTCGAGGTGCAGCAGGCGTGGTTCAAAGGCGATCTGCTCCCCGTCCGCCCGCATCTGTCCGACGCCACCTTCCAGCGCCTCACCGAACAGCTGGACCTGATGCGCAGCCAGGGCGTCCGGGACGCGATCGCGGACATCGAAGTCCTCGGCGTCACGTTGATCGGTCTCGAACAGAACGCGTGGTTCGACACGGTCCACCTGCGGATCGAAGCGCGGATGCGCGACACGGACGTGCCGGCCTCGTTCTCCGATGAGGAGGCGCTCGCGCGCGCGAAGCAGGCGCCGCAGGTCGGCTTCGTCGAGGTCTGGTCCTTCGTGCGCAAGCCCGGCGTGCTCACGCGGATCGGCCAGGACCTCTTCCAGGGCAAGTGCCCCAACTGCGGCGCGCCGTTCGCCAGCGGCGCGTCCAACAACTGCGAGTACTGCGGCGCGGTCGTGAACTCCGGCACCTACGACTGGACGCTGGCGGAGATCACCCAGGGCGTCGAGCACGTGCCCGCGTCCGCTTACGTGGACGGACTGGACGCGCTCCGCGCCACCGACCCCGCGTTGAATCTGGAGGTGCTCGAGGATCGCGCCTCGCTGATCTTCTGGCGGTGGATCCGCGCGCAGAGCCACGCCGAACCGAAGGCGCTCGCGAAGCTGGCCACGCCCGCGTGCGTGTCGATGATGGCGGCGGAGCTGGCGGCCCAGGCCCGATCGAACCGGCGCCGCGTGTTCCTCGAGTGCGCAGTGGGCGGCGTCATCGTCCGCAATCTGCGGCCCGGCGTGCCCGGCGGCGCGCCGGACGAGGCGCACGTGGAGATCCGCTGGAGCGCGAAGACGGGGCTGGTGCCCGCTGGCGGGAAGCTGCCTCCCGACACGCCCACCCAGCCGCAGCGCTGGGTGTTCGTGCTCCAACGCGCCGCCGGCGCCACCACCCGCGCGGAGAACGGGATGTCGACGGCGCGCTGCCCCAACTGCAACGCCGCGCTCACCGATTCGCTCACCTCCACTTGCGACTTCTGTCAAGCGGAGCTCGGGAGCGGCGCACGCGACTGGGTGCTCGCCTCTGCCAGCAGCATCGAACTGTGGAGCGCGCGCGAACGCAGCCGCGAACCGGCGCTGGCCGGCACCGACGAGGTCATCGACCGCGAGGAGCGCACCCGGCTTCTGTACCTGATGGCGATGATGGCCGCCGCCGACGGGACGGTGGATGGCCGCGAGCGCAAGCTGCTCGAGATGTGCGCGCGGCGCTGGAGCGTGCCGTGGCAAAACGTGGAGCGCGCGCTCCGCATGGGGCCGGAGGCGTTTGGGGCGCTCGTCGAACGCGGATCGCCGGAGGCCGAGGCGCTCCTCCGCGGGCTGGTGCGGATGGCGCTCATCGATGGACGAGTCGATCGAAAAGAACGCCAGCTGCTCGAAGCCGCCGCTGCGCACCTCGGCATCCCGGAGAAGCTTCAGCCGATGCTGATGGCTGCGCGGTGATCGGTCTTCCGTCTGCCGTCGACAGCAGGCGCTGCGCGATCAGGTCTGCGCGCGACTGCGCTGCTTCTTTTCGCGTTCGCCCAGCGCCGCCTGCAGGTACTTGCCCGAGAGCTTGCGGCCGATGATCTCCTGCGCGATCTCCCCGGCCTCGACGAGCTTGTCGAGGTTCACGCCGGTCTCGATGCCCATACCGTGGAGCATGAACACCAGGTCCTCGGTGGCCAGGTTCCCGGCCGCGCCGGGCGCATACGGGCAGCCGCCGAGCCCGCCGATCGACGCGTCGTAGGTGGTAATCCCGGCGTGCAGGCCGACCAGCGTGTTCGCGAGCGCCGTCCCGCGCGTGTCGTGGAGGTGCAGCGCGAACAGGGACGCGGGCAGGTACTTGAGCAGCGCCTCGAGGATCGCCTCGGTCTGCCTGGGCGTGCCCACGCCGATCGTGTCCCCGAGCGAGAGCTGGTACAGGCCCATGTCCGCGAGCCGCCGGCAGATGTCCACGACCCTCGAAATCGGCACCTCGCCCTCGTACGGACAGCCCCACACGGTGGAGATGTACCCGCGCACGCGGAGGCCCTCTTCGCGGGCGGCCTTCGCCACCTCGCCCGAGGTCTGGACCGCCTCGGCGATGGTCTTGTTGATGTTCTTCTTCGAGTGCGATTCGGAGGCGGAGAGGAACACCGCCGCCTCCTGCAGCCCCGCGTCGCGCGCGCGCTGCAGGCCCTTGAGGTTGGGCACCAGGGCGCTGAAGGCCACGCCCTCCACCCGGCCCAGCTGCTTGAGCACCTCCTCCGCGTCCGCCAGCTGCGGGATCCACTTCGGGGAGACGAACGAAGTGACCTCGATCCGCTTCTCCCCCGCAGCGATCAGCGCGCGGATCAGGCGCACCTTGTCGCGGGTGGGGACCATCCGCAGCTCGTTCTGGAGGCCGTCACGCGGACCGACCTCGTAGACCTCCACCTTCGGAGGGAGCTGCGAGAACCAGCTCATGCGCGCGCCGCCACGTTTTTCTGGATCCACTCCACGATCGCCTGCGTGGAGGATCCAGGGGTGAAGATCTCTGCGACGCCCATCTCCTTGAGCTTCGGAATGTCGTCGTTGGGGATGATCCCGCCGCCGAACACCAAGATGTCGCCGGCGTTCTCCTTCTTGAGCAGGTCGATCACCGCCGGGAACAGCGTCATGTGCGCGCCGGACATGATCGACAGGCCCACCGCGTCCACGTCCTCCTGCACCGCCGCGGAGACGATCATCTCCGGGGTCTGGTGCAGCCCGGTGTAGATGACCTCCATCCCTGCATCGCGCAGCGCCCGGGCGATCACCTTGGCCCCGCGGTCGTGGCCGTCGAGGCCCGGCTTGGCGACGAGGATGCGCAGCTTCTTCTCAGCCATTGCGTTCGACTCCCATGATCAGATCCGCCGACTCCGCCGTCACAGGCTCCCCCCCGAGCCCGCCGTGGATCCAGCGGACGGTGAAGCCTGCATCGGACAAGAGGTCCTGCAACTCGGCGACCCGGTAATACCGGATGAAGTAGTGCGCAGATAGCACACGTCCGTCGGGTGTCGTCAGCTTCCGGATGCCCTCGTCGCGGCCGGTGTCCGGGTCGAAGCGGTTCTGTTCCTCCAGCCGACTCCCGTCGGGCAGTTCGCCCGCCCACGTCGAGGTCGGGTTCCGCTCCAGGCGCTCGCGCGGCAGGGTCTGGAGGATGAGCGGCGCGCCGGGCCGGAGGACACGAGCCACCTCCGCGAGGATCGCCCGCTGCACCGGATCGTCGAAGACGAACAGCGTGGAGTACCAGGCGTACGCGCCACCCGCACTCCGCGTGGCGAAAGGCAGCGCGCGCAGGTCGCCCCGCACCGCCGGGAACGCGCCCTCGCGCGAGCGCAGGGAGTGCCGGTCGAAGTCGATCCCCACGACCGGGCGCCCGCCCGCCACCCGTCCCTGGAGCCGCGCGACGTGGCGCCCGTGCCCGCAGCCGAGATCGAGGATCGGCCCCGGAGGGAGCCCGGCCACCGAACCGAACGCGTGCGCCAGGTACCCGGCCTCCCGGTCGGAGAGCCGGTCGCCGAGAAACGGACGTGTGCTCCGTAGATAGAGCTCGCCGAAGAACGGCGTGTGAGAGGTCATGACCGCGGGTGAGAGATAACCGCGGCGATGGGGCCGCGCCAGAAGGGCCCGTGGGGCCTAGAACGCCCCGCCCTCGCGGTACTGGCCCCAGACCTTGCGGAAGACGTCGGAGATCTCGCCGAGGGTGGCATAGGCCTTCACCGCTTCCAGCACCGGCGGCATCAGGTTGTCGGTCCCGCAGCAGGCGGCCTCGACCTTCGCCAGCGCGGCATCCACCGCCGCCTGGTTGCGTTCGCGGCGGACCTGCTGGAGCCGCTCGATCTGTTCGTGGGCGACCTTCTCGTCGATCTTCAAAAGGTCGATCGGCGTCTCCTCCTCGTTCTTGAACGCGTTGACGCCGAGGATCCACCGTTCGCCGGTCTCGACCTCGCGCTGGAAGCGGTAGGCGGACTCGCTGATCTCCTTCTGCGGGTAGCCCTCCTCCACCGCGCGGATGATCCCGCCCATTTCGTCGATCCGCCGGATGTACTCGAGCGCCCGCTTCTCGGTCTCGTCGGTGAGGTACTCCACGTAATACGAGCCGGCGAGCGGATCGACCACGCGGTCCACGCCGGACTCGTAGGCGAGGTACTGCTGAGTCCGGAGCGCGATGGTGACCGCCTCTTCGGTGGGCAAGGCGTAGGTCTCGTCCAGCGAGTTGGTGTGCAGCGACTGGGTCCCGCCCAGCACCGCGGCGAGCGCCTGGATCGCCGTGCGCACCACGTTGTTGTACGGCTGCTGCGCGGTGAGCGACACGCCCGCGGTCTGCGCGTGCGTGCGAAGCTGCATCGACCGGGGATCGCGCGCGCCGAAGCGGTCGCGCATCACGTGCGCCCAGATCCGCCGCGCGGCGCGGAACTTGGCGATCTCCTCGAAGAAGTCGTTGTGCACGTCCCAGAAGAACGAGAGCCGCGGGGCGAAGTCGTCCACGTTCATCCCGCGCTTGACGCACTCCTCGACGTAGCCGATGCCGTCGGCGAGCGTGAACGCCAGCTCCTGCACCGCCGTCGCCCCGGCCTCGCGGATGTGGTAGCCGCTGATGGAGACGGGGTGCCACTTCGGCATGTGCTTCGTGCAGAACTCGATCATGTCGATGACGATCCGCACGGCCGGCCGGGGCGGGACGATCCACTCCTTCTGGGCGATGTACTCCTTGAGCATGTCGTTCTGGATCGTTCCGCCCAGCTTCGACATGGGGACGCCCTGCTTCTCGGCGACCGCGATGTACATGCACAGCGCGATGATCGCGGACGCGTTGATGGTCATCGACGTGGTGACCTTGTCCAGCGGGATGCCATCGAAGAGGATCTCGAAGTCCTTGAGCGAGGAGACCGCCACGCCCTCCTTGCCGACCTCGCCCCGGCTCATCGGGTGGTCGGCGTCGTAGCCCATCAGCGCGGGCATATCGAACGCCGTCGACAGCCCGGTCATCCCTTGGCTGATGAGGTACTTGAAGCGCTTGTTGGTGTCGGCCGGCGTGCCGAACCCGGCGAACTGCCGCATCGTCCAGAGGCGGCCGCGGTACATCGTCGGCTGCACGCCGCGCGTGAACGGGAACTGCCCGGGCAGGCCGATCCGCTCCTGCACCTCGTTGCGGCGATCGACGAGCGTCAGGACGTCCGGGATGGGGATGCCGGAGTCGGTGGTGAACGCCTCCTTGCGCAACGGCAGCTTCTGCTTGCTGCGCTCGAGGTCCTCTTGCGCCCAGCGCTCCAGGTCCTTTGCGAGCTTGCGGACGGCGGCGGGATCGAAGCTGCGCGTCCCATGGGTCTTCGACGACTTTGCCGGCCGCGTCACGGGCTTTCGCTGGCTGGCCGCCTTCTTCGCGGGGGTCGCCGCCCTTCGCGCCACGGTCCTTGCAGATTTCCGTCCATTTTTCGCAGTCTTGAGCGTCTTCGCGGAGGTCTTCGCGGGCATGAGGGCGCCATAGCATCGGGATCCGCACCCGGCAAGACGGCCGCTCGCGGGACACCTGGCCGCGCAGGCGATCCGCGCCTCAGGCCCCTCTTCGCGCCAGAACCTCGGGAAGCCGGCGGAGCCGCTCGGCAGCCGCCCTCACCGTCTCCTCACGCTTGCAGAAGGCGAATCGCACGAGGCGCCGGCCGTGTGCGCGGTGTTCCGGACCGTAGAAGGCCGACGGCGGAATCGCCGCCACGCCGATCTCCGCGGTGAGGAAGCGGCAGAAGGCGAAGTCGTCGTCGAAGCCGGTGCCGTCGAGATCCGCCATCACGAAGTACGTGCCCTCGGGCACGAACGCGCGCAGCCCGGCCTCTTCGAGCGCACCGATCAGAAGCCCGCGCTTGTGGCGGTAGTCCTTCTCCAGGTCCGCGAAGTACCTGTCCGGGAGCCGGAGCGCCTCCGCGATCGCCGCCTGGAACGGCGCGGCGGTGGCGAAGGTGACGAACTGGTGCGCGCTCTGCACCGCGGCGCGCAGCGGTTCGGGGGCGATCGCCCAGCCCACCTTCCAGCCGGTGAAGCTGAACGACTTGCCGGCGCTGGAGACGGTCACCGTCCGCTCCCACATCCCGGGCAGCGTCGCCGGACGCAGGTGGCGCGCCGGCGCGAAGACCAGGTGCTCGTAGACCTCGTCCGAGAGCACCAGCGCGTCGTGGCGAACGCAGAGCTCGCGGACAAGCTCGAGCTCCTCGCGGGTGAACACCTTCCCGGTGGGGTTGTGCGGCGTGTTGACGACGACGAGCTTCGTCTTCGCGCTGAAGGCGCCACGAAGCTCGTCCTCGTCGAACCACCACGCGCGGTGCGCGGCCTCCGGCGGGCGCAGCAGCACGAACCGCGGCACCCCGCCGGCCATGATCACCGCGGCCTCGTACGAGTCGTAGAACGGCTCGAAGAGCACCACCTCGTCGCCGGGGTTCACCAGCGCCTGGATGGTGTCGAAGATGGCCTCGGTCGCTCCGCTGGTGACGGTGACCATCGTCTCGGGGTCGACCGACATCCCGTAGAAACGCTTCGAGTGCTCGGCGATGGCCCGGCGGAGCGCGACCGCCCCCGCGCCGATGGCGTACTGGTTCACGCCGTCTTCGATGGCGCGGATCGCGGCCTGCTTGATCGCCTCCGGTCCATCGAAATCAGGGAAGCCCTGGCCGAGGTTCACGGCCTGATGCTTCTGCGCCAGGGCGCTGAACTCGGAGAAGACGGTGGTACCGAAGTGGGCGACGCGTTCTGCGCGGCGAGGCATCCGCTGGATGTAGCACGCAAGCGGGCGGAAGGCCTGATCGCGGCGCTACGCCTTGAGCGGGCGCCGCGTCGGCAGGCTCTGCGGGTGCGGCATGTCCGGGGCGGCGGTGAACCCACGCTGGTGGAGGTACCTGCCCAGCGCGAGGCAGGTGATCATCAACGGCACGGCGCAGATGAGGTCGATCCCGTAGTGGAAGCGGCCCACCAGGGTGCCGAGGATCAGCCCCGTCCCCACCGGCAGGAAGATCCAGAAGAACTTCCGCTGGTACCGCCACGCCACCACGAGGACGGTCAGCGTGACGCCGGTGTGCCCGGACGGGAAGCAGTCGCGCGCGAAGTAGGTCGTGCGCATCAGCCCGTCGAGGTACGGCGTGAGCAGGACACCCCGGAGCGGCGCTTCGAAGATCCCGGCGAGGTAGTAGCGCGGCCCGACCGCGGGCACGAGCGCGTACAGGATGAAGTTCGCCGCGAAGAACAGGGCGAGCGTGAGCGCGAACTCCTCGTACTGCGAGCGCGTGCCACGGAACCAGAGGAGCATCGCCAGAGCGAACGGCCCGACGAAGTAGCTGTAGTAGCAGATCATCAGCACTTCGGTGACCCACGGCCCTGCCAGGTGCCCTAGCACGTACGAGGGGTGCGCCCCGAACAGGAGCAGATCGGCGTGGGCGAGGTACGGGTCGAGCAGCACGGGATGCGCGGCGGTCACCACGGGCTCGAGCGTGAAGTGCCCGAGGATCACCGAGGGCAGCAACCAGAACGAGGCGAGGAAGTCCCAGATGCGCGTCTCCGGGTAGCGCCACGCCAGCCCCCGGAACACCACCGGGCCCATCGCGATCGCGCAGAGGATGAGGAACGCAGGCCGCCACCCGGGGACCCAGCGCGCCGCGATCGCCAGATAGGCGGCGGCGAAGGTGGCCATCGAGGTGATGATCGCGTCCAGCGCCTTGAGCGGCACCGTCTCGGCGCGGGCCCGCGCCAGGCTTCGGCCCCTCAGCAACGGCCGCATGGCGGCGATGTCTTCGACCCGACGCATGCCGTTCCGCCTCGCCCGGAAAAGGTAGGGCGGGCGCTGGGGGCCGCAACCAGCGGGACCGGTCCGAAGGCCATGCAAACGCCCGGAAAGGCTTGCTCGCCAGGCCGGTGGGCGTTTGCGCCTGTGGCCTGGTGAACACCCGAGGGAGCTTCGACTCGCACCGGTATGCGCGGAGTCTGCGCCCTCCCCCACCTCCGCTCATCCTGGACGGCCGTCGGAGTGGTTGAGCCCGCGGCTTCTCCTGTCACCGCGAGGTCACACTCCGGGCGCCGGATTGTGGACCACCGAACGGTCCGACCGCCGTTCGCCCTGCGGGTCCCTTCCCCAGCGATCTGGAAGCAGTGAGCCAAATATTGCTCAGCGTTATCACTGGGCTGCCACGCGCGCCAAGCCCCTGGATTTACGTGCGTTCTCCCGGTTTGCCGGAAAGCGGACACCTGCCGATGATTTGTGAGCCACTTTTTGCTCACTGCCATCACGCCGCGTAACCGACTGAATTATGGAGCCTTTTGTCGAGCAGCGGCCACTTCACTTGCCCTTGACACACATGGTTCACGTTCCTAATTGAGCCCCCGCCCAGCAGGCGCCTGTCAGTTCAGGCATCCCTGCGCCCCCACTCTCCCAGGACGGAACCGGCCCATGGCTGACGTGTTCGACAAGTGCAGCAATTGGAAGGACTACAAGATCGCGAAGGCCACGGGCCTCTACCCGTACTTCAAGGCGATCGAAGCCTCTCACGCCTCCACCGAGGTGGAGATCGACGGCAAGCGGATCATCATGGTCGGGTCGAACAACTACCTCGGCCTGGCGGGCGATCCGCGGGTGAAGGAGGCGGCCCACGAAGCGATCCGCAAGTTCGGCACCACCTGCTCGGGCTCGCGGCTGCTGAATGGGACGCTGTCTTTGCACGAGGAGCTGGAGCACCGGCTGGCGAAGTTCCTCAACCGTGAGGCCGCGCTCGTCGTCTCCACCGGCTTTCAGACCAACCTCGCCACCATGGCGGGGATCCTCGGCCGTCACGACATCGTCTTCTCCGATCGGCAGAACCACGCCTCGCTGCTCGACGGGATCCGCCTGGGTTACGCCACCGAGAAGCGCTACCGGCACAACGACATGGAGCACCTGGAGAAACTCCTCCAGGACGCCGATCCGGACGCGGGCAAGCTCATCGTCACCGACGGCGTGTTCTCGATGGAGGGCGATCTGTGCAACCTGCCCAAGATCGTCGAGCTCGCGCAGAAGTACAAAGCCCGCGTGATGACCGATGACGCCCACGCGATGGGTGTTCTCGGCGAGAAGGGTCGCGGCACCGCCGAGTACTTCGGTCTCGAGGCGCAGACCGACCTGGTCATGGGGACCTTCTCCAAGTCCTTCGCGTCGCTGGGCGGGGTGATCGCCGGGCCATTCGACGTCATCAACTACATCAAGCACAAGAGCCGCCCGGTGGTGTTCTCCGCGTCGATGACGCCCGCCGCAGTGGCCGCCGCCCTCAAGGCGCTGGACATCATCGAGGCCGAGCCGCAGCGCCGCGCCCGGCTGCTCGACATCGCCGAGAAGATGCACAACGGCTTCCGCGCCATGGGGTTCGACACCGGCGTGTCGGTGACCCCGGTGGTCCCGGTCTTCGTGGGCGATCAGGTGAAGTGCTTCCGGATGTGGAAGCAGCTCTTCGAGGTGGGGATCTTCACCAACCCGGTGATCCCGCCGGCGGTAGAGCCGGGGCATGCGCTGCTGCGCACGAGCTACATGGCCACGCACACCGACGAACAGCTGGATCGGGTGCTGGAGCAGTTCGAGCGCATCGGCCGCAAGCTCAAGGTCATCCCCGAGACCCGGCCCACCTCGTACACGCCGGTGAAGATCGCCCGGCCGGGCACCTACGTCATCCGCAACGAGGCCTCGCAGCGCTGGGCGGCCGCTTCCGCAGGGTTGCTCGCGGACCGCGGGTTCTCGCTCGAGCAGATCGCCCGCATGACCCCGGGTGAGGTGGCCAACAAGCTGTTCGACGCGGTGGAGACACTGACCTGGCGCGCGGCCAACCTGCAGCCCGACGACCTCAAGCGGCTCTCCACGGCGCCGCTGAAACTGTGGGAGAAGCGCAGCGGGATCCGCAACCTGCCGGGCGTGCTGCTCGAAAAGGGCGCCAACTTCTTCATGAAGAACGGTACCCGGCCGGAAGCGTAAGGAGAGCCGAACATGGCGAACGCCGCACGAAAGCTGACGCAGGACGAGTCCGCCACCGCCGCCGCCGCGAGCGACGTGACGGTGATCCCGGTGCAGTCGACCGCGGATCGCGAAGCCTTCATCCACTTCCCCTACAAGCTCTACCGGGACGATCCGAACTGGGTGCCGCCGCTCATCATGGAGCGGCGCGACTTCCTCGATCCGAAGAAGAACCCCTGGTTCGAGTTCGGCGCCGTCGAGCTGTTCCTCGCCCGCCGCAACGGCGAGGTGGTGGGCCGGATCGCTGCGGTGAAGGATCCCCGCTACAACGAGTTCCACGGAACGCGCGTCGGCTTCTTCGGCCTGTTCGAGTCGATCGACGACGTCCGCGTGGCTCGCGGGCTGTTCGACGCCGCTGCCGGTTGGGTCAAGGCGCACGGCTTCGAATCGATGATGGGCCCGGTGAACTTCAGCACCAACTACGAGTGCTCCACGCTCATCGAGGGCTTCGACGCGCCGCCGGTAGTGATGATGGCCTACAACCCGCGCTACTACCCCGCGCTGTTCGACGCCTGCGGCTTCCAGAAGGCGAAGGACCTGTGGGCGTGGGAGCTCTCCTCCGCGGTGGAGCCGCCCGAGAAGGTGGTGCGGATCGCCGAGAAGATCCGCGCCCGCGACGGCATCGTCGTCCGTCCGGTCAACATCAAGGAGTTCGACCGCGAGGTCCGGATCATCAAGGACATCTACAACTCGGCCTGGGAGAAGAACTGGGGCTTCGTCCCGATGACCGAGAAGGAGTTCGACCACCTCGCCCGCGACATGAAGCAGATGGTGGTCCCCGATCTCCTCCTCATCGCCGAGGTGAACGGCGAGCCGGTCGCCTTCTCGATGACGCTGCCGGACGCGAACATCGCCCTGAAGGCGGCGGGCGGCCGGCTCACCCGCTACGGGCTGCCGATCGGGCTGGCGAAGCTCCTTCTGGCGTCCCGGAAAATCAAGCGGCTCCGGCTCATCACGCTCGGGATCAAGGCGGGGTACCGGCGCCGCGGGTTGGACGCGATCCTCTACCTCGACACGCTCCGGACCGCGCGGCGGCTCGGCTACACCGGCGGCGAGATCAGCTGGACGCTCGAGGACAACGATCTGGTCAATCGCGCCATCGAGTCGATGGGCGGCCGTAGATACAAGACGTACCGCCTGTACCAGAGGCCCCTCTAAGGCCCATCGCTCGGCGCGGGCCGAGCCCGAGGTTCCCATGCACTTTCTCCTCACCGGTGGCTCCGGCTTCATCGGCAGCAACCTCGCCCGTCTGCTCGTCGCGCGCGGGCACACCGTCCGCGCGTTCGTCCGGCGCACGTCGGTGCGCACCGAGCTGGAGAAGGCCGGCGCCACCTTCGCCGTCGGCGACCTCAACACCGGCGAAGGGCTGGCGGAGGCGCTGGACAATGTGGACGTCGTCCTCCACCTCGCCGGGCTGACCAAGGCCCGGACCGAAGAGGAGTACTTCCGCTGCAACGGCGAAGGGACGCGGCGCCTGGCGGAGGCGATCTCCCGGCTCGACCGCCCGCCCCGGCTGGTCTACTGCTCGTCCCTCTCCGCCGCCGGGCCCACCACCGTGGGCCGTCCGCGCCGCGAGGAGGACGAGCCCCGCCCCGTCTCCGTCTACGGCCGCTCCAAGCTGGCCGGCGAGGTGGCGGTGCGGCAGTACGCAGACACGGTGCCCACCGTCATCCTTCGCCCGCCGATCGTCTACGGGCCCGCGGACCGCGAGTTCATCCCCAGCGTGCTGCCGATGGCGAAGCTGGGCCTGTACCTGAAGTCCGGGCTCGGGCCGAAGCGCTACTCGCTCATCCACGTCGACGATCTGTGCGAGGGCATCTACCGGGCGGCGCTGGAGGGCAAGACCCTCGAGGCGGGCGTGCCGGGCCAGGGCATCTACTTCCTCACCGACGGGCGCGACGAATACACCTGGGAGGAGATCTGCGAGACGCTCGGGCGCGCGCTCGGAAAGACGCGGAACGTGATCATCCCCGTGCCGGACGCGGTCAGCTACGTCGCGGGGCTCGGCTCCGAGTGGGTCAGCCGGGTCCGCGGCACGGTGCCCATCCTCAACCGGGACAAGGCGACCGAGATGCGCCAGGAGGCGTGGACCTGCAGCGCCGAACGCGCTCAGCGCGAGCTCAAGTACACGCCGAAGGTTCCCCTCAACACCGGCGTGCAGACCACGATCGACTGGTACCGCCGGGAGGGCTGGTTGTGATCCGCGCGCGCGGACGGCCCGCCTCCACCGGAGGGACGGTGATCCCGGCCTCGGTGCTGGAGGGCGCCCGCGCACGACACGCCGTGAAGCCCGCGGCGGACGTGGACATCGCCCCGGTACGGACCACGAGCGAGCGCGACGCCTTCGTGCGCTTCCAGCTCGATCACTACCGCGACGACCCGAACTTCGTTCCGCCGATCGTGGCGGAGCGCCGCGACTTCGTGGACCCGGCGAAGAACCCGTTCCTCGAGCACGCCTCGCTGCAGCTCTTCCTCGCGCGCCGCAACGGGAAGATCGTCGGCCGGATCGCTGCCATCGACGACCCCCATTACAACCAGTTCCACAACACCGAGGTCGGCTTCTTCGGGATGTTCGAGTCGGTGAACGAACCGGGCGTGGCGGCAGCGCTGTTCGACGCCGCCGCCGAGTGGGTGCGCTCCCGCGGGATGAAGTCGATGCTCGGGCCGGTCAACCTGTCGACCAACCACGACTGCGGGCTTCTGGTGGAGGGCTTCGGGTCGCCGCCGGCGATGATGATGCCGTACAACCCGCGCTACTACCCCGCCCTCTTCGAGGCCACCGGCTTCCGCAAGGCGAAGGACCTGTGGACGTACGAGCTGTCCACCTCGGTGGCGCCGCCGGAGGAGGTGCTGCGCGCCGCCGAGCGCCTGCGCGAAGAGGGTGTCCGGGTGCGCCCGCTGAACCTCAGGGACCTGCGCTCCGAGCGGCGGATCCTCAAGCAGATCTACAACGCGATGCTCGGGCGCCAGTGGGGCTTCGTGCCGATGAGCGACGCGGAGTTCGACTTCATCGCCGAGCGCCTGCGGCCACTGGCGGTGCTGCGCAGCGAGCTGTGCTTCATCGCCGAGGTGGACGGCGAGCCCGTCGCGTTCTCACTCACGTTCCCGGACGCGAACGTCGGGCTCAAGGCGGCCAACGGGTATCTCACCCGGTTCGGCCTGCCGATCGGCCTCGCCCGGCTGGCGTGGGCGACGCGCGCGAACGATCGTCTGCGGGTGTTGATGCTGGGGATCAAGCCCGGCTTCCAGAAGCGCGGGATCGACGCGGTGCTCTACACCGAAACGCTGAGGGCCGCGCGGGCGCTCGGCTACGTCGGCGGCGAGCTCGGGTGGACGTGCGAGGACAACCACCTCATGAACCGCGCGCTCGAGTCGATGGGCGCGCGGCGGTACCGCACCTACCGGATCTACGAACGCAAGGTCTGAGCCATGCCCTATGCGTTCTGGATCACGAGCGGCCTCGGCTTGATCCGTCTCCTGGTGTCCTGCGGCGGACTGGCCGTGGGCGCATCGATGCTGTGGCGCGTGAAGCGCCGTTTCGGCCGTCCTGCTCTGGGTGGCGATGGGGCTCTTTCTCGTGAGCGGGATCGTCTCCCCCGCGCTGGTGATGATGACCACGTGGTCCGGAGCGTTTTCGTTCGAGCTCGGCATGCTCATTCAGCCGGTGGACGTCGCCCTCAATCTGTGCGCCTGGCTGGCCGTCACCGGAGCGCTGGTCCTCGTCGCCCGGGCCCTGCGCGATCCCGCACGCCAGCAGGTCCTCCCCGCGCCGCGCTGAACCGGCGCGTCGAAGCCCCTTGCGCCCAGGGTCCCGGGCCCGTAGGAGACTCGGCGCATGCCGGAGAACCTCGTTGCCCTGGTCACGTTGAGCCAGCTCCGCGTGGCGATCTCGCTCTTGCTGATGCTGGCGTCGATCGCCTGCGTCGCCATCGGCGCGACCGCTCCGACCGGGACGATTCACGGGCTGCCGTTCCTCGGCGCCGGCGTGCTGTACGCGCTGCTGGTGGTCGTGGCCGGCGTGCTTGCCTGGCGTCGGGCGCGGCTTTTGGTGACCGGCACGCGCACGACCGGCAAGGTGGTCCG
This sequence comes from Myxococcaceae bacterium, assembly GCA_019686135.1. Lineage (GTDB taxonomy): Bacteria > Myxococcota > Myxococcia > Myxococcales > Myxococcaceae > JADGHL01. The sequence goes on along the minus strand of JADGHL010000020.1, from coordinate 14,576 downwards.
CGTCGAGCCCGTCAAGCGCGGCCCCGATCGGCTGATCTTCGAGTTCCGGGATGCCAACGGCGTCCGGCACGAGCTCGTCCAGAACGCCACCGTCCGGGTGATCCGCTCGCTCCCGCCGGGCTCGCCGCTCGTCGTCGCCTACGATCCGAAGAAGCCGCACCGCCGAGCGGTGGCAGTGCCGCCGATCCTCTTCCAGCCTCCGCCGCCGCGCTGAGTCCGCGCGCAGTCCGCTGCCGGGCTATCATCCCGGCGCCATGTCCCGCGTCCCGTGCGCCGCTCTCCCCGTTCTGATCCTCCTGGTCCCCGCGGCCGGGCTCGCGGGCGACAAGCGCGCACCGCCTCCGAAGAAGGTGCCGGCGCTGGACCTGGGCCTGGGCAAAATCGGTGGGGCGCTCCCTGACACCAACGGGATCGAACGCCCGAAGGCGCAGACCGAGGGCATCTCCCCGAAGGTCACGACCAGCGACGTTCACTACGAAGTGCTCAGCGTCCAGCACGCGTACGACTTCACGCGGACCACCCACGGCATCCAGCCCGTGGGGGACCTGCTCACTGCGATCGCCCTCTACGGCCAGCCGCCCACCACCCAGAAGTTCACGACCTGGGTGCGGGTGAAGGCCTCCGGGCCCGTCTCCGCCACCATCGAGATGGCGATCCTCGACTCGCGCGGGGACACGGCGATGAGCGGCAACGGCGAGCTCAACTTCAAGGGGGCGAAGGATGGCGAGGTCGACTGGCTGATCGACTGGGCGCCCGTCGCCCGGCCGCACGGCGGCACCTGGAAGGTTCTGGTGCGCATCGCCGGCCAGCCGATGGGGACCTGGCCCTTGCAGGTCATCGAAGAAAAGCGATAGCAGCGAACATTCCCAGCGCGTTTCCGCTTGTCTCGCGCAAGCCGCGTTGGTTTGACTCCGCGCACCATGCCCCACACCGATCGCGTTAAGCAGATTCTTTCCTGGTACTCGTCGGACACGCCGGGCGTCGTCGCCAACCTCGCCCGGCTGCTCAACACCGGTACGCTGGCCGGCACCGGGAAGCTGGTGATCCTCCCGGTCGACCAGGGCTTCGAGCACGGGCCGCACCGCTCGTTCGAGCCCAACCCGCCGGCCTACGATCCGGACTACCACTTCCAGCTCGCCATCGACGCCGGGTGCAACGCGTATGCGGCGCCGCTCGGCTTCCTCGAGGCGGGCGCGATGAAGTTCGCCGGCGAGATTCCCCTCATCCTCAAGCTCAACAACTCGGACACGCTGGCGAAGGTCGACGCGCCGTGCTCCGCGCTCACCGGCACCGTCAAGGACGCCGTCCGGCTGGGGTGCACGGCCATCGGCTACACCATCTACCCGGGATCGGCGGCGCGGAACCGGCAGTACCAGGATCTGCGCGACCTCATCGAGGAGGCGCGGTCCTACGGTCTGCCCACCGTGGTCTGGGCGTATGCCCGCGGCGGGATGAGCAAGGAGGGCGAGACGGCCATCGACGTCGTCGCCTACGCGGCGCAGATCGCCGCGCAGCTGGGCGCGCACATCATCAAGGTGAAGCCGCCCACCGCCCACCTCGAGCAGCCCGAGGCGAAGAAGGTGTTCGAGAAGTACAACATCCCCATCGCCACGCTCGCCGACCGCATCCGCTACGTGGTGAAGAGCGCCTTCAACGGCAAGCGGATCGTCATCTTCTCCGGCGGCGAGGCGAAGGGCACGGACCAGATCCTCGACGAGATCCGGCAGATCCACGCGGGCGGCGGCTTCGGCTCCATCATGGGCCGAAACGCCTTCCAGCGCCCGCGCACGGAGGCGCTCAAGCTGCTTCGGGACACGATGGACATCTACCGGAAGTAGCAACTGGCCCCGCAGGGAGTTTCGAACGGCGCGGATCCACCCGGGTCCGCGCCGTTTGTGTCTGCGGTGCCTGTACGGGAAACGAAAAAGCCCGCCGACGCATCGGCGGGCTCTTCTTCACTTCAGTGGACCCGGACGGGATCGAACCGACGACCTCCGCAATGCCATTGCGGCGCTCTCCCAACTGAGCTACGGGCCCCGACGTCGAGACGACGGAACGCGCGCCTTCTACCGTTTCTTCCCCTTCGCCGCTACTGCTGTTTTCGCCTTTTCGCCACGAAGGCGTCCGGCGACCTCCGTCCCCTCGGAGAGGATCTCGTTGATCGCGGCGGCCTGCTCGGCCTGCCGACGCTCCACCTCCTCCACCGCCTTCGCCGCCGCTTGAAGTTGCCGGGGCAGCTCCAGGTTCCCCTTCTTGACCTGGGACCAGACCGCCTCCCCGAGATCGCGGTACGCCCGGTCGAGATCCCGGTGAAGGAACTCGGACTCGACCTTCAGCTTCGCCATCTCACCGGTGCGCTCGACCGCGGCCCGGAGCTCGCTGAGCTGGGCCTGTGCCGCGCGCCACGCCTCGGTGAGCTGCTTCACCACGTCCTGCTTCGCGTCACTCAGGGCACTTCCCCCTCTGTGAAGACCGCCACCCGGTGCGTATCACGACACGGCGCGATCCGTCAGCCCTGCCGCCTCACCAGCCGCGCGGCGAAGAAGCCGGCGGTGCCGGTGCGGTGCGGCCAGACCTCCAGAAAACCCGCAGCGCTCACCACCGCGGCGCTCGCCTCCCCCAGGACCTCGCCCGCAGGCTGCAGCGCGAAATCGGGGTGCCGCGCCAGAAAGGCCTCCACCTGGGCCCAGTTCTCCTCCCGGAGGAGCGAACAGGTGGCGTAGACGATCGCCGCGCCCGGACGGACCCGGGCCGCCGCCTCGTCCAGTAGCTCGCGCTGAGTCGCCACCAGCTCCGCCACCCTCTGCGGGGTCAGCTTCCACTTCATGTCGGGCTCGCGTCCCAGGCTGCCCGTCCCGCTGCAGGGCGCGTCGATCAACACGGCGTCGCAGGTGTCCAGTGGCAGCGACTGCGGAAAGGTGACGTTCGACAGCCCATACTCGCGCACCCGGCGGCGCGCCTCCTCGAGGCGGTGGCGGGAACGATCGCCCGCGAACACCTGCCCGCGTGCGGTGACCTGATCGGCGAGCGCCAGGGTCTTGCCGCCCGCGCCCGCGCACACGTCCGCCACCCGGAGCGCCGGAGCGCAGAGCGCCGCGATGAGCTGGCTCCCCGGCTCCTGCACCTGCGCGCGGTGCGAACGAAGCGGCGGTGTGTCGAACACCCGCATCCCCGGATCGAGGATCCGGATCGCCGCCCGGGCCCACGCCACCGGCTCGCAGCCGATGCCCGCCGAGCCGAGCTCGGCCAGAAGCGCGTTGCGTCCCGGCGGCTCGCGCGCGCGGAGGAACACGCCCGGCTCCCGGTTGAGCGCGGCCAGCGCCAGGTCCACCTCCCCCGAAGGCAGCTGCGCCGCGATCGCCTCGGCGAGCCAGCCCGGGAAGGAATGGCGGATCGCCGCCGCCTCCACCTCCGACGAAGACGCTTCGATCTCCGGCAGCGGCGCGGAGGCGATCCCTTCCAGCACCGGATCGAGCACCGACCGGGGCCGCAGCGGCCCGGGCAGCCGCACCTCGGGGGCGATGGCGCTCCAGTCGGCCGCGGTGAACAGCCGGCGCCAGAGCACGTACCGGACGAGGATCCGATCCTCGGCCAGCGCCCACTGTCCGGGCGGATGCCCGAGCTGCCGCGCCACGAGATCGAGGAGCCGCTGATGCCGGGACAGCTCGCGCGTGGCGAGGGCGGCGAAGCGCCGCTCCTGCCCGCCGAGCGACGGCTGCCGGCGGAGCTCCTCCGAAAGCGCCGCGCGCAGGGGGGCTCCGCCCTGCACCTTGAGGTGCGCCTTGAGTGCGACCGCGGCCGCCTTCTTCGAAGGCCGGCCGAGCACATCGTCCCGGACGAGGTCGATCCGCATGCACTGGCCCGCAGAGCAGCCCGGGAGGCGTCCGCTCGACACTGCCTGAGCGCGGCACACCCGGGCCGACGGGAAATCGGAAGTGGCCCTCCCCGGACTCGAACCGGGACGCGGTGTCAGCCGCAGCGGATTTTGAGTCCGCCTCGTCTACCAGTTTCGACAGAGGGCCCCGTCGAACGCGGACGTTCTAACCCGGTTGTGCCCGCCGGCGCATCACCAGATTGCGCCCCAGATTGAACATTGCGGCCCAACAGGGTCGCGGATAAGGAGCCCCGGCCATGTGGAACCTCCTCATCGCCCTCGCGTCGGCCGTGGTGGTGGCCGTCGTGGTGCGCCTGCTCGGCTTCCCTCTGTGGGCGGGCCTGGTGCCCGGCCTGATCGTCTTCGCCGGTGCGTACCTCGCGCTCGCCCGCCGCACGGCCAACAAGGTCCAGCAGATCATCCAAGCTGCCCAGAAGGAGCTGTCGTCCCGCCCGAACAACGTCCGCGAACAGAAGGCGATGGTGGAGAAGGCGGTCCGGACGCTGGAGCAGGGCCTGCGCTACGACAAGTGGCAGTTCCTCGTCGCGTCCGAGCTCCACGCGCAGATCGCCATGATCAAGTACATGGTGAAGGACTTCGACGGCGCCCAGGCCCACTTCGCGAAGGCGAACCCCCGCAACTACATGGCCAGGGCGATGCAGGCCGCGCTGTACTTCCAGAAGAAGGACCCGGCAAAGATGAAGGAGTCCTTCGAGGCTGCGGTGAAGGCGGGCAAGAAGGAAGGCATGGTCTGGGCGGCGTACGCCTGGTGCCTCGTGCAGCTCAAGGAGAAGGACGAGGCACAGAAGGTCCTCGCCCGCGCGGTGGAGGCCAACCCCACCGACGAGAAGCTGAAGAACGCGCTCACCCAACTGCAGAACGACAAGCGCCTCAAGATGAAGCCGTGGGAGCCGATGTGGTGGCAGCTCGGCCTCGAGGCCCCGTCGATGGAGTATCTCGGCGGCGGGAGCGGGCCGGGCGGTGGCCGGCGCGTGCAGTTCGTCCGCCGCTGACGCCGCATCCCCGCGCGGGGAAATCTGCAGCGTCGACAGTCGGCAAATTCTCGGGTGGGCGAACGGAGCGCCCGGCCGCACTTTACACCTCCGCCTTCCGGCCCTTCCCCACCCGACGATCCAATCGCGCGGATCGTGGTGCCGTCCGGCCGCGCTCCGGCGAGGCATACGCCTTGCTCCGCGTCGCGCGTGAATGCTTCGCAGTGTGGTGGCCGGAGGTCCCGGGGAGTTGGGCGGCGGGAAGGTAGCGGCCCTCTTCAGGGGTTGGGCGAAGGTGGCGCGTGGGGCGCAAGGTTGAAGAGGGCGAACGAGGCCCTCGGGACCTCCGGTTCGCCATGTACGCCCGGGGAGGTCGAACGGTGACGGCCAGGGATCGTCCGCGGATCGTGGTCGCCGAGTCGTCCGGTGCGGGCGGCGTGGGGCGCAGCCTCGAGCCCTGGTACGACGTCGTCACCACCTCGTCGGGGAAGCAGGCGGTGGCTCACGCCCGCGAGCTCTCGCCGGATCTGGTGCTTCTGTCCGCCGGGCCGAAGGAGTCCGACGGTGTGGGTGCTGCCGTGCGGCTGCTCTGCAGCTCGCGCACCGAGCACATCCCGGTGCTGATCCTCGCCGACCCGTACGACGACGCGGACGCCGTGCGCTGCCTCGATCTCGGGGTGACCGACTACCTCTCCCGGGCCATCTCCACGCGCGAGCTGGTGGCGCGGATCGAAAAGGCGATCCGCGAGATGCGCTTCCGCCGCGAGCTGGCCGAGCTGGCGCGCACCGACGCGCTCACGGGCCTGGCCAACTTCCGTGCGCTGATGGCCCGCATGGCCGAGGAGTTCAGCCGCGCCGTCCGCTACGAGTACCCGCTCTCGGCGGTGATGATCGACCTCGACCACCTCAAGCAGATCAACGATCGCTTCGGCCACGACATCGGGAACAAGGCGATCCTCGCGCTCACCCGGACGTTGCGCGCCTCGCTCCGGCAGACGGACTTCGCCGCCCGGTTCGGCGGCGACGAGTTCGTGGTGCTCCTGCCGCACCAGACGCCCTCGGAAGCGGCGGTGATGGTGGAGCGCCTGCGCCGGACGCTGAGCACCGTGCGGATCGAAGGGCCGAACGGCCGGCCCATCGACTTCACGCTCACGTTGTCAGCGGGCGTGGCCGGGCACGCGGTGGACGATCCGCGCCCGAGCTTCGAAGCGTTGCTGCAGCTGTCGGACGCGGCGCTCTACCAGGCCAAGCGGACGGGACGGGACCGGGTGGTGGTGTGCGAGCGGCGCTCCCAGGTGGGCGCGCAGGGCATGGCGTAGCCACGGGCGGGCCGAGGCTTTGGGCCACACGTCCGGCTGGCACGAGCGAATCGGAGTCATCACTCATGTGAGGGCGGCGAGGTGCGGCGGATGGATGGCCAGATGGGACTGGGAAGCGGAACCCGCGTCGCGATCCTCGGCGGTGGAATCAGCGGCACGGCGACCGCGGCGGCGCTGTTGTTCGCAGCCCGGGCGCGCGGGCGGGAGATCGACGTCCACCTTTATCAGGGTGACCGCGATCCGTCCGCGCACCGGCCGCCGGTCGTGCTCTCGCCGGAGTGCCGCTCCCGGCTCGCCGCGCTCGGTTGCCGCCTTTCGCCCGAGTGGCGCGCCGTCATTCTCCGAGGGATCGAGGTCATCTCCGGGCGCGCGCGCGAGCTCCTGGAGGGACCGCAGGGCGGGCTGTGGGTGGTGGACGCGTGGCCGGACGGGCTCGCCGGACGGGTGCAGGTCGCGCAGGCGCTCGCGGCGGTGGCCACGCAGCACGGCGCGCGGATGGTGCCGCGGCGGGTGGACCGGGTCGAGCCCGCGGGCCGCCGCTTCTGCGATCCGGCGCCCCAGAGCGGTCCCGGTGGGTGGGTGGTCTGGGCCCACGGCGCCAACGAGCGCGCGCACGCCGTGGTGCTCGCGGCCGGAGCCGCGCCGGATCTGGGCGCACGCTTCGGAGACCGCTTCCTGGGCGCGCCCACCGTCTGTGCCGCGGAGGCGCGGCTGTGCTTCACCCCAGAGGTCCACGCGCCGTGGACGGTGGGGAAGCTTCTGCTCGCGCCCATGGAGGGCGTGGACGCGCTGTATCTTCTGCCCTGCCGGGGGTCGATCTACGCGCTCGCGCTCGGACCGGCGGTGCAGCCGGCGGATCTGTGTCAGGCGCTGATGATCGCCGCGCGCGACGGCCACCTCGGAGACGGGTTCGAGATCGCCCACCTCGGCCCGACGCGCGTGCCGGCCGGCGTGGGCCGGGCGCTGTGCGGCAACGGGCAGCTCGCGGTGGGACCCGCCGCCATCGGGCATCCGCTCCAGCTCACGCTCGCAGAGACGCTGGCCTCCTGCAGCCGCGCCGCGGTGGCGCTGGTGGACGCCGGCGGCGACGGACGGCTCCTGACCCGGCGCTACGTGCGCGAGGGCATCGACGATCTGGCCGAGGACGCGCGCACGGCCACGCAGGCGCTCCGGGCGCTGCTTCGGGCGAAGGACCGCGCCGTGGAGGCGTTCAGGCGCGCCCGGGCCCGCGGCGGGCTGCATCCTGGCGCCGGAGTGGTGGGCCTCTCATCGCCGCACGCGCGTGCGTTGCGTACCCAGGCACGGATCGCCGCTTTCAAGGAGAGCGTCGGCAGGTGGTGGCGCTTTGCCCTGGAACCCATCCCTCCCGCACACCCGGAGATCGAACCGTCGCTCTTCTACGTAGTGGACGACGATCCGATCGTCCGCTCCGGTGTGGCGGAGATGCTGGAGGCGCGCGGGGCGGAGGTGGTCTCCTTCTCCAGCGAGCTGGCCCTGTTCAGCGCGGTGGCGCGGCGGCCGCCGCAGGCCGTCCTGCTGGATGTGGTCCTGAGCTGGGTGGACGGGCTGCGGCTGTGCGAGGAGCTCAAGCGGCACCCGCTCACGCGGGAGGTGCCGGTGGTGGTGATGAGCGGGTTGAGCCGGCCCTGGGTGCGCGAACGCGCGCTGCGCGCGGGCGCCCAGGCCTTCCTCGCCAAGCCGATCACGCCCGAACAGCTCTTCGAGGTGCTGCGCACACCGGTTCAACGTCCATCCCGGGGCTACGCCCACGGCGCAGTGGTGTAGAAGCGCGCCGTGTCCGAGCGCCCTGCCCTCCTCGTGATCGCCGGCCCGACCGCGTCGGGAAAGACCGCCCTTGCGATCGAAGTGGCGCAGCAGTTGGGCGCGGAGATCGTCAGCGCGGACTCGCAGCAGGTCTACCGCGGCTTCGACATCGGGACCGCCAAGCCCACCGCCGCCGATCGCGCGCTCGTTCCGCATCACCTGCTCGATGTGGCCGACCCCACCGAGACCTTCTCCGCCGCGCGGTTCCAGGCGCTGGCGGACGAGGCGATCGCGCAGATCGCCGCGCGCGGGAAGCGGGTCGTGGTCGCCGGCGGGACGGGGCTGTACCTGCGCATCCTTCTGCACGGGGTCGTCCCTGCGCCGCCCGCGGCCCCGGAGCTCCGCCGCTCGCTGGAGGCGGAGGCGGAGCGGATCGGCCGGCAGGCGCTGCACGCCCGTCTGGCAGCGATCGACCCGGAGACCGCGGCGAAGGTCCAGCCCACGGATCTGGTGCGGATCGTCCGCGCGCTGGAGATCTACGAGCTCACCGGGACCACCGCGTCCGAGTTCCGGCGCGAGCACCGGTTCGCCGAGGATCGCTACCGGTTCGATCTCGTGGTCCTCGATCCTCCGCGCGAGGAGCTGTACCGCCGGATCGACGCCCGCACCGAAGCGATGTTCCGCGGCGGGCTTCTGGACGAGGTCCGCCGGCACCTGTCGGCCGGCCTACGCGACGCAGCGCCCATGAAGAGCGTCGGCTACCTACAGGCGCTGCAGCACCTCGACGGCACCCTCACCTTCGAAGAAGCCATCGCCCGGGCGGCGCGCGAGACGCGGCGGTACGCGAAACGTCAGCTCACGTGGTTCCGCCGCGAGCCGGGCGCGCGGTTTCTGCAGCCGCCGTATTGGGCTTCGGAGCTGGCCGCACTCTCCGGGCGATGAGTGACCTGCAGGCGCTGCTGCGCCTCGACGGCACGCGCACATCCGCCTTCTTGGCGGCCTGAACGGCCATGAGACGTGGGTGGCTTCGACAAGCGCAGAGGCGCATCGTCGTGCGGCGGCGGCGGATCGCCGCTGAATTTCAGAGCAGTGGATCCAGCGTCTCCACCACGCTCGGGTCGGGCGCGAAGTGGAGGCGGACCGTGCGCGTCGTGGCCAGCGCGGCGCGCGCGATCTCGAACGCCTGGTGGCGTGTCGTCGCCGCTTCGGCGGGCAAAAGGATGTTGGTGGTCAAAACGCGCAGGACCTCGGTGGGCGGGACCTCCTCCACCCGGTGCCGTATCGCGTGCGCGAGCACGCCGATCGCCGCCAGCGTCGCCTTCCGCGGCGCGCCGACGTTCCACGGCGTTCCCTCCACCTCGAAGGCGCCGTCTTCGCCTCGCCTCAGTACCACCAGTTCGTCGGCCAACAGGCTGAGCCCGCCGGCCCGCGCGTGGCAGCCGAGCGTCGACTTCCCGGCTCCAGATGGGCCGCTGAACAGCGCGGCGCGATCAGCCCGGGCGACGCCGACCCCATGCACCAGCACGGCACCCCGGCGCAGAAGCTCGCTCGCAAGCAGCGCCTTGAGCGCCGCAGAAAGCGGGAACGGATCCGCGGACTGGATGAGCCGGAAGCCGGCGCCTACGGCGCACAGCTCGTAATCCTCTCCGCGAAGGCCGTCCGCGGTTCGGACCGGGAGCGCCCGCGCGCCCTCGAAACGGTGGAGGCTGAGATCGACGCTGACTTGAATCCTGATGTCGTTCGCCTCGGCGGCGGACTCAAACCCGTCCAGCCCGCGGGCGATCGTCGGCCAGATTTCCTCCCGGGCGTATTCGACGGCGAAACCGACCCCGGCGATCCGGAGGTGACGGATCACTACTCCGGCCCGGAGAAAGCCGGCCCGAAGCAGTTCGGTCCGGACCCGGGTTCCGTGCACGGGTTGGAGATCTGTGCGAGCGCCACGAACTCCTGCTCCCAGAGGATCGCCGGCTTGCAATACGGCTGCTTCGGCGCGCAGCTGGGTTGCGCGCTCCGCTGTTGGCCCGGTCCCGGTCGTTCGTCGCGTTGCTGCTTCAAGGGTCCTCAGCTTCCGAAGGTCGCGCCGGCCATTGTCTGCGACTTCTTTTCTTCCGTCGATTTGTCGGCCGGTCCTCAGGGGAGCGCGAAAGCGCACACCCGGCCATCCTCGAGCCCCACCACCAGCCGGTTGGTCGTGGTGTCGATGTTCGGCATTCCGGGGCGGCTACCCGGGGCGGTCACCGTCTTGTTGTCCGTGCCGCTCGCGTAGGTGATCCCGTGGACCTTCAGGTCCGAGCTGCCCACCCAGACGTATTCGTTCTGGTAGTGCAGCCAGGGGCCGGACGAGTTGGTCACGGACCTCGACCACACCTGCGTCGCCTTGGTGCCCGAGATCGCAAAGCGCTTCACCGCGCTGCTGGTCGCCACCAGGAACCCGCTCGGGACAGGCAGCGGGAAGCTCACGGGCGCGCCGCCGATCGACCCCGACCACGATGGCGCCGGCGGGCTGGTCGTCCATCCGAGATTGAAGCCGTATGCGGTGCCGCTGTCGTTGACCACCACGAGCTCTCCGGACGGCGTCCCGTCGTTCGCCTTCACGACGCCATACTTCACCGATCCCACACTGAGCGTGCCGACCTGCGCGCCGGTGAGCGACGAAAGGATCTTCAGCGACCCAGAGGAGTTCGTGGCGGTCGGCACATAGAGGCGGTTGGTCGGGTAGTCGACCGTGATGCCGCCCAAGATCGGCGACATGTTCCCGCTCTGCCACACGACGGATCCGTCCACGCCCGAGAGCGCCACGACCTTGTACGTGTTCGACGTGCCGGAGACCCGTGTGGGCACGAAGATCAGATCGCGCCCGGGGTTCGCCGCGCGGAACGCCGCGCCCGCGGGGATGTTGGGGTTCGTGTAGTCGTACAGCTGCGCGGACACGTACGAGAGCACCTGGTTCCCGCCGAAGGTCGACCCGGGCACCTTCCACAGCGGAACGCCGGTGGCGGTGTTCACCGCGGCCACGGTCCCGTTCTGCGTGCCGGTGAGGATGTACTTCCCGCTCCGGCCATGCAGCGGAACGATCGGGAAGCGCGCCTGGATCGCCCCGCCCAGCGAGGTCGGCCGGAAGAGCTCGTCCCCGTCGTTTGCCTGTCCCGGCGCGGTCCGCAGCCCCAGCAGCACGCCACCGTTGCCCGACGTGAACACGCCCGCTCCCGCCTCCACGAGCGGCTGCTGCAGCGACGTGAAGCTCGACGAGTAGCACCACAGCGGCCCGCCGCTCGTCGACGACCGGGGTTCGGCGAACAACCCGCCTGGGACGGGCGTGTCCCCGGACGCGTAGATGTAGCCGGCGCGGTGGTTGAACACCTTGTAGTAGTAGCGCGTGCCGTCGGTGACGGTCGTATCGGTGAACGACGTGCTCTGTCCCTGGTGTTCAGCGAAGACGATCTTGAACTCGCGGACGGTCCACGGCCAGTGGGACAAATCCAGGCGCTGGATCGTGTCGCCCTGCGTGTAGGCCGTTCCGTTCGAGGGAACGAAGTCGAACGTGGTGAACGGCACCTCGCTCCGGACGATCAACGTGCCCGCGTGGTCGACCGGATTCGTCCAGAACAGCCGGACCTGACCGGACCGCGCGGTCAACGCGGGGTAGATCGCCGGCGTCGCCGAGGTCACCAGCACGTCCGCCGTGCCGTCGTAGTAGACCTCGTCGGTGAGATCGAAGTTCGGGTAGACGCCCATCATGAACGGACCGATGTCCGAGCCGTACTGCCGCCCCGAGCCACTCGCGTTGAACCGGAGGCAGCCGTAGCTGATCCCGAACTCGGCGACCTGCCCGCTCTTCTTCTCGGACCAGCCGTCGGAGGTGGACGTCCCGCCGCAGCTCGACTTCGAGGTGTACTGCCTCTTGTAGGTGTAGGTCTGCGCGTCAAACACTTGGAGCACCGGGCTGTTCTTGTTCTGGTAGTAGACGGCGTAGACCTCGTCGTGGCCCGAGGTGATCATGCCGTCGTTGTCCAGATCGATGGCGAAGCCGATGTACAGGTTCTGGTTAGGGAAGTTCTTCGTCGCCTCGAACAGCATGTACAGCTTCCCTTGATCGCCCGAGGCGTTGTCGTTGGTCACGCACGTGCGATCGAGGTCGACGCCGCCCTGGCCGTCGCTGGACGGCTCCGGGATGCAGGTGCTGATACCGGACCAGTCCGAGTTCGAACCATCCACGTTGATGGTGTGATCCGCCCACGCGCTGCCGGCGGCGCAGGCGAAGGCGACGATCACCGCCCGATGAAAGTGCGCGCGCATTCGAGTGGCTCCTACGGCTGAAGCTCGAAGGTGCGCGTGGTCAGCTCGCGCCCATCGAAGAAGAGGTGCGCGGTCCACACGCCCGCGAGGTTGTACGTGTCGATCACGGTGCCCGCGACCGGCAGCTCGAACTCCGCGACCGCCTCCGTGTTCGGCTCCGCGTCGATCTCCCGCTCGAACACCTGGTAGGCCGCCCCCGCCGGCGTCTTCAGCTCGAGGCGCAGCTGGTGCGTGCCCCGTGCCCCGACCAGGCCATAGCGCAGCGTGATCGCGTTCGCCTCGTGCAACGTCGGCGCGTCCGGCGGATCCACCGAGACGTCGCCGGTCACGGTCAGCTGCGTCTGCACCGGCGCGGGCGGAACCGGCTGGACCTCCGGCGAGATCGGCGCAGGGGTTTCCACGTCGGGGAGCGGATCGGGCGGCGCCGTCTCGACGTTGCTCGTGGGCAGCGCAGGGGGCCGGTACGCATCGCACGCGACCAGCGCGAACGCCGCCACGGCGAGAGTTCTCAGAAGCATGCTCATGGGACGCCCTCCGCGCGCGGGACGATCAACCCGCGGGCTCCGAGCGCCTCGAGGAATCCGAGGACGTCGGGAAGAACGGTGGTCAGATCGGCATCGAACTCCGCGGCGATCGTCCGGGCAATCTGCTCGGCGGAGTTGCGCCCGTCACAGAGATTGAAGATGCGCGCGCCGGTCGGATTGAGGCCACGCACGATGCGTCCCGGCGCATCGAGCACTACGAACTCGGCGCCCAGCGGGCTGCCGTCCGTCCCTTCGACCCGTTTGGGGATCGTCCGTGCCGAGAACCTCATGCGATCCTCGGCAGAAAAAAGCAGTGTGCCCGCACGGGCTCCAGAGTAACGGAGAACCGCGTCGGGCACCACTCAAGCGAGCACGATTTCAGTTCAAAATCTGAGTGTTTCTCCTACCTTAGCCGGGTCAGCGCAGCCTTTGTCCCGTCTGACCCGGGCTACTGAAGCTGGAACTCCGCGGAACTCCTCGGGCCGGCGCCGTCGATCCAACTGTCCGCCTTCCAACCACCCGCCAGGTGATAGCTGTCGATGAAGGTCCCGATCACCGGCAGCGACACCCAGACGCGATAGCCCGTACCGAGGTCTTCGGCCTCGATCTCGTCCGCACCCGCCGGCGCGCCCGCGGCGAAGCGCACGGTGAAAGCTTCGTAGGTCGCGCCGCTCGGCGAGTACACGTAGACGTCCAGCACGTGGTGGCCGGCGCTCGACGCCGGAACGTCCGTGGCGATCTCCACGCTCCAGGTCTCCGCGATCGCGAAGCTCGTCTTCCACGTCGGCGCGATGCCCGGCTCGACGACGTCGGTGGTGCGTGTCGCGTACGTCGTAGCGGTGCCCGGATCGGGCCCGCTGCTGCCGGTGCCACCCTGCCCCGCGACCGGCTTCTTCTTCACCTTCAGCTGCGTCTGCGTCGTGTCCCGCGTGGAGTCGCTCTTCTTCGACTTCAGCTCTTCGCCCGAGCTTGCGTCGCTGGCGGCCGCGGAACCCGAAGCAGGTGCCGCCTGGCCGATAATGGCCCCGTCCACCGCCCCGGCATCGTCTGGCATTCCTCCGCACGCGAGCATCAGCACGGTCGCAGCAGCGGTGATCAAGGTCTTCGTCATTGCTGGTCTCCCTCGTTGCCGCGTGTTTGTGCAACGGGGAGGCCGACGCGTTCGCGCGCTGATTCCGGGCACTTGGCTCGAGCGCCGCCCGGGTCCACGGCTCCCGGTGGGTGAAGCATCACCCGTCGCCGTCGACCCTGAGCTCGTGCGCGCTGACTCTCAGCCCGCGCGCCCGCATCTCCCCGACAAACGCCCGCGGACTCGTGACGGGCTCGCCTCACCGACTCGCTACGGCTCGCTTCACCGATTCACGACAGCCTCGCTTCACCGACCCACGACGACCCGATGCGCCGACCCACGAGGGCCCGCTTCCCCTACCCCACGACGGCCCGCTTCGCCGACCCACGACGGCCCGCTTCGCCGACCCACGACGGCCCGCTTCGCCGACCCACGACGGCCCGCTTCGCCGACCCACGACGGCCCGCTTCCCCGACTCACGACGACCCGATGCGCCGACCCGCGACGAGCGATTCGCCGACTCACGACGACCCGATGCGCCGACTCACGACGACCCGATGCGCCGACTCACGACGACTCGATGCGCCGACTCACGACGACCCGATGCGCCGACTCACGACGACCCAATGCACCGACTCACGACGCCCCGATGCGCCGACTCACGACGGCTCGACTCGTCGACTCACGACGGCTCGACTCGTCGACTCACCACGACTCCACTCACTGACTCACGATGCA
>JADGHL010000106.1 GCA_019686135.1 Myxococcaceae bacterium | reverse complement strand
CGCCATGGACTACGAGACGGTGGTCTCGCGCTTCGAATCGGGCACGCGGATCGCGGTGGACGCGGACCCTGCGTGGAAGGGGGCGCGAGCGCTCTTCCTCCGGGATCGGGATGGCGCGGTGTTCGAGCGCGAACTGCCCGGAGCGGCCTATGAGGATGCCACCCTCCAGGGGCAGTACGCTCAGACTTCAAAATATATCAAAACATATCGTGACGAGAAGGGGATGTACTACTTGAAGGATGTGTGGGGCAACTCGGTGAAGGCGAAAACTTTGAACGGTACGTACGTCTACCGAGCCGCCGACAACGCATGGGGGGACGGCCAACCCTACGCCGCCGCCGGAGTCGGTACGGTGAATGGCGAGACGGCGGCGGCGGATGCGCTCATCTCCGTGTGGGCGAATGCGATGACATACCAGCACATCTACTCGAACATCACCTTTCAACCGATCCAGGTGTGGGTGCACGAGCCGGTCACGGGCGCGTTTTCATGGGCGGACACGAACAATGTCTGGCACATCGAGCTGGGTTACAAAGATCCATCGGCGATCATCAAGACACCGATGACGGACATCGAGACGGTCGCGCATGAGGCCGGACACCACGTGCTGCGGGACACCGCAGGAGTCATCTCCTACACGCTGATGGGCGAGCAGGGCGGAATCATCGAGGGGTGCGCCGACATCTTCGGAATCAACGCCAGCTTCTACCTGCCCGATGCGCTCCACCCGACCTGTTACGGGCTGAACCAGATCTGCCTCTGGTCGAATGTGCTTCAAATCAAAAATGACTGGATTTTTGGGAATATCACTGGCCTCCCGAGTGCGCTGCGCAGTTTTGTGGACCCCACGGTGCCCGCCTGGAGTCCGAGCATCGCGAACGTGACGGCGCACAGCGCCGGCGGGCCACTCCGGCGGATGTACTACTTCCTGAGCGTCGGGGTCCTTCCGCTCGGCACGACGCCGGGCGCACCCTCCTGGGACCTCCCCCAGCGCGACAGCATCTTCCTTCCCCAGGGAATGACCGGGATCGGCGTCGACGAGGCGAGCCGGATCTGGTGGCAGACGATCAACGGTCTCTATTTCTCGGGGGTCACCGACTACGTCGGCCTTCGGACCGCCATGCTGAACGCGGCGAGCGTCCTGTATGGCAAACCTCACACGCCACAATACAAGGCCGTCGAGGACGCATGGGCGGCGGTCAACGTCGGTCCCCCTGCCGATCGCGACCCGCCCGTCGTCACCCTCACCGAGGTGCAGAAGAGCCGGACTCTGGCGGAGATCACCGTGGACATCGCCCCCGACCCGAGCGGGATTTCTTCGGGCACGGTCACGATCATGTCCGGATTCTCCGTCCCGCCGCCCACGGTGGCGTCGTGCACCAGCCACTGCGTCTTCACATTCGCCCGACCGAGTACAACGCCTGGGGCGGCCACCGCGTCCGGGTGGAGGTCACCGACGGTGCCGGAAACACCACGGTGAAGGAGTCGACCTTCCTGCTCGATGTGGCCGGCCCGGAGGTTGCGATTTCAGACGTCACACCCTGCAGCGCCCCGAATTGGTGCCCGGACCACCGGAACGATCGCCTCTTCGAGGTGTCCGCGACCGACACCGCCGGGGTCGGTTCGATCAGCCTCTCCACGCCGGCCGGGACGTACAGCGCGATGACGACGCCGGCGACGTTCCTCGTGCCGTTCAACGCAGAGGGCGATTTCACGCTGACTGCCACGGCGGTGGATCTGCTCGGCAACCCGTCGCTGGACCCGGCGAATCTGACAGCGTCGATCGATTTCACGCCACCCGTTTTCAGCGACCAACAAGAGTACGAGGACACCTATTGGCAGAATTGGGAGCACTTCCGTTTTTGTTTGACCGATGCAAGCCCGGTGAACTTCGTCACGCCTTCAATCTTTGTCGATGGCGTCCCAACGCCGAACCTACCGTGGGCCTCCTCGATGGCTCCGGGCTGTTGGCAGGCCAGCGTCAGCGGGTTGTCGCTCGGGTCGCACACATTCGAGCTGCACGCATGGGACAAGTGGGGCAACGAGTCGGTGTGGTCCGACAGTTTCACGCTGACCCCGATACCGCCCCAACTTCAGGCGCCCACTGTCACGGTCAGCCAGACGAGCCCGGGGACCGCGACCGTCACGACATCGTACCGCGCCGGCGTTGGCATCCAGCGGGTCGTGTTGAGCCTCTGCACGTCGGGTTGTAATGCCGCCCAGACCTTCTTTCCCTCCTCATCCGAGGCGGATCAGACCGGGCACGTCTTCACGCTCACCGGTCTGACGCCCGGGCACACATACTTCGTGCGCGTCAGCGTCACGGCGAACAATCAGCTCACCACGACGAAGGACTCGAGCCCCTTCACCATTCCGAATCCTCCTTCTTCAGACGTGGTGTTCCAGGAGATCGAGCCGAACAATTCATGGAACGTCGCGAACGTGGTCTCCAGTGCGTACAACGTCATTCGCGGATCGCAGAGCGGGGTTGAGCTCACGACGGACTACTTCAAGGTCTACTTTCCTCCCGGCAAGACGCTGCGACTGGACATCGTGAATACTTCCGGAACGCAGTGCAGCGGCGGGATCATCGAGGGCGTGTACAGCCCCTTCACGGGTCAGGTGGAGGACACCCCCTGGATGGAGGAATTGAAGCCGTCACGCACCAACTTGACCTATGCGGGGCTTGTTTCGAGCGGTTGCCCAGCCAACTCCGATCCCTCCTATTGCTATCTCCTCGTGCGGACGTACATCTACGCTCCATGCGCTTTTACCTACGACATCGTGGAGAAGCTGGAGCCGTACTGACGACCAGCCGGACGTGTAGCGGTTCGCGGCTCAACCCCTCGGGTGAAGGAGGCGCCGGTCTGTGCAGAAAGGCTCCCGGCCCGGTCACTCCTCGCTCGCCTGCACCAGGCCGTACTTGTGCAGCAGCGAGTACAGGTGCTTCCGATCCAGCCCGGCTTCGCGCGCGGCCCTCGCGATGTTTCCTTTGCATCGGGACAGCAGCCTCGTCAGGTACTCCTTCTCGAAGGCGCGGATCAGATCGTCCTTGCAGCTCTTGAACGGGCCGCTGAAGTCGACCGGGAGCACCTCGCCCTGCGGGCCGGGCGCGACGGTGAACTCGCGGAGCAAGTTCTCGTTGTTGAGCTCCGGGATGTCCGCCATGTGCTTCGCGCGTTCGATCGCGTTGCGCAGCTCGCGGACGTTGCCCGGCCAGGTGTGGTTGGAGAACTGCTCGCGCATCTGCGGCGGCAGGCGCTCCCACAGCGGCTGGCCGGCGAAGGCGTCGACCAGAAGCGGGATGTCCTCCTTGCGATCGCGCAGGGGCGGCAGGTTCACCGTGAACACCGAGAGGCGGAAGTAGAGGTCCTCGCGGAAGCGGCCCGCCTGGGCTTCGGCCCATAGATCCTTCTTCGACGCGGCGACGATCCGCGCGTTGAAGCTGATGGGCTGGGAGGATGCGCCCAGCCGGCGGAACTCGCGGTCTTCGATCGCTCGCAGCAGCTTGGGCTGAAGGTCCAGGGAGAGATCGTCGATCTCGTCGATGAACAGCGTGCCGCCGTTGGCGCGTTCGAGGCAGCCCACCCGCTGCGACACCGCGCCGGTGAACGCACCGCGTTCGTGGCCGAACAGCTCGCTTTCGATCAACGAGTCCGAGACCGCCGCGCAGTCGAACACCACGAACGGGCCCTGGCTGCGCGGGGAGAGCCGGTGCACGGTCTTCGCGGCCGCGCCCTTGCCGGTGCCGGTCTCGCCGATCAACAGCACCGTCGAGTCCGTCGGCGCGATCCGCTGCATCAGCGCGAAGATCTGCCGCATCGGCAGGCTCTTGCCGACCAGCTCGCCCAGCCGTTCGTCCGCGGTGGGGGCGATCTCCACCGGCGACACGGTGGGCTGGAAGCGCAACTGCACGTCGCCGACCTCGAGCAGCGCGCCCGGCTTCAGGAACGCCTCGCGCACCTGCGCGCCGTCGATGTACGTGCCGTTCGTCGACGCCTGATCCTGCACCAGGAAGCGGTCGCCCTGACGTTGGATGATGAGGTGCGTGCGGCTGACGGTCGGGTGATCGAGCACCACGTCGTTGTCGGCCGCCTTGCCGATCCGGGTCTCCTGCTTCACCGGGAACGCGGTCCCGGCCCGCTCGGTGTTGACCAGGACCAGGTGGAACTCCTGCACCGCGATGCGCTCGCCGCGCTGGCGCGTCGCGACGACGGTGTGGTTGGGGATGGCGCCGGAACCTGTGGCCATTGGGCGTCGATTCTACGGTCCCGCGGGCGATCCGCCAGCAACGACGACGTGTCGCGAAGGGCCCCAGAAGAGCCGCCGCACGCCGCGCGAAAAGAAACGGCGGCGCCCTCATCGGGCACCGCCGCTCCGACGCAGCTGTCGCGGCCTCCCCCGAAACCGCGATGGCGTCTCCCCCCTCACTCTCCTGCCGAGACGCGCCCGCGTAGTGCCGCCGATACCGTGGTCCCCACCTCGCCTGCCCCCTCGGCAGGTCTGCTCGCGGCCACCAGCGCGGCGATCAACGCCGCCACCGGGAGCCACCAGAATCCCGCCCAACGCATGCCGCCGCTCATTGCGAGCGCGGTGCCACCGCGAAGCCGCCTTCGCACCTGTGCTGCGCGTGCGGCAGCCGACAGAAGGAGGGAAGCGCAGTGCCCACGGCAGGCACCCGGGCGCCGTCGTGTGGATCCAAACGATGGGGAGCCGTGGTACTGCGGGCGCCCGAATGTCAGGCGCCAACGGCCGCGGCGGGCGCACGCTCGCGCTCGTCAGTCAGCAGAAGGACATCGCGTTCTATCTGCGCGAGGCGGAGCAGCGTGCGGGGCCGGTGCTGGTGCTGGGCGCCGGAATGGGGCGGATTGCGTGGGAGCTGGCCCTGCACGGCAAGCGCACCGTGGCGGTGGAGCCCTCGGAGGTGATGCTCGCCGCGGCGAAGGAGCGCCGCCGCACCGAGCCGTTCCAGGCGTCCGACCAGCTCAAGCTGCTGCCGGAGGACCCGCGTTCGCTGCGCCTGCCCGAGCGCTTCCCGCTGGTGATTGCTCCGCAGAACGCGATCGCGCTGTCGGCCACGCTCGACGACGTGGACGCGATGCTGGCGACCGTGCGGCACCACCTCGAGCCGGGCGGCGCGTTCGTGTTCGACGCGCTCAATCCGCACCCCGACGGCGCCGGCGGGTCGGAGCCGGAGGAGGGCTGGTCACCATTGGAGGGCATCGAGCCGCCGCGTCCGGTGTTCGCGCCGCACCTGCGCGAGCGCATCCGCGGTCCGAACGGGACGTCGGAAGGCATCCGCCGGCTCCGGCTGCGGCACTTCACGGTGGCGGAGCTGAATCAGGCGCTGGAGGAGGCGGACTTCGTCGCCACCGAGCGCTTCGGCGACTTCGATCGCCACCCGTTCGAACCCACCGCGCCGCTGCAGATCGTGATCGCGCACCGGGCCTGAGGGCGCGTGCGCTACGACCGCTTGTCCTTCGCCTGCGGCGCCGGCGGGCCTTCGCTCTCCATTCCGAAGGCCATGTCCAACAGGTCGAGGAGGTTCGCCTTGCCTTCCTCGTCGTCGGGCGCGCGGAGGATGACTTCGACCGGGAGGCGGTCTTCGGGAGGGACAGGCTCGGGGTCGATGGGGTTGCCCTGATCGTCGAGGTCCTCCACGAGCAGATCGCCATCGCAATGGATCGTGTAGCGGCGGTGCATGGGGCGCGCAGCTTATGCCGGGTCCAACCCATTCGGACACGAATGGGACAACTCCCTCTCAGGCCTCCCGAAAATGGAGTCCTGCAGCAAAACCACGAAGAGGGCCCATGATCGCGAAGACACCGACGTCGCACCGGCCGCACCTGCACCGAATCGCCTCGCCGGAGCCGGCAAGCGGCACCGCGAAGGCGGCAGGGAAGTCGACCCTGACGATCGGGACGTACAACATCCTCTTCAAGACGACGCTGAAGCAGAACCGCGAGGACCTCGCGCGGTTGATAAAGCAGACCGGCGTGATCAACCTCCAGGAGTTCACGCCGGAGCACAACAAGCTCTTTGCGTGGCTGAAGGAGCAGGGCTGGGGTCACTACCACGCGCCGCACACCGGCGAGCCGGTGATCTGGGACAAGCGCAAGTACGAGCTGGTCGCGGCCGGTACGAAGAAGCTCAACGACGCCGTGGACAACCTCGGTCCGACCCACCGGCACTACACCGCGCACCGGGCGACGTGGGTGCGGCTGCGCGACAAGCGGACCGGCAAGGTCTTCACCACCGTCTCCGTCCACACCATCGCGCACAACCGCGGGCCGAAGAAGACGCCGCGCACCGACGCGATCGAACGGCACCAGTTTCGCGAACTGGCCGAGCTGACCGCGAAGCTCAAGAAGCACGGGCCGGTGATCATCGGCGGAGATCTCAACTCGACGCCACGGCATGCGGCCACCTGGCCCAAGAAGATCCTCAGGTCGGCCCACCTCCGGTCGAACTGGTCCGAGCTGGGGATGAAGGGCGTGGGCGAGGGAACCCACGGGCGCCGCTTCATCGATCACTTCCTCACGCTCACGACGATGAGGGATCGGCTGAAGCTGCTGAAGCACCGGATCGTCTACGGCCTCCACTCCGATCACAACGCCGTGATCGGGAAGTACCGGCTGAAGTAGAGACCTCACCCCGTCCTTCGCGCGAATGGCTGAGGTCGTTGCGGTCACATCGGTGGCTGCGGCCGCACTCGGATACACCGTCGGCGTCCGGCGCCATGAGACTCCTCGCCACTCTCATCTCGCGCCTGAGCGGCACCGACGTGCTGAGCGAGTCCACGTCGGTCACGCTTCAATGAAACCTCGGCTTCGGCGTGGACGCGAACGGCATCGGCGCCGGCGTGGAAGCTGAACGGAAGCGACCTCGCGCTCCCGTGCTTCAGTTTCGACATGCCGAACCTCCACGGGAAGGTCGTGGACACGGTGCTGGCGCAGCTTGGGCACAACAAGCTCGCCGAGGTGCTCGACAAGGTGGTCGGCGGAGGCAACCTACCCGAGCCTCTACATGTACCCCCGCGCCTGCAGCGCGAACAGGTGCGCGTACCTTCCGCCCTTCGCCACCAGCTCGGCGTGTGACCCGAGCTCTTCGATCCGCCCTTCCTTCAGCACGGCGATCCAGTCTGCCATCCGCACCGTAGAGAACCGGTGGGAGATCACGATCGTCGTCCGGTCCTGCGCGAGCGCTTGGAACCGTTCGAACATCTCGTGTTCGGCCTCCGCGTCGATGCTCGCGGTCGGCTCGTCCAGAATCAGCAGCTCCGCATCGCGCATGTACGCCCGGGCCACCGCCAGCTTCTGCCACTGGCCCGCGGACAGCTCCTGGCCCTGTTTCGAACCAGCCGCCCAGCATGGTGTCGTAGCCCTTCGGCAGTCTGGCGATCACCGGCGCCGCACCGCCGCGCTCGGCCGCGCGTTCGATCTTCGGGCGATCCTCCAGCGACGCCACGTCGCCCAGCCCGATGTTCTCGCTCACCGGGAACTGGTAGCGCACGAAGTCCTGGAACACGGCGCCGATCCGCGCGCGCAGATCCTCCACGTCGAAGTCCCGGAGATCGACGCCGCCATACAGCACCGCGCCTTCTGTCGGATCGTACAGCCGCATCAGCAGCTTCACGATCGTGCTCTTGCCGGCGCCGTTCTCGCCCACCAGGGCGATCTTCTCTCCGGGGCGGATCACCAGGTTCACGTTCCGCAGCGCCCACGCGTCCTTGCCGGGATAGCGGAACGACACGTCCCGGAACTCGATGGTGTTCACGTTCCCCTTCGGCGCCGTCTTCGGCGGCATGGCCCGCGGCTTCTCGCCTTGGGTCTTCAACGACAGGAACGTGAACAGGTTCGACATGAACAGCGCGTCCTCGTACATCGACCCGATGCCGCCGAGGATCGACTGGAACGCGCCCTGGCCCTGCCGGAACACGGCCAGGTACAGGGTCATGTCGCCCAGCGTGATGCCGCCGTGTGACGCGCGGTTCGCCACCCAGCCGCACGCGCCGTAGAACGCCGCCAGCGAGAGCAGGCCCAGCCCGAAGCCCCATCCGGCGCGCTTCAACGCCAATGCCCGGTCCTCTTCGAAGAACCGGGTGAACAGCTGCGTGTACCGGCCCAGCATCAGCTCGCCGAGCCCGAAGAGCTTCACCTCCTTCACGTACGAGTCGCGGGTGAGGATCCACTCCAGGTAGTTGAGCTTGCGTCCCTCGGGCGCGCGCCACGAGTAAAGCCGGAACGACTCGGACGCCAGCTTCGCCTCGGCGACGAACGCGGGGATCGACGCGAGCAGGATGATCAGCACGCTCCACGGCGACAGGCTCACCAGCAGCGCCGCGAACGTCGCCAGGGTCACCACGCTCTGCGCGATGGTGAGCAGGTTCAACACCAAGGACAGCGGCCGCGCGCTCGCCTCGCGTCGCGCGTTCTGCATCTTGTCGTAGGTGTCCGCGTCCTCGAAGTGGCGCAACTCGAGCTGCAGCGCCTTCTGGAGGATCTGCTGGTTGATGAGGTTCCCCAGCCGCCCGCGCAACAGCTCGCGCCGCAAGCCCACCAGCCGCGTGGTCGCGCTGGAGATGACCATCAGCCCCAGCTCCAGGCCGACCAGCTCCAGCACGCGGCGGTGGGGATCGTCCCCGAGCATCCCATCCAGCCGCCACGGCCTGACGAACGCGCCCCGCCACGGTGTTCCGCCCGCCGCCGCGACCACGGCGTCGATGATGAGCTTGCCCACCCAGGCGATCGCTGGCGGCAGCACCGCCGCGAGCAGCGTCAGCGCGATGATCGCCACGGCCCCGCGCGGGTCCGCCCGCCACACGAGTTGGAGCGTGGGTCGCGCGAGGCGGAACACCTGCGCCAGGCCCCTTATCCGTTCACGCAGTGGCGGCTTCGGCTTCCTCTCCGGCGTCGGCACGGCCGTCCCTTAACCGCACCGCTGTCGGATTGCACCCGCACGCACCGTCCGTCGCAGCGATGTCCTCGACGTGCCTCCCCGGTGTCCGGGCGGGCTGCATTCGTCGTTCCTCCTCCGGTGGGTCTCTGCTTTCGTCGCAGGGGTGTCACCCCGCCTGCTCAGGCGCCTGTGCTGGGCGCTTCTGTTCTCCGTCCTCGCGATCGCGGCGCTGGGCGTGGGGGGCAACGTCTATCTGAACAGCGAGTACCTCCCGAAGCTGATCCGTTCGCAGCAGCAGGGCCTCCGCGTGAAGTTCACCTTCGCGTGGTCGCTCTGGCCGGGCCGGCTCCACTTCGAGAACCTCACGGTGCAGCGCGAAGAGCACGGCCTCACCTGGGAGCTGACGGCCGATCGTGCCACGCTCGTCGCGGATCTCTCCGCGCTCACCGCGCGTCAGATCGACATCGAAGCGCTGGAGCTGGATGGCGTGCGCGCCCGCATCCGGCCGAGGCTCTACTACCTCGACGCGACCCCGGAGTACCTCGCCACGCTTCCGGAGATCGACGAGGCGGGCCCGCAACTTTTCGCGGAGGGGCCCATTCCGCCGCCCTCTCTTCAGTCCGGCGATGTCCCCTGGTCGCTGCGCATCGAACGCGCGCGCATTGCGGATCTCCGCGAGCTGTGGGTGGACCGCTTTCACTTCATCGGCCACGCCGAGGCCGAGGGCAGCGTCCGCCTGGATGCGGCGCGCGTAGTGACGACCGGGCCGGTGAGGGTGTCGCTCCGCGAGGGCGAAGTGTCCATCGACCGGCAGCCGACGGTCCGCGAGCTCCACGGTTCGGGCACCTCGCAGCTCGGGCCGGTCGACCTCTCCCGCGAGCGCGGCTGGCGGCTCCTCTCGACGCTCTCGGGCTCCGTCACGCTCGAGGGCCAGGTGATGCGGGTCGACTTCCTCCCGAAGCTGTCCGGGCTGCCGGTGCCGATCGTCCTCGAGGGCGCCGAGGGACCGGCGCGGACGACGGTGTCGATGCGCGACGGTAAGGTCCAGCCGGGCGCGGTGCTGGACTGGGAGGCGAAGAACGCCCGCGCGGAGGTGGACGGTTTCATCGCCCGCGGCGCGATGACGCTGCACACGGTCGTGGAGGAATCCCGTGGCGCGCTCCGCACGCACGCCACCGCTAGCTTCGATGACTTCTGGCTGGGGCGCGACGGCCAGCCGCCGTTCGCCACCGCGAAGCGCGCGGTGCTGGAGATGTTCGCGCCGAACGTGGAGATGGAGCGGATCTCCGAGTTCGACACGTATCTGCGCGCCGCCTTTGCGCAGACGCCCGCAGACCTGTCGGTGGAGGGCCCGCGGGTGCTCGGCCAGGCGCGCGCGCTCCAGTGGGCGGCGACCGCGGACCGGCTCACCTCGAAGGTCGATCTCTCGAAGGCACAGGCGCGGGAGCTGACCCTGCTCGAACCCAGCGC
This sequence comes from Myxococcaceae bacterium, assembly GCA_019686135.1. Lineage (GTDB taxonomy): Bacteria > Myxococcota > Myxococcia > Myxococcales > Myxococcaceae > JADGHL01. The sequence continues at coordinate 7,957 of JADGHL010000106.1, read as the reverse complement.
ACACGGCGTGCGCGTGTGGATTCGTCCCCGCGTGGAGCAGGCCGAGGCCACCGCCGCCTATCTGAAGTACCTCCCGAAGACCGACGGGCTGGGCGAACCGCCCATCCGCCCGAAGACCCGCCCCGAACCGTTCGAGGTGCGCGCCGCCGCCGAACGCTGGTCGCTGAGCGTGCAGGGCGCGTCCGTCGACGACCTCGAAGAGGTGTGGTTGGAGGCGTACCGGTTCGTCGGGCACGCGCAGGCGCACGGCGGCTTCCGCTACGAGGCCGGCGGCCGGTTCTCGGCGGGCCCGCTGAGCGCGGAGATCGCCGACGGCACCCTTCAGATCGCCCGGTGGCGCGCGCTCTCGAAGCTCTCGGGGAAAATCGACGCCCGCGTCGATCCGATCGACCTCGAGCTGCACCAAGGGCCGGCCTTCTTCCGGACCTTCCGTGCGACGAGCGAGCTCAGCGCCCACCTCGACGACGTCAACTTCGTCCGCCACTTCCCCGCGGTGCCCATCCCCGCGGAGCTGGTGGGTGGGCAGGGTGGAATCCGCGCGCGCGTGTCGCTCAATGACGGCGTGGTCCAGCCCGGCAGCACGGTGCAGTGGGAGACCCGCTCGCTGCAGGCGTCGGTGCACGGCTACCGCTTCGTCGGCCCGTTCTCGCTGGAGGCGCGGTGGAGCGATGCGCCGGTCGGCGCGCGGATGCGCGTGGAGGGCCGCGTCTCCCCCTACCGGGTGACGCGCGTCGGCGAGGAGAAGGCGCTGGTGCGTGGCAAGCTGATCACCTGGCGGATGGAGGCGCCCACCTTCGATCTGGCGCACCCCTCCTTCGAGCCGATGACGTCCGCGCAAATCCACGGCGGCACCGTCCCGGACCTCACCGAGGTGAACGCCTTCGTTCCCGACAACATCCCGCTCAGGATGGAGAAGGGGAGCGGAACCTTCAGCGGAAAGGTCTGGTTCACCCACCGCTACCAGGCGTGGGCGGAGTTCGAGGTGGGCGGGAAAAGCGCGCAGCTGGTCTACGACCGCGTTTACGTCAACGGCGACTGGAGCTGCACGGCGAAGCTGGCGAACGTGGACCTCAACACCGGCGCTGCCGACATCGCCAGCGCGCGGGTGATGCTCAACAACATGGCCATGCGCGAGGGCTCGCGCGCGCACGATCCCTGGTTCGGGCGCGTGGACCTCACCCGGGGGAAGGTCCGGCCGGGCGAGCCGCTCATCCTCTCCGGCGACGTCGACACCACCATGCGCGACGGCCGGCCGCTCATCGCCTTCTTCGCCGCCGAGACGGATCTGCTCCCCGCCTGGGCGCGGTCGCTGGTCACGCTCAACGCGCTCCACGCCACCGGTCAGTTCCGGCTGGGCCGGGACCGGATCGAGATCGACGGGCTCCACGCGCGTGGCCAGTCGGTGGAAGTCCGCGGGCGGCTGCGCAAGCAGGGCCTCAAGCAGTGGGGCGACATGCTGGTGTCTTCGCGCGGCCAGGAGGTGGGGGTGGCGCTTCGGGGCACGCGGGTGGAGTTCAGGCTGATCGGCGCGGCGGCGTGGTTCCGCAACCAATTGTTGAATCCCCAGTGGTGAGCGGCGGCCGCTTCGACGATAGGATCGCGCGCCCATGAGCGGCGGCCGGTTCGATTTCCTCTTCCACCACGGGCTGGACGCGGTCTCGCTGACCGACCTTCAGACCCAGCGCTTCGTCGACGTGAACGGCGCGTGGGAGAAGCTGTACGGCATCCCGCGCGAAGAGGCCGTGGGCAAGCTGGGCCCGAAGGACGTCAGCGCGGAACCGGACGCGACCCAGGCGGCGATCCTGCGCATCCACCAGTCCGACGATCCGTGCAAGCACGTGCGCTGGCACCGGTCCCGCGCGGGGGTGGTGTTCCCGGTGGAGATCTACGCCAGCAAGCACGAGCTGGACGGCCGCCTGGTGCTGGTCTCGCAGATCCGCGATCTGACCGAACGCGTCCGGCTGGAGGCCCAGCTCCGCCAGGCGGACCGGTTGGCCTCGGTGGGGACGCTCGCCGCCGGGGTGGCGCACGAGATCAACAACCCGCTGGCGTTCGTCATCACCAACCTCGAGTTCCTCCACGACTGCCTCGAGGGCCGGCGCGCCGGACGTCCGCTGGACCTCGACGCGCTCTCGGAGGCGGTGCGCGAGGCGCGGGACGGCGCCAACCGGGTGCGCGAGATCGTCCGCGACCTGAATACCTTCTCCCGCGTGGAGGACACCGCGGTGGAGCCGGTGGACGTGGGCGAGGTGATGGACATCGCCGTCCGGCTGCTCTCCAACGAGATCCGCCACCGCGCCGAGCTGGTCCGTTCCTGGCGTCGCGGCCACTTCGCCCGCGTCAACGCCGCCCGCCTGGGGCAGGTGTTCGTCAACCTCCTCACCAACGCGCTGCACGCGCTCCCCGATCGCCCGCGCGAACGGAACCGGATCGAGGTGCGGATGGGCACGGTGCAGGGGGAGCTGTGCATCGAGGTCCGCGACAATGGCGTGGGCATCCCGCCCGACCACCTGTCGAAGATCTTCGACCCGTTCTTCACCACCAAGCCGGTGGGAGAGGGGACCGGGCTGGGGCTGCCCATCTGCCAGTCGATCATCACCAGCTTCGGCGGCGTCATCGAGGTGGAGAGCGTGGTGGGCAGCGGCAGCGTGTTCCGCGTGGTGCTGGATGCCTGCCCGCCGCCGGGCGAGGTGGCGCAGGTGGCCGCCACGGAGGTGAAGGCGCCGGCCCCGCGGCCCTCTCGGCGGCTGCGGCTTCTGCTCGTGGACGACGAGCGCAACCTGGGGCTCGTGCTGGAGCGCGCGCTGGAGCAGGACGTGGAGCTGCAGTTCGTGACCGACGGCCGCGTCGGGCTGCAGCGGATCCAGGGCGGCGAACGCTACGACGCGGTGGTGTGCGATCTGATGATGCCGTCGATGACCGGGATGGAGTTCTACGAACAGCTCCGGCGGATCGACGGCGCGCTCGCCGAACGCACCGGCTTCATCACCGGCGGGACCTTCACGCCGCCGGCGCGCGAGTTCGCCTCGAAGATGACCGGGCGGATCATCGAGAAGCCCTTCATGGCGGAGGACCTGCACGCCTTCGTGCGCTCGCTCGCGGGCGCAGGGCCGTAGACCACAGCGTCAGCGTTCGAAGCGGTAGCCCAGCCCGCGCACCGTCAGGAAGTAGCGCGGCTCGTCCGGGTAGGGTTCGAACTTGAGCCGGAGCTGGCGCACGAAGTTGTCCACGGTACGGGCGGTGCCCTCGTACTCGTAGCCCCACGCGCCGGAGATGAGCTCGTCCCGGGAGAAGGTGCGGCCGGGGTGGGTCACGAAGAACTGCAGGAGCTTGTACTCCTGCGCGGTCAGCTCCACCGCGCGGCCGGCGCGCGTCACCGTCTTGGCGGCGAGGTCCACCGCCGTGTCCCCGAAGGTGGCGATCTCGTTCCCGCGATACCGGCGGCGCAGCACCGCCTTGATCCGCGACAGCAGCTCCTGCAGCCCAAACGGCTTGACCACGTAGTCGTCCGCGCCCAGGTCCAGCCCGGCGACCTTGTCCTCCTCGTTGCCCTTGGCGGAGACCATCACCACCGGGATGTGGCTGCCGCGGCGGCGCAGCTCGCGCACCACGTCGTAGCCGTTCATCTCCGGGAGCATCACGTCCAGGAGCACTAGGTCCGGTGACTCGTCCAGCGTCTTCTGGAGCCCGGTCCGGCCGTCCTGCGCCTGGAGGACCTCGAAGCCCTCGAAGCGCAGGTTCATCGACAGCCCGGTGAGGATGGCCAGGTCGTCCTCCACCACGAGGATCCGGGTGGGGGCCTCCGTGGTTCCCGCCGCCGCGCTCACGCCCGCGCCTCCTTGCCCTCCACCGGCAGGTGGATGGTGAAGCGGCTGCCCTTACCCAGCGCGCTCTTCACGGTGATCCTCCCCCCGTGCGCTTCGACGATCCGCTTGGCGATCGCCAGGCCCAGGCCGGAGCCTTCGGTCCTGCGCGTGAGCAGGTTGTCCACCCGGTAGAAGCGGTCGAAGATCTTCTTCCGGTCCCGGGGCGCGATGCCCATCCCGTTGTCCTCCACGTCGATCGCCACGCCGCCCTTCTCGGGGTGGGCGCGCAGCGCGATCCGCTTCTCCGCGCCGGTGTACTTGAACGCGTTCTGCAGGAGGTTCAAGACGGCGCCGGCGATCGCGCTGCGGTCCACGTACACCCGCGGAAGGTTCGGCGACAGCTCTGTCGACAGGTGCATCTCCGCGTCCAGGCGCTGCGTGCGGAAGGCGGCCATCGCCGCGCTCACCACGTCGCTCACGGGGATCGACTCGCGGTGGTACTCCTTTCGGCCGCTCTCGATGCGGGCCCAGTCCAGCACCCGTTCGATGAGTTCGCTCAGGCGCTCGGTCTCCTGCGCCAGCATCCCCAGCACCTGCTGCGTCTGCGCGGGATCCTTCACCCGCCCCAGCGCCAGCGTCTCGATGAACATGCGGATCGACGTGAGCGGCGTGCGCAGCTCGTGCGAGACCAGCGAGACGAAGTCGGTCTTCAGCCGGGACAGCTTGCTCTCCCGGTACATCGTGCGCGCGGTGTAGACGACGCCGATCACCAGCGTGGCGTAGAACAGCACGAGGAGCACGATGTAGATGACCCGGTTGCGCGTGGAGGCCTGCGCCACCGGATCCTCGCCCAGCGGCACCGCCACCAGCCGGAAGTCCTGCAGCGACGCGGGGAGCACGCGGTCTGCCAGCTCCGACGGCGAGAGCGCGGACTGCTTCGCCTGCACGACCTCGCTCACCAGCTTCCCGACCAGCCCCTCCGGCGTCTCGCGCTTGACCGGCCGAAGCTCGAAGTGCACCGGTTCGCTCGCGGGGACGATCCCGTCGGCGAGCGTGTCGAGGAGCCCCTCCACCGCGCGGTGCGACAGCCGCGCGCCGGTGAGCTGGCCATCCGGCAGCCGCCGCGCGAGCAACAGGAACGTCGCGTTGGGGTTCCCCACCGAGAACACCGCCGGCTGTTCGCCCACGTCCTTCAGCTCGGGCAGCACTGTGGACAGCGCGAGCTTCAGCTTCGGATCGTCCGCCTCGATCTCGCTGCCGGAGATCTGGAACGAACCGTCGGAGACCACCGCGCCGTCGCGGTCGGTGACGATCACCCCGCTGGAGGTCTCCTGCACGGTGAGCGTCCCGAGCGCCTGGGCGAAGCGCTGCGCGAGCGCGTCCAGCCGTCCGGTCCAGGCCGTCTCCAGCCGCTTCTCCACTGCGGCGCGCTCGTTGATGATGGCCACCACCCCGAAGCCGGAGAGCCCCGCGGACGGCACCACCACCAGGAGGATCAGCAGCGTGAACGCCCTGCGGAAGCCGACCTGTTCGAGTGTTGCGCGGCGCGCCATGTCCCAACCTCTGTGCCGCCCGAATCGTCACCTGCCTGACCCCGGGCGTCATCCGCCTTCCGTTCTGTGAGGTGGGAAGGCTTTCCCGGGGGGAGGGGATGGCCAGTTTCGCGGCACTTGCGGGTAGGCTGGCGGGCACCAAGGCAGGCAGGCGGCACACGCCCTGCAGCGTGGGTGTGGGTCGCGGGTGGGATGGCGGGCGGAAGTACCCGAAATCACGAGGTTTCCAGGTGGCGTCTTCCCTCTCCGGGCCGCGGATCGGGGCAAGGATGTCACGGTGAACCCGAAGGAGGCAGTCATGGGGAAGTGGATCCTCGCTGCAGCCGTCACCGCCCTGTTCGCGGTGGGCTGCGTCCGGACGGCGTCGGACACGTATCAGAACTCGTCCGGCTCCATCGCGCTCAGCCGGGATGACGCGTTGCTCTACGCCGTCGACACAGACAGCGGGATCGTGGCGGTGATCGACGTCGCCACCCAGAAGAAGGTCGCCGAGGTCAAGGTCGGCGCGGCGCCGGAGAGCGTGGTGGTGGGTCCGGACGATCGGATCTACGTGTCCAACCGCGGCGCGCGCTCGGTGTCGGTGATCGAACGGGGCGACTGGAAGGAGGCGGCGCGGATCGGCGTCGGCGTGGAGCCCACCGGCCTGGCGATCTCCCCGGACGGCAAGACCCTCTACGTGGTCAACGGCACCTCGTTGGAGAGCGCCGAGTACGGCACGCTCACGGCGATCGACACCGAGCACCTGCAGATCAAGTGGGACCTGCCCGTCGGCGAGGAGCCCCGGGGAATCGCCCTGACCGACCACGGCCACAAGGCGCTCATCACCCTCTTCAAGCAGGGCGACCTCGTCCAGGTGGACCTCGACAAGCCGGAGGTGATCCGCGACAACACCCGCGCGGAGGTGGGCACCGGCTTCAACGGGACCAACCGTTCGGCGCTGTACCTTGCTGCGAACGCGCAGGCGATCGCCGACGGTCAGGCGCCCGGGCCGGACGCCAGCCGCAGGCCGGAATCCGGCTTCCTCACGCGCTCCAGCTACCACCCGCGCGCGGCCGGCAGCATCACCACCAACCCCGACGGGCAGAGCGCGTACATGACGGTGACCTGGGCGCGTGAGGACAACATCGCCATCGCGCCCAACAACTTCGGCGGCTACTACGCGGGCGGCGGCCCGTGCGGCATCGGCGCGGTGGCCACGCCGGGCCTGGTGACCTTCAACGCCATCTCCGCCGAGCCGGTCGCCGACGACCTCACCCTCTGCAGCACCAGCGGCCAGGACGCCAGCGCCGCGTACCCGCCCAGCCACCTCAAGAGCAAGAACGCGGGCGAGCCGCTCCAGGGCCCCGTGGCCTCGGTGGTGGATCCCACCGGCGCCTGGCTCTTCGTGGTCGCGCGGGAATCGAAGAACGTGGTCATCATGCCCACCGCGCGGCGCACCGGGGACGATCTCGACTTCGCCACCACCGGCACGTCGATCCGCGAGCAGATTTCGGTCGGTAACGGCGCCAACGGCATCGCCATCACCCGCGACGGGAAGATGGCCTTCGTCAACAACCAGTTCGACCACAGCGTCACCGTGCTCCGGGCGCTGGCCAACGGGCAGATCGACGCCAGCCAGACCATCAAGACCGCCGACGCGGTGATCACCGGAGAGATCGCCATGGGCCGGAAGCTGTTCTTCGACGCGACCGACCCGCGCATCAACCGGCCGGACACCACGGGCGTCTCGTGCAACACCTGCCACACCGAGGGCGGGCGTGAAGACGGCCACGTCTGGGGCTTCCCGGACGGCAAGCGGCAGACGCCGGCGCTCGTGGGGCGGATGCTGTCGCAGACCGCGCCGTTCCACTGGACCGGTCAGTTCGCCACGCTCAACGAGTTCTTCGACCACACCACCCGCGCGCGGATGGGCGGCACGGGCATCTCCTCGGGGAGCGCGTTCGACGCCATCGTCCACTACATGGATGCGATGCCTGCCCCCGACAACCCGCACAAGCACGCCGAGCTCACCGAGGCGCAGGCGCGCGGCGCGGTGGCGTTCGCCAAGGCGGGCTGCGGCACCTGCCACGGCGGGGACGCGTTCACCCTCAACACCGCCGCGGACGTGGGCACCATCGCCCCCGGCGTGGACTTCGAGCCTTCGGACACCACGCTCGGCGGAGCGCACGGCGGGCCGCTCGCTGCGCTCAACACGCCGTCGCTGCTCGGGTTGGCGCGCACCGCGCCGTACCTGCACAACGGCACCGCGCTCACGCTGCACGACCGCATCTTCAACTCCCAGGGTGATCAGCACGGTCAGTTGAGCCTGCTCTCCGAATCGGAAAAGGCGGACCTGGTGGAGTACCTGAAGACGCTGTAGCCCCGTGGCGTCGTGACGAAAGGGGTGCAACCGCGCGGCGGCTGCACCCCTTTTCTTCGTCCACCGTTGCGCGTTCACTGGAGCCGACATGCGCCGACTCTCCATCGTCGTCGCCGCGACGTTGATCGCCGGCGCCGCGTTCGCCGAAGAGGATGACTTCATCCCCTGGACCGGCCCCTCCGACGCTGCTTTGGCGGAGCCGCCCGCCCCGGCGCCGCCGCCTGCTCCTCCTCCCGCGC
>JADGHL010000105.1 GCA_019686135.1 Myxococcaceae bacterium | reverse complement strand
GTCGAGGGAGAAGTCGCTCGAGGGGGGAGGCGCCGCCGGTGGAGGCGCGCCTGCGGGCGCGGGCAGATCCGCGAAGTCGAGCGAGAAGTCCTGGCTGGGAGGCGCGGGAGGTGGCTGCCGCGGCGGCGGTGCGGCAGCGGGGCTGGGGAGATCGGTGAAGTCGAGCGAGAAGTCGGCTTCGGGCGGAGGCGGCGGGGCGATCGCCGCGGAGTCCCCCGGCAGAGGAATCGCCGGCGAAGGTGATGGCGGCAGGTCGGAGAAATCGAAGTTGCCGGCGGACTGGCCCGGGAGCGGAATGGCTGCGCCGGAAGCCGCGGGTGCGCCGGGCAGTGGGATGGTGTCGGCCGCACCGGCGGCGCCCGGGAGCGGCACGCTGTCCTGGAAGTCGAACCCGCCTCCCGCCTGAGGCGCGGCGCTCCCCGGGAGTGGGATGCTGGCGACGCGCGTGGCCTCGTCGCTGGAAGGCGCGTCGAACGGCATCGGCGGTGGAGGCGCGCCCGCCTGGCCGGGCAAAGGGATGCTCTCCGCCTGTCGGAACAGCTCCGCGGGCATCTCCGCCTTCGGATAGGTCCCGGTCACCGGTTCGGGCCCGGGCATCGGGATGGCGGCGCCCAGATCCGGGAAGGCCTCCGAGGGCAGCGGCACGGTGGCGACGCGGGTGGACTCTTCGTCCCAGCGCGCACCGGGCTGCGGTTCGCCGAACGAGCTGAAGGGATCGCCCGCGCCGGGGATCGCTACGTTGGCGGGAGCGGCCGCCGAGATTCCGGGGAGCGGGATGGCGGCGGCGTCGGGCGCGTTGCCCGGGAGCGGAATCACGCCCGGCTGCGAGGGGGGGCTCGGGATCGGGACGGCTGCCGACGCATCGGGCGCGCTCCCCGGGAGCGGGACCGCGGCGGATGGCGCAGCGGCGCCGGGAAGTGGGACGGCTGCGGGCTGAGCGGCGGCGCCCGGAAGCGGAACGGCTGCGGGCTGAGCGGCGGCGCCGGGAAGCGGAACGGCCGCAGGCTGAGCGGCGGCGCCGGGAAGCGGAACGGCCGCAGGCTGAGCGGCGGCGCCCGGAAGCGGAACGGCCGCGGGCTGAGCGGCGGCGCCCGGAAGCGGAACGGCCGCGGGCTGCGAGGCCGAGCCCGGGAGCGGCACGGCCCCGCCATCGGCGGCGGGCGCGGCGGGCTTGATCGGAAACAGCGTCTGGCACTTCGAGCACTTCAGCTTCGCGCCGCCAGGCGGAACCCGTTTGTCGTCGATATTGTAGTTCGTCTGGCAGGACGGACAGGAGACTCGCATTGCGCGCGAGGTTAGCAGAGGTTCATTCGGCATGAAGCAGCGCGTCCGGTGCGTCGAAACCCAGCCTGGCCGCTTATCGCCCGCCCGGCGCGATGGGGGCGCGACCCATTTTCGTCGACGCCCGAAACGGCGGCGTGCTACTCGAACCGCCTTTCCGCGGGAGCGGGGCCGCTCGGCCGCGGGCCAGAACCGGCGTACTGATGAGCGACCGCGCACCCCACATCTCGATCGTTATCCCCGTCTACAACGAAGCCTCGATCGTCGCTTCGGCAGCAGCGGAGCTGTGCGAAGGGCTGGACGCGCGCGGGCTCGATTATGAGGTGATCTTCGCCGAGAACGGCTCGAAGGACTCCACCCCGCAGATCCTCGAGACGATGGCGCAGAAGAACCCGCGGCTGCGCTGGTTCCACTCCGACCGCCCGAACTACGGCGCCGCGCTCAAGCAGGGGATCCTCGAGGCGCGCGGCGAGCTTGTGTTCTGCGACGAGATCGACCTGTGCGATCTCTCGTTCTACGACGCCGCGCTCCCGCTTTTGGAGAAGCAGGGCGTGGACATGGTGGTCGGCTCCAAGGCGGCGCGGGGGGCTTCCGACCAGCGGCCGCTGATCCGGCGGGTGGCCACGCGCGCGCACAACGGGTTGTTGCGCGTGGCGCTCGGGTTCCGCGGCACCGACACGCATGGGCTCAAGGCGTTCCGGCGAGAGAAGCTGTTGCCCGTCATCCGCAAGTGCGTGGTGGACATGGACGTGTTCGCCAGCGAGTTCGTGATCCGTGCCTGGCGCGAGGGGCTGGACGTGGTGGAGATCCCCATCCAGCTCCACGAGAAGCGCAAGCCGTCCATCCACCTCTTCCGGCGCGTGCCCAACGTTCTCAAGAACGTCGCCAGGCTGGTGTACGTGATCCGGATCCGCGGGGAGTGAAGCGTGCGCGCGCGGCTGGGGGCGATCTCCGTCGATCTCGATTCGCTCCCGCACTACTGCCGCATCCACGGTCTGCCCGAGTCGCTGCTCGACGCGCGGCTTCGCCGCATCGTCTACGAGGTGGCGATCCCGCGCTTCCTACAGCTCTTCGACGCGCTGGGCGTGACCGGGACGTTCTTCGCCATCGGCGAGGACCTCGAGGAGCCGGCGAACGCGGCGATGCTCGGGCGTGCGCACGCGCGCGGCGTGGAGGTGGGTAACCACACCTTCTCGCACGACTACGCGATCTCCCGGCAGCCGAAGCTGGCGATCGAAGCGGAGGTCGCGCGCGGGGAGGCGGCGATCGAACGCGCCATCGGCGTGCGGCCCGCCGGGTTCCGTGCGCCCGGCTACACGCTCTCGCCTGCGCTCTATGGGGTGCTGGTGGAGCGTGGATACCTCTACGACTCCTCGACGTTCCCGGCGGTCCCGTACTACGCGGCCAAGGCGGGAGTGATGGGCGCCCTGCGCGCGCTGGGACGCCCGTCCCGGGCGATCCTCGACTCGCCGCGGGTCCTGTTGGCTCCGACCGGGCCGTACCGGCCCCGCCTCGCGCAGCCCTACGCACGGGGCGACGGCGGAGTGCTCGAGCTGCCCATCACCGTCGCCCCGGTGACGCGGGTGCCGTTCATCGGCACGTTCGCGGCGGCGCTGCCGACCCCGGTGGTCCGCGCGGTGTGGACCACGCTGCGCGGCGAGCCACTCATCAACTTCGAGCTGCACGGAGTCGACGTGCTCGGGGTGGACGACGGGCTCCCGCGCGAGCTCGTCCGTCAGCAGCGCGATCTCGGCCTTCGCGCGCAGACGAAGATCGATCGGCTGGCGGAAGTGTTTCGATGGATGCGCGACGATCTCGAGGTGGTGACGCTGTCGGCTGCCGCCCGCGCCGTCGCGAAGCTGTGATCCGGGTCACACTCCCCGCGGTCCGGGGAAATAGTTGACTGCCTCGGTTCCGGATTGCCGAGCGCGCTTCGTACAATCGGGCGCCGGATGCTGGATCCCCACCCGCAGCAGCTCGGCAAGTATCGGCTCGGACAGCTCCTCGCGACCGGCGGCATGGGCGAAGTGTTCCTCGCGAAGCACGAAGGCCCGGCCGGCTTCGCGAAGACGGTGGTGGTCAAGAAGATCCTCCCGCACCTCGCGCGCGATCAGCAGTTCGTGGACATGTTCCTCAACGAGGCGCGGCTGGCGGCGCTGCTCTCGCACGCGAACATCGTGCAGATCTTCGAGCTGGGGCAGCAGGACGACACCTACTTCATCGCGATGGAGTACATCCACGGACGCTCGCTGCGAGCGATCAAGCAGCGGCTCCTGGAGCGCCAGCAGCTGTTCTCGCCCATCCTCGCTGCTCGCCTCTGCGCGCACGCGCTGCAGGGGCTGCACTACGCCCACACGCTCACCGACGAACAGGGCGTGCCCCTCAACGTGGTCCACCGCGACATCTCGCCGGACAACGTGCTGGTGAGCTTCAACGGTCAGGTGAAGTTGGTCGACTTCGGGATCGCCAAGGCGGCCAACGCGGTCAGCACCACCCGCACCGGCACGATCAAGGGCAAGTACGCGTACATGGCGCCCGAGCAGTTGATGGGCGCCGGCGCCGACGGGCGGATCGACGTCTACGCCACCGGGGTGCTCCTGTACGAGCTGCTCACCGGGTCCCGCCCGTTTCAGGCGCCCACCGAGCCGGCGCTGATCGCCGCGATCCTCAACAACCGGCCGCAGCCGCCGCGCGAGCGGAACCCGGCGCTGCCCGAGGAGATCGAAGCGATCATCCTCAAGGCACTGGAGAAGGATCCGGACCGCCGCTTCGCCACCGCCGAGGGTATGTCCAACGCGCTGGAAACCTGGGTCACCTCCACCGGGCAGACCCTCACCGTCGGAAACGTGGGCGCGTTTCTGCGTGAGCTGTTCGCGGACGAGTTGGCGCAGGGGACGAGCACGAACGGCGCGAAGTCGATCTCCCGATCGTCCGGAGTGGTGCCGAAGGACGCGGCAGTGGTCGCGCCCGCACCTGTTCCTGTGGTGCAGAGCGAACGCGGTACGCCGAGCCGGGAGCGCCTGCGGCAGCCGGAGACGGCCGCGCTCCGTCCCACGCCACCTCCCGAGGAGACGGCGACCGTCACCGTGCCCGCCACCGGTGAGATCTCCGGCGTGGTGGCGTCGGTGGCCGGCGGCAGGCGGAGGTTGCTTGCCATCGGGGGAGTGACCGGTGCGCTGCTGGTTTGTGCTGGTGCGGCGCTGGTGATGGTGCGGAACGCTGCGGACAGCGGAATCCCCGCGCCGCGGCCGATCTCTCACCGCGCGGCGCAGAGCTCCTTGTCGGCCGGTACGTCGGAGAGGACCACAACGACCGGATCGTCGCCTGCACGGGCGGCCGGTGCTGCATCTGACGCCGTCGCCACCACGTCGTCGGCCGGCTCCTCACCATCGGGATCTGTGCCCGGCCCCGCATTGGATGCAGCGACGGTTCGCAGTTCGAACACGGCGTTGGCCACGGCCGGATCCGGGGCCGGTAGCTCGGTGACAGGATCGGCGGCGGCCGCAGCCGCGCTCGGTGCTGCACCGGATGCCGTCACGACCCGCACGCCGACGAGCGCCTCGTCGCCATCGGGACCAGCGCGTGGCTTCACGGTGGATGCGGTGACGGCTCGCGGACCGACCTCTGCGTTGCTGGCAGCTGGATCCGGGATCGGTAGCACGATGACAGGATCGGCGGCGGCCGCACCTGCGCTCGGTGCTGCACCGGATGCAGTCGCGACACGCACGCCGACGAGCGCTTCGTCGCCATCGCGATCTGCGGCGGCTCGCACCTCGAGCACCGCGTCGCCCGCAGCTGGATTTGGGGCCGGCAGCTTGATGACAGGATCGGCCGCTGCCGCGCCGGCGCTCGGTGCCGCACCGGATACCGTGACGACGCGCACGTCGACGAGCGCCTCGCCCGGCGCCGCATCGGATGCAGCGTCGGTTCGCACCGCGATGACCCACGCGTCCGCGCCTGCATCCGCGGCCGGCGTCCCGTCTGACGCGGCGTCACATCGCGCTTCACCGAGTGCTGCACATGGCGGCGTTGTCGCTCGCACGTTGCCGGACGGATCCATGTCAGTCGACGCCTCGAGGACCGGCTCGCCGCTGCGTGCGTCCTCTAGAAGGACGGCGAAGCCTGCACCGACAGTAAAGGAGGCCGGCAAGGTGTCCTTCCGCGTGAATCCGTGGGCGGAGGTGTTCCTCGAGGGCCAGAGCCTGGGCATCACTCCGATGCCGGCCGTGTCCGTTCCCGCGGGCCGGCAAACGTTTACCCTCAAGAACCCTCAAATCGGCGTGAGCAGAAGCGTGAGTGTCAACGTTCCGCCCGGCGGCACCGCGGTGGTCCGCGCTGATTTGTTTGAATAACACCTGCTGCGACCCGAGGACAGTTCAGCCCACCGGCCCCTTCGGTTCATCTGGCCGGCGTGCGGAACCACACCACCACCGAGCTGATCGCCCGGCTGGATCCGGTCGCGGATCACAGTCAGATCTATTACCTGTTCGTCGCCTTCGAGTTCCCGTGGGACGTGCAGCGCGCGCTGGAGCTGGCCATGTGTCGCAGCTTCTGCGTGCCGTCGATTTCCGCGCTGCTCCACCGCACGGGCGAGTTCCGTCTGCGCGCGCAGAAGCGCTACGACGACACTGCGATCCTGATGGCCGAGCTGGCCCAGCACGGCTACGACTCGCCGCGCGGCGCACAGGTGATCGATCGCATCAACCGCATCCACAGCCGCTTCGCCATCGCGAACGACGACTTCAAGTACGTGCTCTCGACGTTCGTCTTCGAACCGATCCGATGGATCGACCGTTACGGCTGGCGGCACACGGCGAGCAACGAGCGCCTCGCGAGCTTCCACTTCTACCGGGAGGTCGGCCGGCGGATGGGCATCGAGGACATCCCGGACGACTACTGCACCTTCGAGTCGTTCAACCGCGAGTACGAGCGCGCCCGTTTCTGCTTCGCTAAGTCCAACCGGCAACTTGCCGAAGCCACCCGCGCGCTCTTCTGCAGCTGGTTCCCGTTCGCGCTGCGACCGCTGGTCGGCGTGGCGCTGGCGGGCGTGATGGATGATCCGATGCTCCAGGCTTTCGGGCTCACCCGACCGCCCTGGCCGGTACGCGCGGGCGTGGCGTGCGCGCTCCGGCTCCGGGCGCAGCTCGTGCGCCACGCCCCGCGGCCGCGGCTCCCCCGGTTCGTCACCGCCGCACCGCCGCGTACGTACCCCGCGGGCTACACGCTCGAGCAGATCGGTCCGCCGGAATTCCTCCGCGCCGAACGGGAGGCCGCGGTGCGCGCAAAGGAGCAGGCGCGGCGCAACCGCATGCGGCGTCACCGGGAATCCTTGCGGCCCCAGCCTCCGGCGTGAGCTGCTGCGCGATGCTGAGGGCGGCGCAGGGAAAGTTTGACCGAGCGCGTCGGCGTGAGCTCGCCGCGCCCAGACCTCCGGGGGGGCCCGGACCTCGGGGCCGCGTCACTGCGAGAAGCAGCACGCCGCGCCGGCTTGTGGAGTGGGACGGGAGTGCAACCGAGCGCGCGGGCTGGAACAGTCACTCGCGCTGGCCGGCCGGCGATCGTAGCGTGTGAGCATGACTCTCGCGGTGCAGCCCTCCGCGCTGAGCTCGCTGTGCGACGCTGAGCGCGGCAGTCGTGGGCCGTCGTGGTTCAGCGTGTGACTGCGGTTGCTGCCGGGCACTCGGCCCATTGACTCCTGGCATGCTGTCAAGGTCATCAGCGCCCCTGGACGCCGAAATTTGCGCGGGCCGGGCATGGCCGTCGGGCTGCGGCAAAGTCGGCCCGTTGCCGGCGCACCGTCGAGGTCATTCGCGCCTCATGGCGGTGGTTTCTGCGTGTTCGCATCGTTTCATCGGGGAACTGCTTCCGGGTCCGCTGCCGTTCGGACGCAGCCATCAGGTGCCCCGCGTCCAGCGCCTCCTCATACTGGCGCTGCAGAATGCGGACTAAGGAAAAGCCACGGGCAAGGTCGTGAAGCTCTCGGGCTGCTTCGCCTGGCAGCCTGACTTCTTCGCACGTGGCGCTCGAGCGATGGAGCGGCGCCGGAGCACCGCAGCCAGCCGCCGCTCCGGCGAGGCCGGGACAGCACCCGGGTCAGCCTGACCCCGATGCGCGCAGAGGCGCAGGCGCACCCGACGTGGCCGCTGCTGCCGAGACGTTCAGCGCTCAGCCCCGGCGTGCTCGCCGTCTCCCGAGAGCAGGTAGCTCAGCACGGCGCCGGTGATCGCCGCGCCGGCCACCGCAAATCCGACGTTGGCGAACGTCGCCCGCTGCTGCGCAGTTTGCCCGAGCGCGATCGCGTCCGATTCGAAGTGCGCCGCGTGGGCTTGTTGTTCCAGCGACCTCGCCTGCAGGCCAAGAAAGGTCGCGGCGCCGGCGGCCACGACCGCAACGCCGCCCAGCGCAAGTGGGACGGTGAGGCTTCGGCCGCGGGGACCTTTGGCCGTGAGATCGTTCAGCGCAGGCGGCGGATTGGAGGGAGGCGGCGGCGCCAGCTCGGGCTGGGTGGGCGAGTCGCTCGGCGGAGGCGCGGTCGCGGCCAGCTCTCCCTTCAATTTGTACAAGAGCGCGTTGATTCTGGGGCTGGTGTACGGCGGGAGCGTGACGGCGGGATTCAGCTTCAGCGCCGCGCGGAAGCGCGTCTCCGCCTGGTCGACGTTTTCCAGGTTGAAGTGACAGAGCCCGGCGTAGATCTCGATCTCGGTGAGCTCCTTCGGCGTGGAGTGCGGCCAGCGGGCGGCCTGGTCCAGCCGGGCGAGGCACTGTTCGAACTCGAGCTCCTGATAGAGGTCCTTCGCCTGGCCGAGGTACGGGTTCGGTCCGGTCTGTGCCGCGGCGGCGCAGGCGCCCAGAAACACCAGCACGCTGAGTCCGGCGCGGACCGTGGACATGGGGCGACGGTAACACGGCCTTTTCCCGTCGCGGGGCTCCCGCCGACGGACGGCCCGGGCTATATGGCGCGCCATGCTGGAGCGGGTCGCCGACCGGGTGAAACACAGGCTGAAGGACTGGACCCTGAAGATGGCCGGGGAGGGCGCGGAGACGCGGATCCAGGCGATCGCCCGCCCCGAGAACGAGTACGGGGTGGATCCGTTCGGTTTCAACCTCGACTACGCGCTCTCCGCGATCGCACCGCTGGTGTGGATGTACCGGCACTACTTCCGCGTCCGGACGTATGGGATCGAACAGGTCCCGCCCGGCCGGGTGCTCCTCATCGCCAACCACTCGGGGCAGCTGCCCTGGGACGGGGCGATGATCGGCGTGGCGATGTTGCTCGAGGCCGACCCGCCGCGGGCCATCCGCAGCATGATCGAGAAGTGGGCGGCGACGCTGCCGTACGTGTCGACCTTCTTCTCGCGCGTGGGACAGATCGTGGGCACGCCCGAGAACTGCCGCCGGCTTCTGGAGAAGGACGAGGCGATCCTGGTCTTCCCCGAGGGCGTGCGCGGCATCACCAAGCTGTGGCCGCAGCGCTACCAGCTCCAGGAGTTCGGGCTGGGGTTCATGCGGCTTGCGCTGGAGACGAAGACGCCAATCGTCCCGGTGGCGGTGATCGGCGCCGAAGAGCAGGCGCCCGCGCTGTTGGACATCAAGCCGCTGGCGAGGCTGCTCGGGATGCCCGCATTCCCCATCACCCCCACCGGCCTGCCGCTGCCGCTGCCGTCGCGGTACCACATCCACTTCGGCGAACCGATGCGCTTTTCCGGCCGCGCGGATGACGACGACGCGGAGCTGGACAAGAAGGTGAAGCAGGTGAAGACCACCCTGCAGGCGATGATCAACGAAGGCCTGCGCGAACGCGAATCGGTGTTCTTCTAGTGGCTGCCTCGAACAGAGAACGTCCCGCGGTGGTCGTCACCGGGATCAGCGGGAACCTCGGCCGGACGCTCGCCAAGCTTTTGCACCGCGAGGAGCGGATCATCGGCATCGACCGCCGTCCGTTCCCCGGCAAGCCCAAGGACATCGAGCTCCACCAGCTGGATTTACGCAAGCGCAAGGCGGAGGACGTCTTCCGCCGATCGCCGATCAAGGCGGTGATCCACATGGGGATCATGCACGACCCGCGGATGAACGAAGAGGAGCACCACTCGTTCAACGTGGTCGGCACCACCCGGATCCTCGAGTACTGCGCCAAGTACAACGTCCGGAAGGTGGTGGTGCTCTCCAGCGCCAACGTCTACGGGCCGTCCCCGGACAACTCCAACTTCCTCACCGAGGACGCGCCGCTGATGGCGGCCAGCCGCTTCTCCGGAGTGCGCGATCTGATCGAAGTGGACATGCTCGCCCACGGGTTCTTCTGGCGGCACCCGCAGATCCAGACGGTAATCCTCCGGCCTGTCCACATCGTGGGGCCGAACATCAAGAACGCGCCCTCCAACTATCTGCGGCTCAAGCGTCCCTGGGTGGTGGCTGGGTTCGATCCGATGGTGCAGCTCATCCACGTGGAGGATGCCGCCCGCGCGATGGTGGAGGCGCTGCGGCCCGAGGCCCGCGGCGTGTACAACGTCACCGGCCCGGGCGAGGTGCCGCTCTCAGCGATCTTCCGCGAGCTCGGCACCACCACGCTCCCGGTGCCCGGGCCGCTCATCCGGCCCGCGCTCGCCACGCTCTTCAAGTACCGCCTCGCCAGCTTCCCGCCCGGGGAGATCGACCACATCCAGTTCCTCTGCATGGTGGATGGGTCGAGGTGGGTGAAAGACGTTGGATGGAAGCCGAAGTACTCCATGCGGGAGACCATCCGAAGCGTCATCGGCGAGTAGGCGTGCTTCGCGGATCCTGCAGCGTTTGATCAGGGGCATGACAGCGGTGTCACGGGTTGTGAGGGCGATCGCCGCTGGGCTGGCGGCCGAGTGCCCATAAGCACCGGGATTCGCTGGAGGAACCTTCTGCCCGGGCATGGCACCCGCTTTGCTGAACGGCCCGGCAGGACGCGACGCCAGGGGCGACGAGGTCGTCCGGGCAGTCCAAAAATGGGTAGGGAGTTCCATGGGGGAACTCCCGGCGCCCACCGCCTCGGCCGGCCCCGAGACGGTGGGCGGTTTTTTTTCGACTGCTCGTGCTGGGCAGTGCGACCGCGAGGGTGCCGCTCCCGAGGGGCGGCGCCAAAGCGGATGAGAGTCCGGGGCAGTCCCCGCTCCCGAGGAGCGGAGACCACCTGCGTCGCCGCTCCAGCATGAGCAGTCGGAGAAGGTCTACCGCGCGGCGCTGCCCGTGCCCGCGTCCGCATCCGGTGGCACGTACGGCGCCGAGAGCTCCTCGTCGAAGGGCCCGCCCACCTGGCGAGCGATCATCCACGTCCCGTCGCGGTACACGAAGTCGGTGACCACGGTATCCTCGCGCGCGCTCACCGAGGGCAGCCGGTACCAGAAGATCTTCGACACCACCCGCGCCGCGGTACCGCCCTCCACCAGCTGCAGCTCGTCCAGCTGGTAGTCCGAGATGGTGAGGTCCCGACTGTCGTTGAGCAGCCGCCGCGCCTCCTCGAAGGCCTCGCGCTTCTCCGGCACCAGCAGCAGGCTGGCGCCTCCGTAGTCCTTCCAGCGGATCCGGTGGTGGAAGAGGTCCGCCGTCCTGCGGGCGCTCTCCGGATCGCCGCCGGTCGGGCGGTGCGCGCAGGCGATGGCAAGCGAAAGAACCAGGCCCGCAACCACGAGCAAGGCGGCCGGGCGGGTGCATGTCAACACGGGCGCGACGCTAGCAGATCGTTTGCTAAGTTCGCCGCCTCACATGGCCAAGTCCCTGGTGGAAAAGTACGAGCAGATCCTGGCCCAGGATCCTGCCTCCACCGTCTTCGTCGAGCTCGCCAAGGCGCTGATTGAACGGGGCGACAACGCCCGCGCCATCGAGGTCTGCCAGGCGGGTCTGCAGCACCACCCGCGCTCGGTCATCGGCCGCGTGCTGTGGGGCAAGTCGCTCATCAACCTGGGCCGCCCCGCGGAGGCGATGGAGCAGTTCGACCGGGCGATCGCCATCGACCGGGACAACCCGCACGCCTACAACCTGATCGGCGAGGTGCTGTTGCACAAGGGGTTGTACCGCTCCGCGCTCCCGCTCCTGAAGAAAGCGGTGGCGTTGCAGCCCAACGACGGCCGGGTGCGCCAGTGGCTGGAGCAGACCCAGGCCGCGCTCGCCGGTGGGCCGGCGCCGGTGCTGGTCGAGCCCACGAGGGTGGATCCGCCCACGGAGCAGCACGAGATCGACCCCGGGCTCCCTCCGGATCGCGACGCCACCGAGGTCTCGCGGCCGGCGTACGTCCCGGCGAACGGTGCGGGCGGCGCGGACGCGGAGGCGCCGACCGAGCTGAACGCCATCGTCGCTCTGGCGCCTTCCGTCCAGCAGGGCACCGGGCCGAAGCCGGGCATCCCGGTGCTCACTCCCGTGTCCCAGGCGGCGCGGCCAACAGGCACGCAGCCCGGGATTCCGGTGCGCACGCCCGCGGCCCAGACGGCGCGGCCCTCAGGACTGCAACCCGGGATTCCGGTGCTCACCCCCGTGGCCCAGGCGGCACAGCCCGCAGCGACACAGCCGGGAATCCCGGTGCTCACGCCGGCGGCAGCCCCGGCGCATCCGGGTAGCAACGGACAGACCAACGGAGAGATCCCGAACGGCTCTGAGTCCGAACCCGATCCGTTTGCCGCCGTGCCGCGGCGGACCGATTCCGCCGAGGTCATGGTCGGGCTGACCGCGACGTTCAACGCGCTCGCCGGGACCGACGAGGCCGATGCCAACGCGAAGGCGCCGGAGGATCCGTTCGACGTGGTCGCCCGGCGATCGGTCGCCGCTCTCCGGAAGGCCAACGGGCTCGCCGAGGAGCGCGGCGAGACGCTGCCCATCCAGGTGCCCCAGCCTTCGCCCACTGTGCCCGACGAACCGTCGGTCGCGGTGAGCCAGGACCTGTTCCTGGACGGGAAGGTGGAGGTCCACGATCCGAAGGACCGTCCGGACGCCGGCGGCGGGCTTCTCGGCGAGCTGCCGCCTCCGTCGGAGGAGAACCCCGTCCCCGTCTCCGCTGCGCCGGCGCCTGCTCCTGCACCCGCGCCCGCGAAGAAACCGGCGGGGACGGGCCTTCTGGAGGACATCCCCGAGCTGGAGCCGACCTCGTCGCTGGAGGTGCCGAAGGTCGAGGTCTCCGCGTCCGCGGCGGAGGCGATCGCCCGCGAGTACGAACGCGAGCTGCGCGAGAAGCTCGCCGCCAGCAAGGCGAAGCGCTCGTTCTTCGCGCGGCACTGGTTGAAGTTCGCCACGTTCGGCGTGGCGGTGGTGGCGCTGGCGGTGGGCGCGCTCATTTACGTCCGCACGCTCTCGGTGAATCAGGGGAGCCTTGCGGACGCGCTGATCGAAGCGAAGAAGGCGATCCTCCAGGACACGCGCGCCTCCTATGACGAAGCGCTCAAGGCGCTCGAGCGCGCCCGGCGGATGGACGAGGACGTCACCGAGGTGTGGGCGCTCGAGGCGTACACCCGGGGCATCCTCTTCGCGGAGCACGGCGCACACCCGGAGGATCGGCAGGCGGGGCTGGCGGCGTTGAATCACCGCGGCGTGAAGGAGGAGTTCCCGGGGCTGTACGCCACCGCCGCCTGGTTCCTCGCGGACGGCAAGGACCGGGCGGAGCGGGGCAGACAGCTCATCGCGGCCAACGGCCCCTCGGCGGAGGAGAACGCGCTCGCGGGCCGCCTGCTCCTCGACAAGGGCGACCCGAAGGGAGCCCGGGAGCGCTTCGAGGTCGCGCTCCAGGGGCAGCCCAACAACGTGCGCGTGCTGGTGGCGGTGGGTGACTTCACCCGGGCCAACGGCGATTGCCAGAAGGCGCTCGAGTTCTACGAGACCGCCGGGAAGATTTCGCCCGCGCACCCGGCGCGGGTGCTGGGCGCCGCGGAGTGCCGCCTGGAGCTGGGGCAGGATCTCGACACGTCGGTCACCGAAATGAAGACGCTCCCGGCCGACGACGAAATCAGCGAGGACCTCCGGTTCCGCAAGGCGATCGTCCAGGGCCGGCTTCTGGCGGCCACCGGATCGACCGCGCAGGCGATCGACGTGCTCACCCAGGCGGCGAAGCGGTTCCGCTCGCGCGGGTACGAGGCGAACCTCGCGCTCGGTCAGGCCTTCCGCCAGGCGGGCCGGATGGTGGACGCGCAGGACGCGTTCGAGGCGGCGCTCGCGGAGAAGCCGCACAGCGAGGACGCGCTCGAGGCGCTGGCGCGCGTGCTGGTGGATCGCGATCGCCCGAAGGAGGCGCTCGCGCGGGTGCCGGCGAACCCGGAGTCGCGGCGGATCTCGCTGGTGCGCGGCGTGGCGTGGGCCCGATCCGGCGACTGGAAGCGCGCGCGCAGCGAGCTGGAGCGGACCCAGGTGGGCGGCCGGTTCCCCAGCGAGGCCGTCATCTACCTCGCCCGCGCCGACGCCCAGGATGGCGAGGTCGATCGGGCCATCCAGGTGCTGGAGAAGATCCTCCCGGTGGCGAAGCGCGCCCGGGCCGAGGCGCTGGTCGCGCTCGGCGACATCCACTACGCCCGGGGCGAGCTGGACAAGGCGAAGGCCCGCTACGAGGAGGCCGCGAAGGATCCGGACGACGTGGAGGGCGCCTGCGCGTACGGGCGGCTCCTCCTGGAGCTGGGCTTCCCGAAGCTGGCCGTCGATCCGCTGGAGCGGGCGGTGCGGCGGAACGACTCGCACAACGAAGCCCACGCCGCGCTGGCGCGCGCGTACCTGATGACCGGCCGGGTGGGGGAGGCGGTCGAGTTGATCTCGAAGTGGAAGGACGCCACCGACCGCGTCGCCTCGTCGTACCGGCTCTCCGCGCTGGCGCTGTACCAGTCCGGGAAGCTGGATGAGGCGGAGAAGGAGGCCTCGCTGGCGATCCGCTACGACAAGGACGCGCCCGAGTCCTGGCGGGTGCGATCGGCCATCCACTTCGCCCAGGGGGACAGCAAGGCGGCGTTCAAGGATCTGGAGCGCGCCAACAAGCTGGACCCCAAAGACCCGGAGACCTTCTGCGCGATCGGCCATGCGTTCTTGCGCACGGGCAACACCGCGGGCGCGGAGGCGGCGTTCGCTGCGGCGGTGCGCGAGGACAAGGATTCGGTGTGCGGGCAGATCGGCGCGTTCTACGTGAAGCTGCCCCGGGTGCCGCGCTCGGCGTTGAAAACGCTCACCACGCTGGCCAGAGAGGCGCCGGCGGTGTGGGACCGCGCCTTCGCCGAAGCCACGCGCGCGCGCGTGCTCCTCGCCAGCGGCCGTTCGAAGGACGCGAAGGAGGCGAAGGAGGCCGCGGACGAGGCCATCAAGCTGGCCCCCTGGTTCGGGCCGGCGCAGCTGGCCGCCGCGCTGGCCGCCGAGCGGCTGAAGTTGGACGACGCGGAGGCGGCGTTCGCCCGGGCGGTGAGCGTGGATCCGACCAATGGGGCGATTCGCCTCGAGCACGCCGAGTTCCTGGCGAAGGGGGACGACGAGGATCAGGCGAAGGCGCTGGACGAGTACGAGCGCTTCCTGCAGATAGGCGGGGACGAGGACGCGGTCAGCCGGGCAGAGCGCGCGGCGGCTGCCTTGAAGAAGCGCCTCGCATCGAGATGACGGTGGTCGCGCAAAGTCCTCCGCAGATCCCGCCGCCGGTACCGCTGTTCCGGATCATGTTCGGCAACGCCACGCTGCTGTCGGCGGTGTACCTGGCGGTGGGGGTGGTGGTGGAGATCGTCAGCCACCTGTTCCCCACCAACCCGTGGGTGGCGCGCGCGACGCTGGTATTGGACTCGCTGCCTGCCCGGTCGCTGGAGCTGTTGGGCCTGATGGACCGAATCCGCGCCGCCTACGGACACGACCGGATCTCGGAGGTGACGCTGCGGCTCATCTTCAGCGGCACCACCGTGGCGATCATCTTCGCGATGGCGCTGATCGTCGGCGCGGGAATGTGGTTGATGCGGCGGTTTCTGTACCGCCGGTACTCGGAGCCTTGATCAACGCCGCCGCGCCCGCCGCGCGTTCTTGAGCGGCACCGGTGCCGGCTGGTGCCCGGCGGCGCGGGCCATCAGGCAGACGTCGCGGACCTTCGCGCCGAAGCGCTCCCAGTGGGACTCGCCGGTGCCTTTGATCCGCAGGAACTCCTCCCGGGTGATGGGGAGCGCGGTGGCGATCGCCAGGAGCGCCTTGTCGCTGAAGATGAGGTACGGCGGCACGCCCAGCTCGCGCGCCATCTCGCGGCGCCAGTCCCGAAGCTGCGTGAGCGCGAGCTCGCTGTGCAGCCCGGGCCGCAGCCCCTCCGGAGCACTTGTGGCCGGCGCGGGCGAGGAGACGGTCTTCGGATTGATGCGGTGGCCGTGGCAGACGTCGCACCCGGAGCAGGGGCCCTCCAACGCCTCGCCGAAGTACCGGAGGATGAACGCGCGCCGGCAGCGCGTGGCGTACGCGTAGTCGGTCATCCGCCGCAGAAGAAGCAGGGCACGCCGCTCCTGTTCGCGCACCGCCTGCAGGTTGAGGCCGAGCTCGGCGAACGGCACGTCGTGGACCACCTGGATGGTCCGGCCCTGGAAGGGGCGCCGGGTCTGCACCGCGCCGGCCCTCTCCAGGAGCGAAAGCGCGCGCCGCACCGCCGGTTCGTCCAGCTTCGCGCGGCGGGCCAGCACCGAAAGCTCGGTGGAGATGCGCCGGCCCACCGGGTACTGCTCGAGCAGCACCTCCAGGAGCGCGCGGGCGGCGGGCGTGTGTGGGTGCGTCTGCCGGGCCTTCTCCAGCAGCGTCAGCTGCCACGGGCCCTCGCCGCGTGAGCCGCGGACGATCTTCCCCTCGCGTTCGAAGATCCGTACCGCGGCGGAGACCTCGAACTCCGAGCCGCCGATCTGCTCCGCGAGCACGTGCAGGCTCTTGTCGAACTCGCCGTAGCTCCGAAGCGCGTGCCAGGCATCCGCCATGACCGACTCCGGCGGGTGGTTGCCTTTGATCAACCGGTCCTGCGTGTAGACGTCGGAGTGGTTGAACAGAAGCAGCGCGTGGGCGGGCTGGCCGTCGCGTCCGGCGCGGCCGATCTCCTGGTAGTAGGCCTCCACCGCGCGGGGGATGTTGGCGTGGATCACGAACCGGATGTCCGGCTTGTCGATCCCCATTCCGAACGCGTTGGTGGCCACCGCCACCGCGTCCGGCGCGCTCATGAACTCGTCCTGCGCGCGGCGCCGGGCGTCGTCGTCCATCCCCGCGTGGTAGAGCACCGGATGGAGCTTGCGGATCCGCAGCGCCTCGTGCATCGCCTCGGCGCCCTTGCGGGTGGAGCAGTAGATGATCCCGCTGCCGCCGGAGCGCTGAATCGCCTCCGCGGCGACGTTCTTCCGGTCGTCGTCGCCCCGGACCGGCACCACCTCGAGGAAGAGGTTGGTGCGATCGAACCCCGCCACGAACACCTGCGGGTCCTTCATCAACAGCGAGCGGATGATGTCCTCGCGCACCTCCGGGGTCGCGGTGGCGGTCAGCGCCACGGTGCGCGGCGGGCGCAGCCGTTTGCGCGCCTGGCCCAGCGCCGCGTAGTCGGGGCGGAAGTCGTGGCCCCACTGCGAGATGCAGTGCGCTTCGTCCACCGCGAACAGGTCCACCTTCGCTTCCACGAGCGCGTCGAGGAACGCGGGGCTCCGGAAGCGTTCGGGGGCGACGTACACCAGCTTGAAGGCGCCCGCGCGCAGCTGACGAATCCGTTCGGCGCGCTCGAGGTCGGTGAGGGTGGAGTTGATGAAGGTGGCGGCGATGCCGCGGGCCCGCAGCTGTTCCACCTGATCCTTCATCAAAGCGATGAGCGGCGAGACCACCACGGTCACCCCGGGCAGCAGCACCGCCGGGAGCTGGTAGCACAGGCTCTTCCCCGCGCCGGTGGGCATCACCACCACGGTGTTGCGGCCGGACAGGACGCTGGAGACCACCTCCGCCTGCGCCGGCCGGAACTCCGTGTAACCGAAGTGCCGCCAAAGGCCTTCGCGGGCCTCCTCAAAGTGCGGCAGCGCGGCGATCATCGCTCGCATAGATCACGCTTCCGGACGGGTGGTCAACGGGTCTCGGCGCTGCTGGCCGCTCCCTCGTCGGAGCCGTCCTCCACGTCCAGGGTTCCGCCCGGCGAAAGCTCGATCCGGCGAAGCCGCGCCCGCGCCTCCCGCACCTCGTCGCGCAGCTGTGCGGTGAGGATGGGATCGACGCGCCCGTCCACCACCACGTCGCCTTCCTTCGCTTCGGGAGGCAGCGCGGTTCGGTGCCACACCTTTGCCAGACCATCCGGACGGGGCACCACGGTGGCCCCGTCGTCCTCGAGCACGTCCACTTCGTACGTCTGCGGAAGAGGACCGGAACAGGACCCCAGACCCATCAGTGCTGCTGCCATGAGAACACCCTTTCGTGCCATGCCACACCGCCCTCCGCCTCCTCGATCCGCGCCAGCTCGCCGGACTCCGCCATCGAGTGGTAGCGCGTCTCGCCGATCACCACGTGATCGAGCACCTTGATCCCCAGCACGCTGGCGCCGCGCACCAGCTGCCGGGTCATGGCGACGTCCATCACCGATGGGCTCGGGTCGCCGGAGGGATGGTTGTGGACCAGGACCAGCGCGGCCGCCTTCGTGGCGAGCGCGATCCGGAAGACGTCGCGCGGATCTACCGGGCAGGTGCTCTGGGTGCCTTCGGAGATCCGCGCGTTGTGCAACAGCACGTTGCGTGCGTTGAGGCACAGCACGTGGAACACCTCGCGCCGGAGCGCCGAGAGATCCGGGTACACGTAGTCGAAGATCTGCTTCGGCGTGGTCAGCCTCGGGCGCGTGTCCTGCGAGCGCTGCACCCGCCGGCCCAGCTCCAGCGCTGCCACGAGCTGCGCCGCGCGCGCCGGCCCCAGCCCCGGCAGCGTGCACAGCTCCTCGGGTTCGAGCTGCGCCAGCGCCCTCAGCCCACCGCCGAGCGCGACCAGGCTCTCCGCTATGGTCATCACCGGGTTGCCGCGGCAGCCGGTACCGAACAGCACCGCGACGAGCTCCGGATCGGTGAGGGCCTGCGGACCGAGCCGCATAAGGCGCTCCCGCGGGCCCTCGGTCACCGCACGGGCCCTCACCGATCCTTCACTCGCGGCGGGATCCCCCGGCACCGCCGCTCCCCCATCGCCCACCATCCCCACGCCCATCCGCCACCTCCCGCC
>JADGHL010000236.1 GCA_019686135.1 Myxococcaceae bacterium | reverse complement strand
CCGGAAGTGGCGTCCGCGGTCCCGGTGAGACTGGCCGCAGTCCGCGCGCGGGTTCAAGCGGTCCGTCCAGTCGCGGCGCTGGAGGAGGCAGCCGCAGGCCCCGCGAGGCCGGCCGCAGGCGTCGTGCGGGATCCCCCGCTCCGGCCGAGCTCAGTGCCGGAAGTGGCGTCCGCGGTCCCGGTGAGACTGGCCGCAGTCCGCGCGCGGGTTCAAGCGGTCCGTCCAGTCGCGGCGCTGCAGGAGGCGCCCGCATTCTCGGCGAGATCGGCCGCACGCAGCGCGTCGGCTCCCGCGCTCCGTCCGAGCACGGTGCCGGACGAGGCGCCCGCAGTCCTGGTGCGAGATCCAGCGCTCCGTTTGAACGCGGCCCGGGAGGGGGCACCCGCGGTTCCGCTGAGACCCGGCGCGGGGAGCACACCGCAGCCAGTGATCCGCACCCGCGTGACGGCGGACGGGGCGCATCCGGATCCGGCACAGCCTGCCCCCGCCCCGTTCGGCTCACGTTCACCTGAGGCGTTCACCACGCCGGGACATCGAGTCCACGTGTTCGCGTCCGAGGAGCTGGACGCCGACGCGCTCGGTGCCCTCGCCCGTCCGGGCGTGGTGCTCTGGCTCCGAACGCGCTCCAACACGCTGTCGCCGGCCGTATCCGAGAAGCTCCGGCGGTTCGAGGAAGCCTGGGTGGAGGTGCGGCCGCCGCTCAGGCCCACGCAGCTCGATGCGCTCGCAAAGGCGCCGCGTGCCGGGCTGTGGCTGCGGAACGTCGCTGATCTCGGACCGGCGGTCACCCGTCTCGGCGTGCGGCGGCTTGCCGTCGATGTCGTGGGAAACCTCGATGAGGCGACCGGCGATCGGGTGAGGGCGGCGGGCGTCGACCGCGTCCGCTGGTCTCCTGCGGCGATCGACCTCGAGAGCTTCGCGCGGTTCGCCCAGATGCCCGCGCAGAAGTCCCTGGTGTTGCTACGCGGAGCCTCCATCCCCCGCTGCGAGGCCCGTTCGGTGGAGGTGCTCGCCATGGTGGAGGTGCTCGTTCCACCCCCGGAGGTGCCCGCGCTGGCGAGCTGTGGTTTCGGTGCCCGGGTGCCCGTCGAGCCGGACGTCGACGAGTCTGTGCTCTCCCGCATCTTTCAGCAGATGCCTACGGCGGAGCTGGAGGTCCAGGTGGGTGCGGACGACCGCCGTGCGATGCGGACGCGCCAGCTCCTCGAACGGCTGGAGGCGGCGTCGGGAATCCCCCGCCGCGCCAGGGGCTCATCCAACCGGTGAGCGCAATGCTGAGACCGGCCGATCGGACCGGCTTGACCGTTCGCGACGAGTCCACCGCCGTCTACGGACTTCCGTCACCGGCGGAGTTTGCCGATCGCCTCGCGCTCCCACCCGGCGTCGTCGCCGACGAAGGTCGAGGAGGAGAGGCGGGAAACGATCGCCGCGTCCAGGTGCCGGTGATCCAGATCCGGAGGTGCGCGCCTGCCAGGGAAGCCTCCAGCCGCGAGCCGATTCCGGCGCGCAGGGTCGACAAACCTCTACTTTTTCCCAACGCAGACACCAGAGGGTTGTCCACCCTGCGGCGGAAAATCAGGGCCCCCCGGGGCCCGGGCGAACGGGAGCATCTGTGGATGTTGTTCTTGTCGCCCGGTGCTGTCGGACGCACCGGCGCGGACAGGCTGTCGGAGGGCGGGCCTGGCAGCCTGGCCGATCCCGGCTGCTGCCTGGAAGTCGCCGGTCATCAGGCGCGAGGGCGCAGACCCGAGTTTTCCGGATGAGGCGTGGCTCGGGCCGCCGCCTTTCCCCTACAGCGCCGAGGCGTTGGGGATGTCCACGCGGGTGAACGGACCGGGCGTCTGACCGCGCCCTCCGAACCGGGTGCGCAGCACTGCTCCGAAGCCGATGAGCTCCGCCAGAGTGAGGGTGATCGGCCCCAGCACCGGGATGAAGCCGACCGCCAGCAGGAGCGCGAGCCCCAACGCCAGCACCAGCGCTTGGGTCTTGCGGCCGCGCAGGATGGGCAGCCGAAGGCCGATCTCGCTCGCCACGGTCGTAAATCCGATCGCCGCGCCCAGGATGGCCAGCGGCCACAGGATGAGCAGCGCCACCGGGATCCCGATCAGCGTCACGCACAACAGGATCGTGAGCGGGAGCAGCATGATCGCCCCCAGCAGGCCTACCGCTCCGGATCGCAGCGGCTGACGGCGCACGTCCTCCTGGATCGCCTTCATCCGCGCGGGCGCGAGCAGCGAACCGGCGAAGCCCACCCCGAAGAGCACTGCGAACCAGGCCAGGAACCACGCCAGCGAGTGGTCCTCGTCGCGCTCGACGCGCGAGGACAGTGTCTGCTTCTGCGAGATCTTGCGCGCGACGTCTTTGGCGGCCACGCCCACCACGTCCCCGCCGATCGCCTTGATGTCGCCCTCGACGATCGCGCCCTCCGCGCGTTCGATCTCTCCGCCGAAGGAGACCACATCGCCCTCGACCCAGGCTTTGGGGCCCAGCTTGACCGGCCCACCGAAGGACACCACGTCGTCCTCGACGTGGCCCTCCACGGTGATGGGGCCGCCGTAGGCGACCGCCTCCTTCACCACCTCGTCCTCCTTCACCACGACCGGGCCGGCGAACCCGACGCGCTCGTGCATCACCTTCCGGGCGGCGCGCAACGCCTCGCGGGCCTGCTCGCGCGCCTCGCGGGCGCGGTCACGGGCCTCCTCGGCGCGCTCGCGCAGCTCGTCGGCGCGTTCGCGCAGCTGTTCGGCCTTCTCGCGCATCCGCTCGGCGCTTTCGCTGCCGTCGTCGGCGATCGCCCCGAGCTGCTTTTCCGCCTGCGCCAGGGCGCGGTCGGCCTCCTCCTGCGCCCGCTCGGCGGCCGCTTCGGCTTCGCGCATCGCCCGTTCGATCGCTTCTTCCGCCATGCCGGGTTTGATCTCCGGGAGCGGCGGCAGCGGGGGCACGGGTGGAAGCTCCGGCGCGGGCGGCGCCTTCGGAGTGGCGGGGGCCGGAGGCGTGGCCTCGGGTGCCTCGGCGCGTTCTGCGGGCGTCGTCGCCCGGAGCGTCCAGATGCTGCCCGACTGGCGCACCTCGAGGTGGTACGCCTGGGCCACGGTGCGCAGCGCCTCCTCGGCGCTCACGTCCTTCAGGTAGACCTCGGCGTCCTCTTCCAGAGGGCCGGTGACCATCAGGTTGAGGCCGCCCTGTTGGGCGATCGCTTTGAGCGCGTCTCGGAGCTTGCCGCGGAACTCGATGTTGATCCGCCGGTTTGGGGACGCATCCGTGGAGGGAGGGGCGGAGGGCGGCGGCGCGGCGAAGACGGGCGCCGCGACGGCGACGAGGAGCGCGACGGCGCGGACGGGGATCATG
>JADGHL010000104.1 GCA_019686135.1 Myxococcaceae bacterium | reverse complement strand
GGGGCGGCATCGGCGCGCTCGGGGCGGCCGGGTTCGGCAAGGGCGCGAAGGTCCGCGGCACGGTCACCCGCGCGAGCGCACGCCAGGTCGCCGCGTCGGGCAGCATCGACCGCGACGCGGTGGCGAAGGTCATCAACTCCCACTTCCAGGAGGTCCGCGCCTGCTACGAGCGCGCCCTCCTCAAGGATCCGGGGCTCTCCGGCAAGGCGGTGCTGGAGTGGAGCATCTCGACGTCGGGCATCGTCACGACGGCGAGGACCAAGAGCTCGTCGCTCCGGAACAACGAGGTCGAAAGCTGCATCCTCCGCGCGATCAAGTCGTGGAGGTTCCCGCACGCGAAGGGCGGCACGGTGATCATCACCTATCCCTTCCTCTTCAACTCGGTCGGCTACTAGCCGGCGAGCTTCGAAACGGACATGAACGACATGAGACCCGCACGGGTGGTGATGCTGATCGGCATCCTCGCAGGCGCATTCCCGTCGGCGGCGCTGGCGCAATACGAGTCGCTGGAGAACCCGGGGAGCGTGAGCGCGGTACAGGAGCGGCTGTACCGGATGAACCACGAGCTGGACCTGGGCGTGGGCGTGCTCCCGCTGGATGCCTTCTACAAGGGCCTGGCGGTGCAGGTCGGCTACACCTACCACTTCACCGACTCGTTCGCCTGGCAGATCGCGCGCGGGACGTATTCGTACTCCGTCGACACCGGCCTTCGGGAACAGCTCGAGCGCGACTTCGGCGTCGATCCCACCGTGTTCGAAGAGGTGGAGTGGATGGCCGGCTCCGACCTGGTGTGGAGCCCCTTCTACGGAAAGCTCGCGGTGATGAACCAGCGGGTGGTCCACTTCGCCGCGTTCCTCTCCCTCGGCGGCACGGTGTTGAAGATGAACGTCGGCTTCCGCCCCGGCATCGCGGTCGGCGCGGGACTGCGTGTGTTCCAGAACAAGTGGGTGAGCTTCCGGCTGGATGGCGTGGACAACGTGGTGATCGCCGACGGTCCGCGCGTGCTGCACGTCCCCACCCTCTTCCTCTCCACCGCCCTGAACTTCGGCGCCACCGAATGAGCCCGTTCTCGACGTTCGCGCCCGCCCACCGCGCGGCGGCGCTGTTCGGTCTGTGCGCGGCAATCGCTTGTTCGTGGAACCAACGCGCCCTCGCCGGCGCCAACCCGCCGGACGACGCGCCAGCGCCCGATGCCGCCGTTTCGGACAAGCCGGACAAGCAGGGCGCAGGCGCAGACAAGGAGGGCGCGAAGCCCGAAGAGCCGGCCGGATCCGGCAACCCCGCCGCCGCCGAGACGCCCGAGGCCCCGCCGCAGAAGGCGGATCCGAAGCTGCTCGATGCAGCGCTCCAGCAGTTCTACGCCAACGACTTCCGCGACGCGGCGCCGATGTTCTACGCGTACCTCGAGGGATCGCCGCCGACCGACGAGAACTACGCCTGGGCGCAGTACTTCCTCGCGCGTTCGCTGCGCGAGCTGGGGCTGACCCACGCCGCCGGCTACTACCTGGCGCGGATCGCCCGCGAGCGCTCCAACCCGGCGGTGCTCCCGCGCGCGCTGGAGGAGCTGCGGGTGCTGACCGAACTGCCGCACGACGAGACGATGATCGACGAGCAGATCTTCGGCTCGCTGGATCTGGGCTTTCTGCCCCCGGAGATCGCCGCCTACGCGCACTATCAGCAGGGACTCATCGCGCTGAAGGTGGGCAACGAGCGCTGGGCGAAGAACCACTTCGCCAAGCTGGACGAGACCAGCCCCGAAGCCTCGCGCGCCCGGTTCGCGCTGCTGGTCACCCGGCTCAAGCACGCGAAGAAGGTCGACGACGATCTCATCGACGCGTTCTACGAGCTCTCCCGGGACCCGAAGCTGACGCCGGCGATGAAGAACGAGTCGCTGCTCGCGGTGGCGCGCCTCAAGTACGAGAAGCAGGACTACGAAGGCGCGCTGAAGGCGTACGCCGAGGTGAAGCTCCCGCCGCTCGATCCCGGCCAGGCCACGCTCTATCTGGAGGAGGCGTGGGCGCGGTATCAGCTGGGGCAGCTCCACGAGGCGATGGGCCTGCTCACCACGCTGGACGCGCCCTCGTTCCGCGACGAGTTCCTCCCGGACAAGTACCTGCTCCGGGCGTTCATCTATCGCGACCTGTGCCACTACCTGCCGGCCAAGCGCGCGGCGAAGGAGCTCAACCGCCGCTTCGCCGATTCGCTGGAGGCGATCCACGACCGGACCGACCTCGCCGAGGATCTGCGCCTCCGCCGCGCGGCGATGGCCACCGGCGGCACGCACCGCGCCGCCCAGTTCCTACAGACGCTGGAGCTGGAGGGCGAACGGCTGGGCAAGTACGCCGGCAGCTTCGGCGACCGGCTCTTCCCGCACCTGGTCAAGCTCTACGACCTCGCGCACGCCGAGGCGCAGCGCGTGTTCCAAGAGCGGCTGGCGGAGGCGGTGCGGCACGAGGCGGACAAACTTCTGCGCGCGGCCGAACAGGTGCGCCTGATGGACTACGAGGTCGGCCTCAAGCTGTACGAGCGCGTGAAGAAGGGCGCGAAGCTCGTCACGCCGAAGGAAGAGCAGGCGTTGAAGGACGACGAGGTCGCCTTCCGGTTCGACGGTGAGTACTGGAACGACGAGCTGCGCACGTACCGGTTCCACCTCGAGAGCCGCTGCATGGAGGACACCGCGCAATGAGGAGGCTCGCCGCGCTCTGCGCCACCTGCGCGCTGTTCGCCGCCGGCCCGGCCCTCGCCGAGGCCGAGTGGAACCCCATCCAGTCGAAGCAGAAGGAACACGAGGCGCTGCTGCTCAAGCTCAAGCGGGACATCTTCAAGGTGGACCGGTCGATCCTCGAGACCGAGAAGCTGATCGCCAAGTCCCGCAACGCGCCGTACCTGCCCGACCTCCAGTTCCGGCTGGCCGAGCTGTACGTGGAGAAGTCGCGCTACGTCTATTACCAGCAGGCCGAGTCGCGACCGGAGGGCGCGAAGGGCGCCATCGTTTCGCCCGAGACGAAGCTGCTCAAGGAGAAGGCGATCCAGATCTACAGCCGGCTGCTCCGCGAGCACCCGGACTTCCACGACGCGGACAAGGTCACCTTCTATCTGGCGCACGAACAGCGTGAGCTGGGGCTGTTCGCCGAGATGCTGAAGACGCTGGGCGAGCTGATCCGCAAGTACCCGGACAGCCCGCTGCGGCTGGAGGCGGAGCAGATCCTCGGCGACTACTTCTTCGACAAGGCGGATCTGGCCGAGGCGGAGAAGCACTACCAAGTCATCCTCGAGGCGCCGCCCTCGCCGGTGCACGACCTGGCCCGCTACAAGATGGGGTGGATCCGCATCAACCAGGGCAAGCACGCCGACGCGGTCACCTACTTCGAAGCCGCCGCAGCCAGCGCGCCGGTCCCCGGGGTGGACGCCCAGAAGGCGCTCAACGTCAAGCGCGAGGCCCTGCTGGATCTCGTCTACAGCTACACCGAGGCGCGGCCGGCGAAGGGGGCGATCAACTACTTCGAGAAGCTCTCCGACTCGCGCGCCACGTTCGCCCTGGCGCTGGACAAGCTGGGCACACGCTACTTCATCAAGCAGCAGTACGAGTACGCCATCCCCGCGCTGCGCAAGCTCCTGGAGATCGTCAGCGATCCGGAGCTGGACCTCGAACGCGCGGAGAAGATCTACGACTCGCTGAAGGCGGCGAAGGGCAAGGTGCTGCCCGAACCGGAGGACATCCACTACCTGGTCCGCGCCGCGGTGGAGGTGAAGACGGACCCGGACCGGGACGAGGCCGAACGGAAGAAGATCCTCGCCGAGCTGGAGGAGATGGGGCGCGACCTGGCCACCACCCTCCACACGACGGCGCAGAAGAAGGACGACGTGCGGCTGTACGCAAAGTCGGCCGACGCGTACCGCGAGTACCTCTCGCTGTTCCGGCCGAAGAAGTACGTCCGGGTGATGATGCGCAACCGCGCCGACGCGCTGTTCGCGGCAAAGCAGTACCCCGAAGCGGCGCGGCAGTTCGAGGAGCTGGCGCACCTGATCGACTCGGAGCTGGAGGGGGCGAAGGTCGCGGCGAAGGGCCCGTCCAATCCGGGCAGCCGGTCGGGCGATTCGGACGACGGCGGCAGCCACGAGTCCGCGCTCTACGGCGCGCTGCTCTCGCACTTCACCGCGCTCAAGAAGGAGAACGTGGACAAGCTCGACGCGTTCGAGGTCGCCGACGCGAGGCAGGCGCTCAAGCTGCTCGGCGCGGAGTACGTCTCGAAGTACCCGCAGAGCGACAAGGTCACCGAGGTGAAGTTCAACATCGCCCGCGCCTACTACGACGACGGCGAGTTCGACCGCTCCGCCGAGCTGTTCACCGCGTTCGCGCTCGGCAACCCCACGCACAAGGACGCCACGGTGGCCGGGCACCTCGCGCTCGACTCGTACCGGCAGCTCTACGACTTCAAGGGGCTGGAAGAGGCGGGCAAGAAGTTCATCGCCTCGAAGCTGCCACCCGGCTTCATCGCCGAGGTGAAGGAGATCCTCACCCAGAGCCGCGCGGATCAGCTGGGCGAGCTGGCCCTGCGCTCGGCCACCGAGACGGGCGACGTGGTGGAGGGGCTGATCAAGGTCGCGGACGAGAACAAGGGCGCGGAGATAGGCGAGAAGGCGCTGTACGGCGCGTTCACCGCGGCACGCGAGAAGCGCGACTTCGAGAAGGAGGCGGAGATCGGCCAGCGCTTCGTCGACGAGTACCCGAAGTCCCAGTACGTCTCGCCGGTGCTGATGGCGCTGGGCCGGCACGCCGCCGAGGTGGGCCGGTTCCAGGACTCGGCGCAGTACTACGAGCTGCTCGGGCAGAAGCTGGGCAACGACGGCTCGGCGCTGGACGGCTGGCTCTCCGCGGCCCGGCTGCGCATGGCGCTCGCCGACACCGCGGGCGCGGTGAAGGATCTCGAGAGGGCCGCGGACATCGCCGGCAAGCGCAAGAGCGAGGTGCTCACCCTGCTCGCGACGACCTGGATGAAGGCGAAGGAGCCGGCACGGGCGCGCGCAGCGGCGGAACAGGCGCTGGCATTGGACAAGCTCTCCGCGGAGGCGGGGGCGATCGTCGCCGAGGTCGCCGCGCAGAACGGAAAGGGCGCGGACGACAAGGAGACGCAGCGGCTCATCGACACGCTCACCACCATCGCGCAGGGGCCCAACGGGCAGACCGAGGAGACCGCGAAGGGCATCTGGTACCTCGCCGAAATCCTCTACCGGAAATACAAGGCGCTGCCGTCGGACCAGGTCGAGGAGAAGGTGGCGATGCTCCAGCAGCTCGAGGGGCTCTACACCCAGGCCGCGTCGCTGGGATCGGCGGAGTACGCGGTGGCGTCGCTGTGGCGGTTGGGCACCGCGTACCAGCACCTCGCGGACGTGGTGGAGGCGACCCCGCTGCCGGAGGGCGCCAGCGCGGCGGAGATCCAGCAGTTCCGCGCGGCGGTGAAGGAGCAGGTCGCGCCGGTGAAGCAGCGGGCGGAGAGC
Organism: Myxococcaceae bacterium; assembly: GCA_019686135.1. GTDB lineage: Bacteria > Myxococcota > Myxococcia > Myxococcales > Myxococcaceae > JADGHL01. Next base: position 13,270 of record JADGHL010000104.1, on the reverse strand, counting down.
GCGCTGCAGGCGTGTCTGTCGCGCGCCGAGTCCCTCGAGGTGTTCACGCCGGCGGTGCTCGGGTGCCGGACGAAGAGCGACACGGCGAAGGTGCCCATCCAGCCGGTGTCGCCGAAGCCGACGCCGGCGGGCATCGAAGAGCTGCAACGCAAGGCCGAACAGGTGATGGACGCCGCCTCGATGGAGGCGCTGGGGCTGGCGTGGCTGGAGGCCCGACAGCTGCCGACGGCGCAGCTGGTGCTGGGCCGCGCCACCGAGCTCGAGGACACGCGGGCGTCCGCGCACAACGCGCTCGGCCTGGCGCTCCTGCTCTCCGGCGACGCGATGGGCGCGCGCGCCGCGTACGGCAAGGCGCTCGATGCCGACCCCACCTACGAGAAGGCGCGCGTGAACCTCGCCGCGCTCCGCTGCCGGTTCGGAGACGTGGACGGCGCGCGGCGCGAACTGGCGGTCATCAAAGACACCTCGGGCCTTTCGGGCCCGGACGTGGATCCGGAGTGGAAGACGTGCCGATGACGGCGTTCGTCGTGAGTGGTGAGAAGGTCTTGAGGGCGGCTTTCGCCGCCGCCCTTCTCTTCACCGGGTGCGGGCCACGGGAGTACCGGTTGGAGGGGAGTCTTTCGGAGGTGCTTGATCTCACGTACCGCACGGTGGACGTGTCTCAGGGACAGAGCGATCTCGCGGTGCGGTTCGTCCAGCCGCAGGGCCTGGGCGAGAACGTGGTGCTCCGCGTCGCGGTCAGCCTGTTGGGGACCTCGGTGGACGCGGGCGAGGCGATCGACCTGGCCGAGCCGGACGCGCTGGGCAACCCCCGCGGCAGGGCCAGCCGCGCGGTGATCGACGATCCGCTGCAGGAGCTGCCGCCCATCGGGCGCGGCGAGCTGCTCTTCCACCGGACGCTGCTTCCGGGCGAGACGGTGCCGGGCGAGCTCCACATCACCTTCTCCGAGGGCACCACGCTGGCCAGCGGCCGCACGGTGTTCGGATCCTTCGAGGCGAAAGTCCAATGAGGCGCTTCTCCTTCATCGCAGCGTCCGTGTGCTGCGCGTTCTTCGCCTGCGCTCCGAGGTACGGGATGCGGGTCCCGGACGAACTGGTGGCCCGGCTGCCGTACGAGACGCGCATCGAGCTGCTCGAGGCGGAGAACGAGCTGGCGGTGGCGATCGACAAGCGCGACGAGGCGGAGAACGACGTTCTGCGCGCGCGCGACGGGCTGCGCCGGGCCAAGGCGCGGCTCTCCGCGGCGGAGGACGAGGTGGACCGCGCCGAGGATCCGAAGTCCAAAGAGATCGCCCATCTCGCCGTGGAGGAGGCGGAGAGCCGGGTAACGTACCTGCGCGCGCGCCAGGAGGTGAACGTCGCCCGCCTGGACCTGATGCAGCTGCAGCTCCGCTGCGCCATGGCGCGGTTCGAGCTGGCCCGGCTGGAAGCGGCCCGCAAGGCCAAGGTGGAGGGCGCGGAGGACCTGAGCCTGGAGACGTTCCAGAACCAGGTGAAGGACTGCGAAGCGGAGGTGGCTGAGCGGCAGAAGGAGCTGCAGAAGGACCAGGAGGCCGCCGCCGCGGAGGCGAAGGCGGTGTGGGACACGAAGAAGGCGGCGCTGGCGAAGAAGACCTTCGACACGCGCGCCAGCCCGTTCGTCGAGTGACTCTGGAGTGACCCGGGAGAGACCACCATGGCCACGTCCTTCGCCCTCATCGCCCTGTTGCTCGCCGCCGGTCCCGCCGCAGAAAGCGACACCGCCGCGCTCGAGCGCACCGCGAAGGCGGAGGAGGCCCGCATCGAGGAGGCGCCCGACGACACCGAGGCGCTCTACCGGCTCGGGCTGGCGTACCTGGGGCTGGGTCAGCCGAAGAAGGCGATCCGGCCGCTGCGCGAGCTGGTGAAGCGGGATCCGGAGAACGACGACGGCAAGGTGCTCCTGTCCCGCGCGCTCCGGCTGATCGGCGAGGCACAGCAGGCGAAGCAGCTGCTCGACGAGGCGCTGGCGGCGACACCGGACGACGTGGCGCTGCACGCGGAGCGCGGGCTTCTGGCCCGGACGCTGGACGAGACCGATCTGGCGATCGAGCACTTCTCGAAGGCGGTGGAGCTGTCGCCGAACGACGCCGAGCTCCGCTTCAACCTCGGCGAGGCGCTGGAGAAGCGCGGCCGCACGGACGAGGCGATCGCCGCCTACCGCAAGGCGCTGGAGCTGTCGCCGGACCTCAACGCCGCGAAGGTCAACCTGGGCAAGGCGCTGGCGGAGAAGCACCTGTACGGCGAAGCGAAGGAGCTGCTCCGGGACGCGGCCCACAGCCAGCTCGGGGACGCGGAGGCGGACTACAACCTTGGGGTCATCCTCATGCGCGAGGGCGACGTCCAGGGGGCGATCGCCCAGTTCCGGCGCGCGCTGGCGGTCGATCCGAACCACGCGCTCGCGCACAACAACCTCGGCGTGGCGCTGGACGGCCTTTCGGATCACAAAGCCGCCGCCGCCGAGTTCAAGAAGGCGATCGCCGCGGATCCGAACTACGCCGAGGCGCACTTCAACCTCGGGCTCTCCTACTTCCGGCTCGGGGACAACCGGCGCGCGACGAAGGAGTTCGAGCGGGCGCTGGAGCTGGAGCCGCGCGCGTCCGGCCCGTACGTGAAGCTGGGCGAGCTGTACCTGATGCAGGGCAAGAAGGACCGCGCCGTGGAGGCGTTCAAGAAGGCGGTGGAGGCGACGAAGGACGATCGCTTCCTCAACGCGGACGCCTACCGCGGGCTGGCTTTGGCGTACCTGCAGCTCGGCAAGACGGACGAGGCGGTGAAGACGCTGGAGGTCGCGGTCAAGGCGATGCCGGACAACGCCTCCGCGCACGCGGCGCTCGCCGAGGCATACATCGCGTCCGGCAACCTCGACGGGGCGATCGCCGAATACCAGGAGCGCCTCGAGCTGGAGCCGGGCGACGCCGCGAAGCTCGACCTCGCGCGCGCGTACGCGAAGAAGCGCGTGGCCGCCAAAGCGGAGCCCTTGTTCAAGGAGGTCATCGCCGCCTCGCCGGAGAACGACGAGGCGCGGATGGCGCTGGCGGATCTCTACCTGTCAATGGGGAGCTGGACGGAGGCGGAGAAGCTCCTTCTGGAGGTGACGAAACGGTCGCCGAATGACACCACCGCGCTGGCGCGGCTGGGCGTGCTGCACTCGCGCAGCGGGCACCCGGACAAGGCGGTGGGCGAGCTGGAGAAGGTGGTGGCGCGCGACCCCGCGCAGCTGGAGGCCCGGGCGGAGCTGGGCTTCATCTACTTCCGCGGTGGAGACGTGGACAAGGCGGTGGAGGTGCTGGGCGAGGTGCTGGAGGACGAGCCGCGCTATCCGCTCGCCCTGATGTACCTGGGACACGCGCTCTACCGGAAGGGCAACGCCGCGCGCGCCGAGGAGTCGTTCAAGGCGGCGGTGAAGATCGACCCTTCGTTCGCGGAGGGCCACTACGCGCTCGGACAGCTCTACGAAGCGCAGAAGAAGCTGGCCGAGGCGAAGGAGGAGTACGAGACCTGCGTCTCGCTGATGCCCAACCACCGCGACGCGCTGGAGGCGGCGAAGCGTCTGGAGAAGACGCTGGGGACGGCGACCGCGCCGAAGCCGTGAGAGTAGGCGCTGCGGGGCACGCCATCGTGCCGCCGCACCCGCCCGGCTGAACACCGCTCACCCGTCGCATCGGCGCGGAAATGCATCCTGTCCCCGGGGGGTGAGCGGCACGCAGGGCGTCCCCGAGCAGCGACAGCCGCTCAAGCCGGAGCCGACCAGGTTCCCCATCGTGACATTGCCATCCCCCGGCCGGGCACCCACTGCTCCGCTGAGGTATGACGATCGCATGAGGATCGCCGTCCGTGCCCTGATGGTTGCTGCCGCATCGCTCGCCCTCGCCTCCGGATGCGGGGAGAAGCCGCCACAGCCCCCGGGCGCCGCGGACGCGGGGAACGGCGGGAGTGTCGACGCGGGGACGGACGCGGGAGCCGACGCGGGACCGGCGGTGACGTGGTACCGCGACGTGCTGCCGCTGGTGCAACAGCACTGTCAGAGCTGTCACGTCGAAGGCGGAATCGCCTCCTTCCCCCTCACCTCGTACGAGAACGCGTTTCAGCGCCACGAGCTCATCGCCCAGCAGGTCTCGACCGGGGCGATGCCGCCGTGGATGCCCGACGACGAGGGTTGTACGCCGCTGCAGGATTCGCGGCGCCTGACCGCCGACGAGATCGCCATCTTCGAGGCCTGGGACCAGCTCGGCGCGCCCGCGGGCGATACGAAGGATGCGCCGCCGCCACCCGAGCAACAGGTCGGGCTCCCGTGGGTGGATGCGACGCTGGACATCGGCGTCGACTACACGCCGAACCAGGCGACGAGCGACGACTACCGCTGCTTCATCGTCCCGCCGCAGTTCCAGACGATCACCGACGTCATCGGCTTCGAGCTCATCCCCGGGGAGCCGCAGGAGGTGCACCACGCGATCCTCTTCGACGTGCCGATGACCGACGCGCAAGCACTCGACGACGCCGAGCCCGGGCCGGGCTGGACCTGCTATGGCGGACCAGGCGTGGACCAGTCTCAGGTGGTGATGGTGGGCGGCTGGGTCCCCGGCAACGGGGCCATCACCTTCCCGGAGAACACGGGCATCCGCATCCTCCCCGGGCACGTGCTGGTGATGCAGATTCACTACAACCTCGCCAACGGCGCCCAGCCGGATCGCTCCAGCGTGAAGCTGCAGTTCGCGAAGTCGCCGGTGGCGAAGCCGGCGCGGATCTTCCCCGTCGCCACCGGGACCTTCGCCATCCCGCCGCACGCGATGGGCTACAGCGCCTCTGCCCGCTTCAGCCTCGAGGGCGTGGGCGCGCCCTCCTTCATCACGAAGGCCACGGTGTACGGGACCACGCCGCACATGCACCTGCTCGGGCGGTCCATCACGGCGAGGATGCTGGGCACCAACGGCGCGGACGACACCTGCCTCATCAACGTCCCGAAGTGGGACTTCAACTGGCAGCAGTCCTACAAGTTCACCACACCGGTCGTCGTCGGCCGGACGGACGAGATCGAGGTGACGTGCACCTGGGACAACCCTACGGACCGCACGGTCACCTGGGGCGAAGGCACCTCCGACGAGATGTGCGTGGTGTTCTTCTACGTGACGCTGTGAGAGGGCGCCCCAGACCGCGCGGGCTCAGCCGGCCTCCCACTCGTGGACCGGGCGGCCTTCTTCGCTGAGCGCGAGGTAGCGGTCGAGCACCCGGGCAAACGCTTCGCCGCGCGGCATGTGCGCTTCGAAGTTCGCGAGCGCCCGCCGCTGCCAGCGCGCGCCGGTGGTCCGGGTGGCTGCGCGGGCGCGGATGATGTCGAGGAGCGGCGCGAAGTCCTCCGGTTCCACGCCGGCGGCCTTCAGGCCCCTCGCGGCGAGATCGAGGAGGTCCGGCAGAAGGTCCGTCACCTTCGTCGGCCGGGGCGAGGGCGCAAGGTCGGTGGGCCAGAGCAGCTCGGCGTCGACCCCGTCCTTCGCAGCGCGGTGGAAGTTCTCCCGCGCGAACACGAACGGCATCCCGGGGAGGAACCGTTCGACGTTGGGCTGGATCCCGAGCGTCAGCCCGATGAGGAACGCACCGTTGGCGAGCATGTCCACCACCGACGGGCCGGCGGGGAGCGCGCGGAATTCGATCCGCAGATGCCCCTCCGCGGTGGGGTCGTAGACGGCGCGGTTCCAGTACCAGACGGTGCCGTTGTGGAGCCGGAGCTCGTCGAGGTGAGGGACCCCGCCGGCTGCCAGCTCAGCGCGCGGCGCGCGCGCGCTGACGATCGGAATGAGCGGCGCGTGGAGCGCCACCGCCTCGGCGAACAGCTCCGGGGCGCCCTTGCGCAGCCAGCCGCGGCCGAAGGTCACCCGCGCCGGCGGTCGCCAGTCCGCGGGGAGCTCGCCGCGATCGTCGGTGGCCTGCCGGAACAGCGCCACGCGCGTTTCGTCCCACAGCTTGCGGCCGAGGAAGAACGGCGAGTTGGCGCCCAGCGCCAGCGCGGGGCCGGTGGCGATCTGCGCGGCGTTCCACGCGTCCGCGAACTCGTCCGGCGGGATGCGAAGGTGGAACTGCAGCGAGGTGTTGGCGCCCTCCGGAGTGACGTCGTCCCAGACGAGCTGGAGCGACTCCTCTCCAGCGACCGCGATGTGCAAAGGTTCGCCGTTGCGGATCCGGCGGATCCCGTTGGACAGCGCGCGGTACCGGGGCACCGGCGTGAGCGCGTTCGGGCCGAGGTCCTCCTGCCGCAGCGTGGGGAGGATGCCGATCGTCGCGATCCGCGCGCCGGCCCCGGCCGCGCACTTCTCCACCTTCGCCAGCGCCTCTTCGAGCTCGGCCCCGAGCGTGGCGAATGGCCGGCCGGCGAGCGGATGCGGGGTGAGGTTGAGCTCGAGGTTGAAGCGGTTCAGCTCCAGGGTGAGCCGCGGATCGCCGCACCGCTGTTGGACCTCGAGGTTGATCGGCATCGGGTGGCCGAACTGGTCGACGAGGTAGAGCTCCAGTTCGGCCCCGAACGTCGCCGGGCCCTGACCGAAGCCCGGCCGCTCCACGGCGCGCCGCAACACCGCGATGCTCTCGGCGAGGCGTTCGGAGAACTGCGCGTAGTCGTCGGCGGTGAACTCGTCCCGGTCGATCTGCAGGCCCATGCGCCCGTCCAGATAGGCACGCCGTCAGAAGGCGGCACCGGCGGCCCGAACGGGTGGCCGCTGCTGAACGATGCAATCGCGCGGCTGCCGGGTGCGTACATCCCTTCGAAACGGGAGACACGACCATGGAAACCACACGGCTGTATCGGGTGCAGGAAGGAAAGCTGATCGCCGGCGTCTGCAACGGGCTGGCGCGGCACTTCGGAGTGGACGCGGCGTGGGTGCGGGTGGCGTTCGCGCTGATGGCGCTGATGTCGGTGGGGCTGGTGTTCTGGGGCTATTTGTTCCTGTGGGTCATCACGCCGAAGACGCCCGAGGGCAGCTCCCCCTTCGAGAACGTGCTCCAGGCGGTGAAGTCCCTTTTCAGCGCGCCGACTCAGAGCTACCCGAAGACGGGCCCTTGACCCGGCTGCTCCCGGAACGGAACGTGGGGAGCCGGGTGACCCGGTGGGTACGGGTGATCATCCGCACCGGGCCGAGGAAGAGCTGGTCCTCGGTGTAGATGCGGCGGGTGTTGGAGAGCTCGGGCAGGTACGACGCGGTCGGGCGCTCCAGCCACTGCAACACCAGCACCTCGCCGTCGAAGCTGAGCGCGTCGAGGATCTCCTTCGGGCACTGCTTGAGGTAGCGGCGCACGAGCGGGCGCAGCGTGCGGCCGAACTCCCGGCCCATCCGCGCGTGGCGGCGCTGGCGGTCCAGGGTGCCGTCGAACGCTTTCGAGATGTGGAAGAGCTCGTGAAGGATGGTCTCCACGCGATCCGCGGGCGTGGAGTCCCGGAAGAAGAGCGGGCGCAGCGTGATGGTGTAGAGCATCCGCTTCCCGTCGATCCGGACGATCGGCTTCTTGCGGCCGGTGACCTTGTCCACGCTGGTGCCGCCCGCGAACGCGAGCGGCTTCACCGTCCCGCGCGACGCGCGGCGCGCTTCGCCCGCCACCACCAGCACGCGCGAGGCGCGAACGTGTTCGAACTCCGGCATCGTCCGTGAGATGTCGCGGATGAGCGCAGTGAGCGCGCGGCTGAGGTTCGGACGGGGCGGTCGCTTGGTCGCCAACGCCCTGATCCTAGCGGCCGACAAAGCGCTTTTGCTCCCTTTTCTCTTGCCGCAAGATGCCGCGCCATGAAGACGACGGCGTTGCTCTCCCCCGTGGGTGTGGTTGCGATCGCCCTGGCCGCCTCGGCCTGCGGCAAGGAGCCGGCGCCGCCACCGGACGCGGGCGTGGACACCAGCTGCGGAATCGACTGCGAGGCGCAGAACCGGTACGGGCTGATCCTCCACCGCTGCTTCGAGTACACCGACACGAGCTCGGCGCAGACGCTGCCGGCCCTGGGCGTTTTGGTGAGCGAGGTCACCCACCTGGAGAGCGGCCCGCCGGTGATCAAGGTCGAATACAGCCAGGCGGGCGCGCGGAAGATGACCGACAGCTTCATGATCGTCGACGGCACGCTGAAGCTGGCGCGGCGCGAGTGGGTCAGTGGCGGGAGCGTCACCTACAAGGACGCCGAGGGAACGATCGTCGGCGTCGATCTCTGGCAGCTGGACACCGCGGCGGGACAGAACTTCAGCACCGAGGCGAGCGCGGACTTCATCTCGCCGAACGGGACCCGGCAGACGGAGGAGACTACCTTCAGCGTGGTGACCGCGGCACCGACGACGACAGAGAAGACCGTGCCCGCGGGGACCTTCGACAACGCCATCAAGGTGCTGGTGAACGAGCAGCCTCCGCACGGGATGGATCCGCGCCGGATCTTCGTCGAGGGGACCGGCTTCACGCTGATCTCCACCGCGCTGAGCGCGACCCCCGGCAGCGGGAAGGAGTACCGGCTTCAGGGGATTCGTGACATCGGCACGCCGGACGCCGGGGCACAGGCGTGTGGCCTTGCGCCCTGAAAGGGGGACAGATGAAGACGATCAAGTTCGCAGTAGCAGTCGCGGCGCTCGCCTTCGCCGGGTGCAGGTCCGCTCCCCCGGCCGCGCCCGAAGCGCCACCGCCTGAGCTCGTCTCGCAGGATCTCGACGTCACCCAGTCGCTCACCTCCTTCAAGCTCAGCGTCAACGGCGAGGTGAAGTCCGAGGCGGCGGCCACCGTCGAGCAGGCGAAGTGGGAGATGGTGGTGGAGGGCAAGGTGGTCAAGTCCGGGGAGATGCCGCTGAATGTGGCGATCCCCGCCGGCGGCACCGCGCCGTTCAGCGTGCACGCGGAGGGGCAGTACGTCTCTTCGCCGGAGGAGCTGAAGGCGCTCAGCGACAACGGCGGTTCGATCCTGACGGCGCTCCGCGGCGATCTGATCGTGAAGACCGCGTCCGGGAAGACGGTGACGGTGCCGTTCGCGCGCTCGCGGGACATCCGGACCCCGCGCCTGCCCAGGGTGACGATGCACGAGCTGGACGCCGCGCGGTACTCCGACCGGGAGGCCAACATCTTCTTCCGCATCGGGGTCGTGAACCCCAACCCGTTCCCGCTGCGGATCGGCGCGCTCGACTTCAAGGCCGAGGTCGCCGGCAAGCAGGTCGCCGAAGGCACCCGCGGCCAGGGCGACACGATTGATGCAGCCGCCACCGGCATCTACGAGGTGCAGCAGAGCGTGAACGAGGAGACGCACGGCCCGGACATCAAGAAGCTGATCAAAGGGCAGCTTCTGCCGTGGCGGATCACCGGCGTGCTCAAGGGCGAGCTCTTCGAGGTTCCGGTCAACCTCGAGGGCACGGTGAAGCTGAACGTCTCCCAGTAGCGTACGTGCCGGTTTACGTGCTCGACCCCCAGTCGGACGCGTTCCCTGATCCGAACCGGGCCGACCGGAGCGGGCTGCTGGCGGTGGGGGGCGATCTACGGCCCACGCGGCTGTTGACCGCGTACGCCATGGGAATCTTCCCCTGGTACAACGAGGGCGATCCGATCCTCTGGCACTCGCCGGATCCCCGGTTCGTGCTCCAGCCTTCGAAGTTCCACCTCCCCCGCTCGCTGGCGAAGACGATGCGCAAGCGCCTCTTCGAAGTGCGCTTCGACAGCGCCTTCGAACAGGTGATCGAGGCGTGCGCCACCACGCCCCGCCCGGGCCAGCACGGGACGTGGATCACCGCGGAGATGAAGGACGCGTACATCACGCTGCACCGGATGGGGTACGCGCACTCCATCGAGAGCTGGCAGGGCGGCGCGCTGGTCGGTGGGCTCTATGGCGTAAGCCTCGGCCGCGTCTTCTTCGGCGAGAGCATGTTCGCGCACGTGTCCGATGCTTCGAAGGTGGCGTTCGCGTCCCTGGTGCCGGTGCTGGTGTCGTGGGGCTTCACGCTGATCGATTGCCAGCAGGAGACGGCGCACCTCGCGCGCTTCGGAGCGGAGGCCTGGCCAAGGCACCGTTTTCTGGCCGAGCTCGCCCGCGCCTTGGAGGCGCCCACGCGCGTCGGTGCGTGGAAGTACCCGGGCCCGCCGGACGGGACGAACGAGTGATTTCATATAACCATTTGGCGATATAGCCTTATGGTTATGGATGCGTTCGTCGCCATCGCGGACCCGACCCGGCGTCAGGTGATGGAGCTCTTGCGTTCGGGCGATCGCACGGCCGGGGAGCTGGTGGCCGCCTTTCCGCGGCTGTCCCAGCCGGCGATGTCCAAACACCTCCGCGTGCTGCGCGAGGCGGGCCTGGTCAACGTCCGGCCAAAGGAGCAACGGCGGATCTACTCGCTGCGCCCGGAGGGCCTCGCCGAGCTGGACCGGTGGATCTCGCAGTACCGCTCGCACTGGCAGTCCCGCCTCGAGGCCCTCGAACGCCACCTCGAGCGGCGCGCCGCGTCCCGTCTGCAGCCGAAGTCCCCCCACATCAGGACAAGGAAGAAGCGATGAGCACCCCCAACGGCAAGGTCACCGTCGACGGCGAGTTCGCCACCCTGGAGTTCGAACGGCAGCTCCGATTCCCTCCCGAGGAGGTCTGGTCCGCGCTCACCGACCCGGCCCAGCTGCGCGAGTGGTACCTCGTGATCCGCGCGGAGATCGACGGCCGGCCGGGCGGAACGGTCGAGATGGTCACCGGCCCCGCCGCGTTCCACTGGACGGGGAAGATCCTCGCCTGGGAGCCGAACCGGTTGTTCGAGTACGAGTGGAACACCCCGCCCTGCAAAGACCTCCCCGAAGGCGAGCAGACGGTGGTGCGCTGGGAGCTCACGCCCTCCGGCGGTGGCACGCTGCTCAAGCTCACCCATCGGCGCCTGACGAAGAACACTGCCTTCGGCTTCGCGCCCGGAACGCACGCGTTCATGGATCGGCTGGAGGCCCACCTCGCGCGCCAGCCGCTCCCGAACTGGATGCAGCGCTACGGCGAGGTCCGGGGCGCGTATCCTGCGATGGCGCCACGCGCCTGAAGTCGCCGGGGCGTTCCCGGTGAGCATGAGCGGACCGGGACGCGTTGCTGCTCCCCGGCCCGGACGAAGCTCCGCCTCCGCTCCGGCCGGAGGAACTGCCCCGCTGCGTCCGGGCGCGCGGGTGGAGCGTGCGGGTCTCCTGCCTCCACCTCGGAGCACGCAGACGGGGAGTCGGCGGAATGCGCGACCACTGTCGGCGACGCAGGCAGACTTCATTCGAAATAGGGGGACGGGCCGCGACGCAAAGCCGATCGGGTCGGTGAGCTCACGCGCGGGCACCGCCGAGCCATATCGGATCGCCCCGCATCCGAGGTCGGAGGTCTCGACGACGCGGCCCCTCACCAGGCGCAAGCTGAAAGCCCCGGACACCAGGCGCCGCCGTGGGTGCCCGCCTCGAGCCCTCCTCCGATCCACGCAAACGCTCCGGCACCATCCAGCTGCGGCGGAGGAATGCGAGGGGACCTCTTCGGTTCGCTCAGTGAACGGCGCACTTCCATTCTGGAAGTGACGCGCTTGGTTCTGACCGTGACGACGGGACGCGGCCGTCCATGAAGTCCTGGCCGTAGGCGAGGATGGCTTCCCACGCGTTGTGCTTCCGGCACCGCAGGCTGAGGTTCTCGACGCTGGATGGGCCGCCCATGCCGAAGGGATCGAGGTGATGGAACTCGACCTGGTGGCGTGAGCCACATCGGCGACCGTCCGCGCTCACGAAGGCACATGCACCGCCATCCCGCTTCCACACCTCGCGACGAACTGCGGCGGGGATGTACCGCGACCGCTTCTTGCCCGACGCGACCGTTCCATACGATTCGACCTGCTTCGACGTGGGGCGGCGTTCAGTCGAACCCATGGCCTCGGCGCGGACGTCAGCCGGTTCCTCCTTCCGGGCGGACTTCCGTTCCGCCCCGCACCGCTTGCGCTCCAGGACCTCGAGCGTGATGCGGAAGCACTCGCGGAGGACGTCTTCGAAGCGGCCGTTCGGGAACTTGTGGCTGAGCGCCGCGCGCACCTGCTCGAACTCATCGAGGAACTCGCGGCTCACGGACATCTTCACCGACCACCTCGCCTCGCTCGTCGGCCGGACCTCCATCCGAGGCGACCGAAGCGCCCCGAACGACGGCTGCACGTGGCGGGCCTCCACTTCCATTCTGGAAGTGAGCGCCGCCGCGCTCTTCAGTTCCATCCCGGAAGTGGCCGTCGAGGCCCCTTTCACTTCCGTTCTGGAAGTCGCTGCCGCGGCGCCCGGCGCTTCCATCCCGAAAGTGGCCGTCGAGGCTCCTTCCACTTCCGTTCTGGAAGTCGCTGCCGAGGCGCCCGGCGCTTCCGTGCCGGATGTGGCCGCGAAGGCACTCGCCACTTCCATCATGGAAGCGCTTGCCGCGGCGTCCGTCGCTTTCACGCCGGAAGAGGCGCTCAGGGCGCCTTCGACTTCCACTCTGGAAGTGACCGCCGAGGCTCCTCCCACTTCCACTCTGGAAGTGGCTGCCACACCGCTCGTCGTTTCCATCCCGAACGTGGCTCCCGTGGCACCCGTTACTTCCATTCTGGAAGCGCCCGTCGCAGCGTCGATCACTTCCTCCTTGGAGGTAGCGAACCGGGCGCCGCCCACTTCCAGTTTGGAAGTCGCTGCTGCGACGCCCTTCACGTCCGAGCCTCCTTCCACTTCCATTCTGGAAGTAGATGCCGCAGCGCTCGTCGCTTCCATCCCGGTGATGCCGGCCGTTGCACTCGTCACTTCCATTCTGGAAGCGCCCGTCACAGCGTCGATCACTTCCTCCCTGGAGGCAGCAAACGGGGCGCCGCCCACTTTCATTTTGGAAGTAGCGGCTGCGCCGTCCCTTACGTCCATCCCGGGAGGTGCCGCCGCGCCTCCTTCCACTTCCATCCTGGAAGTGGCTGCTCCGACGCCCTTCACGTCCACCGTGGAGGTGGCTGCCGTGGCGCGCGTGGCGCGCCTCACTTCCACTCTGGAAGTGTTTGCTGAAGCGTCCGCCACCTTCTCCCTGGAAGCAGCGAACGGGGCGCCGCCCACTTCCATCCTGGAAGTGGAAGTGCCGGGCGCGGCGTCATTCACTTCCATTCTGGGAGTGACCAGAGCGCGGGTGGGAAGTTTGCGGATGGAGTCTTTGACGTCCGGCTGAGGGCGAAGGGTGGCGACGAGGTGGGCGACGTCCTTCTCGGTGCCGAGGGAGGCGCGGTGGAGGAGGTCGAGGTGGTTCTCCGGGGTGAGGACGTCCTTGAGGTAC
>JADGHL010000019.1 GCA_019686135.1 Myxococcaceae bacterium | reverse complement strand
AGCATCACCCGGCGCCCGCCCGCCCGACCAATGTAGTCAGCAGGCGCGCGCACCGTCCATCCGCGCATCGGGTTCTTAACAGCGCTCGTCCGCTCCCGCAGAACTCCGGCCGTTTGGGGGACAAACGCAAGCGGCCGGGCGAGCCACACCCGGCCGCACGGCGAGCCGCGAGGCGGCGGACGAACGTCACTTCGAACGGGCGTCCGGGGTCGTCCCCTTCTTGTGCGCGACGACCTCGTCGATGATCCCGTAGCTCTTCGCCTCGGCCGCGCCCATGAAGTAGTCGCGGTCGGTGTCCTTCTCGATCCGTTCGATCGGCTGCCCGGTGTGCTTCTGGATGATCTCGTTGAGCCGCGCCTTGAGGCGGAGGATCTCACGGGCCTGGATGTCGATGTCGGTGGCCTGACCGCGCGCGCCGCCCATCGGCTGGTGGATCATGATCCGCGAGTTCGGCAGCGAGTACCGCTTGCCCTTCGCGCCGGCCAGCAACAGCACCGCGCCCATCGACGCCGCCTGGCCGATGCAGATCGTCGACACCGCCGGCTTCACGTACTGCATGGTGTCGTAGATCGCCAGCCCGGCGGTCACCGAGCCGCCCGGCGAGTTGATGTAGATGCTGATGTCCTTGTCCGGGTCCTCGGACTCCAGGAACAGCATCTGGGCGACGATGACGTTGGCCACGTCGTCGTCGATCTCCGTGCCGAGCATGATGATCCGGTCCTTCAGGAGCCGGCTGTAGATGTCGTACGAGCGCTCGCCGCGGTGGGTCTGCTCGATGACATAGGGAACAGGCATGTAGGGCATGGCGATCTCTCTAACGTGGGCGAAGGTTGCGCGCTGCTAGGAATACTTCGCGCGCGACTTGAGGAATTCAATCGTCTTTTCCTCGCGCAGTCGCATGGCGAGCGCCTCCCGGCTCTCCTCGTCCTTGAACTGTTTGCGAAGCTGCGAGAGCGGCACGTTCGCCTCCGCGGCCAGCGCCTCCAGCTTCTTCTCCTGCTCCTCCTCGGTGACGGTGATCTGCTGCTGCTCGGCGATCGCCTCGAGCAGAAGCGTGCCCTTCACCTCGGCCTCCGCGCGCGGGCGCATCTCCTCGCGGAGCTTGTCGAAGTCGAACTGCAGGTAGCGCGGATCGATGCCCTGCTGCGTCATCGTGCGCAGCGCCCCGCGCAGCATCACGTCCACCGCGCGGTCGATCATCGACTTCGGCACCTCGAACGGGTTCTTCTCCACAAGCTTCTGGAGGATCTCGTCGCGCTCCTTCTGGGCGGCGCTGTTCTTGAGCGACCGCTCGATCTGTTCGCGCACCTTCTTCTTCAGCTCCTCGAGCGTCTCCCCGCCCTGCACCTCTTTGGCGAAGTCGTCATTGAGCTCGGGCGTGACCTGCCGCTTGAGCGACTTGAGGGTGATGTGGAAGGTGGCCGTCTTGTTGCGCACCTCCTCCACCTGGTAGTCCGCCGGGAAGGTGAAGGACACGTCCTTCGTCTCCCCCACCTTCACCCCGGCCAGCTCGGCGATGTTGCCCTTGATGAGCTCGCCGTCGGCGATCTCGACGCTGATGTCCTCCGCCTTCGACCCGGGGAACGCCTTGCCCTCCGCTTCGGCGGTAAAGTCGATCTGCGCCCAGTCGCCCTTCTGCGCGACGTCGCGGTCCGTCACCGGCTCGAGCCGCCCCATGGACTGGCGCATCCGCTCGAGCTGTTCGTTGACCTTCTCGTCGGGGACCGAGATGTCCTGCCTGGTCAGCTCCAGGCCCTCGTACACCTTCGCCTCCACCTTCGGGCGCACGTCGACGCGGGCCTCGAACGAGAACGGCGCGTCGGGCTTGATCGGCGAGGGGTTGGTGATCTGCGGCTGGGCGACGACGTCGACCTTGTGCTCGCGGATCGCGTCCAGGTACGCGCTCTGCACGAGCGCCTGCACCACGTCATCCTCCACCTGCTCGCGGAAGCGCTGCTCGAGGATCCGCCGCGGGACCTTGCCGGGACGGAACCCGGGGATCTTCACGCTGCGCCCGAGCACGCTGTACGCGCGGTCGAGCTGTTCACGCACCCGCGTCGGCTCCACCTCGATCGACAGCTTCTTCTCGATCGGAGAGAGCTCCTCCACCTGGACCTTCATCGATTGCTCCTGAGAAATGCTGCGAAGACGAAAGGATGCCGCGTGTAGGCGATGGCCCCTGCGAGATCAACGCCGGACCGCAGGATTCGTCTTCGCAGCGGGACGGAAGGGTTGGGCGAAGAGGGACTCGAACCCTCACCCCTTTCGGGACCAGATCCTAAGTCTGGCGCGTCTACCGGTTTCGCCATCCGCCCATGCAGCCGTGCGCTCCCATAGCAACGGCGCGCCCGGCTTTGCCACCGTCCTTTCGCCGCCCTCAGCGCCCGCCGCGGAGCCGGTCGATGAGGAAGCGCTTGAGCGCACGCGCCCCGAAGGTGAGCGAGCGCTCGCCGCGGTGCACCACCGCCACCGTCCGGCGCGGCGCGCCCTCCACCGCCAGCGCGACGAAGCCCACGCCACGGTGCGCCCGCGTCATCAGCTCCGGCAACAGCGCAATCCCCACGCCCTTCTCCACCATCCGGCGCAGGCTCTCCGGGTGGTTCACCTCCAGGACGATCCGCGGCTCCTCGCCCCGCGACTCCGCCACCTGACGGAACGTCGCCGCGCCCTTGCCGCCCACCACGACCACCAGCGGCTCGCCCACCGTCTCCTCGAGCCGCACCGGCGGTTTCCCCGAAGCGAGCGGGTGCGACTTCGGCACCACCAACAGGTACGGCTCCTCCCACAGCTTCTGCGCGACGAGGTCCTGCCGCCGCACCGGGAGCTCCAGGATGGCTAGGTCCAGCGTCCCGTCCGCGACCTGATCCTTCAGCTCCTCGTGCAGGCTCTCGCGGAGCTTCAACCGGATGTGGGGGTGCGCTTTGAGGAAGGCCGCCAGCAGCCCCGGGAGCACGTACGCCCCCACCGTGGGGAGCACGCCGAGCGACACCGCGCCGCGGGGCGACTCGGCGATCTCGTGCAGCTCGCTCGAGGCAGCGCGCAAGGTCGACAGCGCCTCCCGCGCGTGGGCGAGGAACTTCTCGCCGGCTTCGGTGAGCGCCACCCCGCGGGGCGTGCGGACGAGCAGGCGCACGCCCAGCTCCCGCTCCAGGGCGCTGAGCTGGCGGGAGATCCCCGGCTGAGACGTGCCCAGGCGCCGCGCGGCGTCGGTGAGCTGCCTGCGCTCGGCGACCATGACGAACGCCGTGAGCTGTTCGGTGGTCATCCGCCGTCCTCCACGCGCGGCACGTTATGCAGATTCCGCATGATGGTCATGCAGAACTACCCGTTTCGGCATGGCGGGTCCGATTGTTACCTCCGCCGTCATGAGTGCAGCCTCCGCCGTCACCGCCACCGTCCACCCCGTCCGGACCGGATCCGGACAACGGAAGAAGGTGGCCCTCGCGGCGGTGCTTCTCGGGATGGTGATCAGCGCGTTCGAAGGCACGGTGGTCACCACCGCCATGCCCACCATCACCGGCGCGCTGCACGGCCGCGAGCTCTTCGCGTGGGTGTTCACCGCGTTTCTGCTCGCGTCGATGATCGGCGTCCTTCTGGCGGGCAAGTTCGGCGACCACTTCGGCCGGCGGCCCACCTTCCTTGGCGGGATGGCGCTGTTCCTCGGCGGCTCCGCGCTGTGCGGCGTGGCGCCGTCGATGCCGTGGCTCATCACCTTCCGCGCGGTCCAGGGCCTGGGCGCGGGCGCGCTCCAGCCCACCACCATGACCATCACGGCGGACCTGTTCACGCTCGAACAGCGCGCCCACGTGCAGTCGCTCATCACCGGCGTGTGGGGGCTGGCCAACGTCCTCGGGCCGGTGATAGGCGGATGGATCGTCTCGCACGCGTCGTGGCGGTGGGTGTTCCTCGTGAACCTGCCGGTCGGCATCGTCTCGGCGGCGCTGCTCGTCTACAGTTACCGCGACGGCGAACGTCCGCATCAGAAGCTGGAGATCGCCGGCCCCGTGCTGGCGGGCGTGGCCGCGGCGCTGGTGCTCTTCGCGCTGGAGCCGCACGCGCCCCGCTCCTTGCGCCTGCTCTCCGCCGCCCTTGGCGCGGTGACGGGCGGCCTGTTCGTCCTCACCCAGAAGCGGACCCAGCAGCCCGTGGTGCCCTTCGAGTACCTCGGGGATCGGACCGTGCAAACCGGGCTTTTGGGGGGCGCGGTGGGCGGCGCGTTGCTCTACGCCACCGCCACCTACGTCCCGCTGTGGATCTCCGGCCGGGGCCACGGCCCGCTCGCCGCGGGCTTCGCGCTCGTGCCGATGCTCGCGGCGTGGGCGGTCGGCTCCACCTTCGGCGTGAAGATCCTCATCCGCGGAGGCATGCGCTACAGCTGCGGCGCCGGGTTCCTCGTCGCCGCGCTGGGCGCGATCGCGCTCGCGTGTTGCGCCGCGTTCGACGCGTCGATGGTGTGGACGCTGCTCAGCCTCGCGCTTCTAGGCGTCGGCATCGGCCCCGCGATCAGCACCTCGGTGCTGGGCCCACAGTCGGTCGTGCCGCACCACACGCGCTCCATCGTCACCAGCGCCGTCTACTCCACCCGCATGGTGGGCGGCGCGGTGGCGATCGCCCTGCTCGACCTTCTGGGCCGAACCGCCAGCCACGCGCTGGTCTGGATCGCTCCCTTGGCCATCGTCGGCGGCGTCGCGGTGATGGCGCTGTCGCCGGCCACGCCGCCGGGCGAGGAGATCGACGTGCGCGAGCTCAGCGCGGCGGAGTGAACGGTCCTCCGTCTGCCGTCTGCCGCGACCCTTGTCCACACGGAGAATCACTGAGCAGGTCCGCAAGCTGCATCCGGGGATGTCGCTAGGCGGTCGACGTTCGTTGGCGCGGCGCTGCGGATCGCTGCGTTTGCGCGCGGTGCCTGTTCGCCCTGCGGCTTCCCTTCACGCCGCCTGGGGCGGGGTCGGCCTGGATTCGGACTCGGGCTGGTAGATGACCTGCAACACCTTCAGGCGCCTGCGATGATCGCCCGGGACGGCGTACTCGAAGACGTCGCCGGGGCGCAGCCCGAGCAACGCGATCCCCACCGGCGCCAGCACGGACACGCGCGACGGGTCGAGGTTCGCTTCGTTCGGCCACGACAGCGTCACGATGCGGCGCTCCCCCGTGCCCTCCACCTCGAAGAGCACCCGGCTGTTCATCGTCACGACGTCCGGCGGGAGCTCCGAGGAGGGCACGACCTCCGCCCGCGCCAGCTCGACCTCGAGCTGTGCCACTTGGTCGGCATAGCGGCCGTTACCGAGCTTCTCCACCAGGTGACTCAGGCGCTCCAGGTTCTCGGTGGTGACCAGGATGCGGTTCGGGGTGGTCATCGTCGTCCTCTCTGTTCGTGAGCGGTGAACGTCAGGGCGCGCGCGAATCGGCGCGGGCGTGGTCCGGTGATGCGGGTTTGAACGCGCTGCCGGGTTAGAGGAAGTCCGACAGCGCTGTCCCGTCGGCGACGAGCACCGGCGGGAGGCCGCCCGCGCGACACACCCGCACAGACTCCGCCCGTCCGCGGGCGCGGCGGGGTGTCGGCGTGGCGCGGCAGAACGCCGCGCGGGGGTGGGCGCACGAAGGCATGGGACGGATCGCGTCTAACGCACCCGCAACGGGGCGACCATGACGAATTCTGGAGGTGTCACTTCGTCCGGATCTCGGGATGCTCAGCGCAGGATCCACCCCGCCAGCGCCCCGCCCAGCACCAGCCAGGCCGAGTTGAGCCGGAACCGGATCAAGAGCGTCGCGCTTGCCACCGCCAGCGCCACGGTCCAACCGTCCACCAGCGCCGACCGCCCGAGCTGATACGTCACCACCGCCATCAGCGCGAGCGAGCCCACGTTGACTCCGTCCAACGCGGCGCCAAGCCATTTCGACCGCCGCATCCGGGGCACCAGCGGGCCGCTCAGCGCGACGAAGCAGAACGCGGGCAGGAAGATTCCTGCGGTCGCCACCACGGCCGCCACCGGCCCGCCGAGCACGTACCCGATGAAGGTCGCCGTGGTGAACACGGGCCCGGGCGTCACCTGTCCCACCGCGATCGCGTCCAAGAGCTGCGCCTCGCTCAACCAGCCCCAGCGTTCGACAAGGTCGGACCGGAGGAAGGCCAGTAGCACGTAGCCGCTCCCGAACAGGACGCTGCCGACCTTGAGGAAGAACAGGAACAGCCGCGGCAGGCTGAAGGCGACGGCGGTGGCGCCCGCCGCCACGGGTCCTGCCATGGCAGCGCCGGACGGAAGCACCCACGCGCCGGACTCTCCGCCGCCCGGCTGGTCACCCGTCCGCTCATCGCGGTTCGCCCAGCGCGCGAGGGCGGACAGCACGCCCGCGGCGAGGAGCACAAGAAGCTCATTCACGCCGACCGCGGCGGCGATCACCGAGACGATGGCGATCCCCGCAAGGAAGCGAGTCTTCACTGCCGCCTTCGCGAGGCCCCACAGGGCCTGCAGGACGACGGCGATGATCACCGGCTTGATGCCGTACAGGACCCCCTCCACCTTGGGGAGCTGACCGAATCGCACGTACGCCCAGGCGACCGCGGCGACGATCAGGAACGCCGGGAGGATGAAGCAGCTGCCCGCCACCACGAGCCCCGGGAACCCGGCGCGCCGATGGCCGATGTGGATCGCCAGCTCGGTGGAGTTCGGTCCGGGGATGAGGTTGGTGGCTCCGAGGAGGTCGAGGAACTCCTCGCGGCTCAGCCAGTACCGGCGCCGCACCACCTCGTGCTCCATCATCGCGATGTGCGCCGCGGGACCGCCGAACGCCGTCGTCCCCAACCGGAGGAACAGCACCGCCAGCTCGCGCAGCACCGCGGCCCGGCTCTGTTCCCGCGCTCCCTCGTCCACGCGCGACGAGATAGCCCATCCGGCCGCCGCGGTGCTTCAGCTTGACCGACCTGTGGACCGACCCTAGCGTCGCGGCCACATCGGATGGCGGTGGAGTCCGCCGAGAACCGCCGCGCGAGGACGCGACCAATGACTCTTACGGACGGGGAACCGGCGCCGTAGGAGCATGCGACGAACGGCCCCTTCCAGAACATAGGGAGGAGCGCTGTTCATGGACAACGAGCTCGACCACCGTTCCCGTTCCGCATCGGTGCTGCAAGCGTTCGCGCAGTGGGTGGTGCTGGGCGCGGCGGTCGGGGTCCTCGCGGGGCTCGCGTCCGCGGCGTTCCTCTACCTGCTCGGGCGCGCCACCGCATTCCGGGAGTCGCATCCGGTCATCGTCTACACGCTGCCGCTCGCCGGCGCGGTCATCGGTGCTCTCTACGCGCGCTTCGGGACGCAAATCCTCGGCGGCAACAACCTGGTCCTCGACACCGTCCACGAGGACAGCCCGGAGATCCCCTTCCGGATGGCGCCCATGGTGTTGCTGGGCACGGTGCTCACCCACCTGTTCGGCGGCAGCGCCGGCCGCGAAGGCACCGCGGTGCAGATGGGGGCCAGCCTCGCGGACTTCCTCTCGCATCGGCTGAGGCTCGACGCGGAGATGCGCCGCGAGCTGCTCACTGCGGGCATCGCCGGCGGCTTCGGCTCGGTGTTCGGCACGCCGATCGCGGGCGCGGTCTTCGGGCTGGAGGTCGTGGTGGTGGGGCGCATGGGCTACGAGGCGCTGGTCCCGGCGCTGGTGGCGTCCGTCGTCGGCGATCTGGTCACGCGCGGCGTGGGGATCGTCCACACCGTCTACCCGTCACCGGGGGCGCTGCCGCTCACGCCGGGGCTGCTGACCAGGTGGATCGTGTTCGGCGTGGCCGTGGCGCTCACCGCGGTCGCCTTCGTCGAGCTCACCCACTTCCTGAAGGTACGGGCGGCACGGTGGATCCCGTCGCTCCCGCTGCGCATGGCGGTGGGCGGAGCGCTGGTGGTGGGGATGTGGCTGGGTGTCGGTACCGACGACTACCTCGGCCTCGGCATCCCGACGATCCTCCGGGCCTTCAGCGATCCCTCGCTGCCCGCCACCGCGTTCGCGCTCAAGCTGGTGTTCACCGCGGTGACGCTGAGCGCCGGCTTTCTGGGCGGCGAGGTGACGCCGCTGTTCTTCGTCGGCGCGGCGCTGGGGAACGCGCTCGGGCGGTTATTGGGCCTGCCTCTGGACCTGGCCGCCGGCGTCGGTCTGGCCGCGATGTTCGCCGCCGCGTCGAACACGCCGCTGGCGCTGTCGATCATGGCGGTGGAGCTGATGGGCGCGCACCTCTTCCCGCACGTGGTGATCGTCTCGGTCGTCGCCTGGCTCTTCTCGGGCCACCGGGGCATCTACCCGTCGCAGCGGATCGCCCGGCTCAAGCACGGCGGCCCGCTTATGAAGCGGCTGGTCTCCCTGCACGCGCTCGAAGCGCCGAAGCGGGACCCAAAGAAAGAAGAAGGGCCGGCCATCTGTCGACGGTCGGCCCGATGAGAGCGGAAGGAATCGAACCTTCAACCTATGGATTAAGAGTCCATTGCTCTGCCAATTGAGCTACGCTCCCGTGGCATTGCGAGGCGGCGGCTTGTAACGAACCGCCTCCGGTGTGTCAACGACGACTTCCCACTCCAACTTCCACTTCATCGCGCCCGCCAGGGATCGAACCTGGTGCCTCCGGGTTCGAAGCCCGGCGCTCTATCCAAGTGAGCTACAGGCGCCGATCAACGACAACCACCAAGAGGGCGATCAAGCGGGCTTGAACCGCTAACCCCCGGAGCCACAGTCCGGTGCTCTACCGATTGAGCTATGATCGCCGTACTGCACGGTCACGGACGCAGGCAACGCCCGCCTCCCGAACCGCGGCGGGCGTGAGTAGTCGAAAACCCCCGCCCGTTCAAGCGCCATTCCCCACCGCCTCGAGCACGCCCGACAGGAATCGAACCTGTGACCCCCGACTTAGAAGGTCGGTGCTCTATCCAGCTGAGCTACGGGCGCGAATGCTCCGGGTCCTGAGAACTGCGACCCGGAGCCGCTGCATATCGGGGCGAGAGGATTCGAACCTCCGACTTCCTGCGCCCAAGGCAGGCGCGCTACCAGGCTGCGCTACGCCCCGCGAAGGCCGCGCATCCTGCTTGGAACAGGCCGCGGCTTCAACCCATCTTCGGCGGCCAGACGCCCTGCGCCAGGGCTTTTAGACGGGGCACCATCGCCCGGAACGCCTGCCCCCGGTGCGAGATGCGCGCCTTCTCCTCCCGGCTCATCTCCGCGGTGGTCTTCCCGGTGCCTTCGATCTCGAAGATCGGGTCGTAGCCGAAGCCGCCGGTCCCCCGAGGCGCCCGGGTGAGCACCCCGCGCATGACGCCCCGGGTGGTGACCACCTCGCCCTCCGGGGTCGCCAGCGCGAGCACGCACACGAACTCGCCACCGCGCTGGCCGTCGGGCACCCCTTCGAGCTCCCGCAGCACCGCGCACACCCGGTCCTCGTCGCTGCCTTCGACGTACCGCGCGCTGTGCACGCCCGGCCGTCCTCCGAGCGCGTCCACCGAAAGCCCGGAGTCGTCCGCCAGCGCGACGAGCCCGGTGGCCCGGGCGTAGGCGCGCGCCTTGAGGATCGCGTTCGCCTCGAAGGTGTCGCCGGTCTCTTCGACCTCGCCTACGCCGGGGAACGCGTCGAGCGAGACGATCTCGAAGCGCTCGCCCACCATCTGCTGGAGCTCGGCGATCTTCCCGCGGTTGCGGGTGGCAAAGAGCAGCTTCATCGGGCGTCGGCCGCGGCGAGCACCGCGTTCTGCATCTCCACCAGCTTGCGGATCGCTCCCATGCCCGCATCCAGCATCGCGTCCAGCTGCTTGCGTTCGAAGGTGCCGTGCTCGGCGGTGCCCTGCACCTCCACGATCCGCCCGTCCCCGGTGCCGATGAGGTTCAGGTCCACCTGCGCAGTGGAGTCCTCGTCGTAGTCCAGGTCCACCACCACCTCGCCATGGACGATGCCCACCGACACCGCCGCCACGTTCATCAGGCGGGGCAGCTTCGGCAGCATCTTCTTCTCCTGCAGCTTGCGCAGCGCGAGCGCGAAGGCGACGAAGCCGCCGGTGATGGACGCGGTGCGGGTGCCGCCGTCCGCCTGGAGTACGTCGCAGTCGAGGGTGTAGGTGCGCGGGCCCACCTCCTTCATGTCCACCGAGGCGCGCAGCGACCGGCCGATCAGCCGCTGGATCTCCATGGTGCGGCCGCCCTGCTTGCCCTTCGTCGCCTCGCGCGTGGAACGGGTGTGGGTGGCCCGCGGCAGCATCCCGTACTCCGCGGTCACCCAGCCCGCGCCGGTGCCGAACACGTGCGGGGGGACCTTCTCCTCGGTGGAGCAGGTGACGAAGACGCGCGTGTTGCCGTACTCGACCTGGACGGATCCTTCGGCGTGCAGAGAGACGCCGGGGGTGAGGGTGACGGGTCGAAGGTCCAGCGGGCCGCGGTTGAAGGAGCGCATGAGCGCGTCCATCTATCCGAGGTGATGCCGGAAGGGTACTCGTTCCGAAGCGCCGCGGGCGGCGTCACGGCGCCGGCGCGGTCGCCGTCTTCTCCGCGTCGCGCCCGCCGACCTGCGCGAGGAAGTCCTTCACCCCGGCGGCGATCGCCTGGGCCAGCTTCTCCTGATACGCCTTGTCGGACAGCCGCTTCCCCTCGACGGGGTGCGAGATGTAGCCCACCTCCACGAGGATCGCCGGCGCCTCCAGCCCGTTCAGCACGTAGAACGGCGCCTGCTGCACCCCGCGGTCGGTGGCCTGCGTCGCCTCGATCAACCGCGCGTGCACGGCATAGGCGAGCCGCGACGAGTCGGCGTGGGATTCCGCGCGCTGCAGGTCCGCGAGGATGAACGCGAGCGTGTCGTCATGCGGGCCGTCGGACGTCGACGGTCCCTCGGCGTTCTCGCGATCCGCGGTAAAGGCCGCCTCCGTCCCCGAGGCGCTGGCGGAGAGGAAGTAGGTCTCGATGCCCATGATCCGCTCGCGGAGCTTCCGGGTGGGCATGGAGTTGGCGTGGACCGAGATGAACAGCGAGGGCGACCTGCGGTTCGCCCACGCCACCCGGTCGGAGAGGTGCACGTCGACGTCCTTCTCGCGGGTGAGGAACACCCGGGCCCCGAGCGCCTCGAGGTGCGTGCGCAACCGCCGGGCGATCTGCAGGCAGACGTTCTTCTCCTTCGAGCCATCCGCGCCGACCGCACCATCCGCCGCTCCGCCGTGCCCGGGGTCGATCACGATCACCGGAGGCGGCGCCGCCCGCGCGACAGCCGGCACTCCGGCCAGCATCACCGCCGCGATCACGAGGAGGGAGCGCGCCATAGGCGCCAGCATCGTACCTGCGCCCGGCGCCGGTCCCAATTCAGCGACGCGGTCCGGGCTCTCGGCGACTGCGGAGCACACGCCGAAGTGGTATCAGCCGAAGCGGCAACCGGCGGAACGATCCGCGTAGGGTTGGAGCACCGGAATGGGGTCCGGTGGAACAGTCGCGACGCTCGCAGGAGCGATCCCCGCAAGGTCCGGCGGTGAAGCCGCGCACCAAAGCCGCATCCGCCAAAGCGCCTGCGCGCAGGACGATTCACGAAGCGGCCACAAACGCAGGACCCACGCACGCTGAAGCCCGCGCACCCAAGCCGCATCCGCCAAAGCTCCGACGCTCAGGACGATTCGCGAAGCGGCCACAAACGCCGGACCCACGCACGCTGAAGCCCGCGCACCCAAGCCGCATCCGCCGAAGCGCCGACGGTCAGGACGATTCGCGAAGCGGCCACAAACGCCGGACCCACGCACCCTGAAGCCCGCGCACCCAAGCCGCATCCGCCGAAGCCCGACGCTCAGGACGATTCGCGAAGCGGCCACAAACGCACGAGCTACACGCGCTGAAGCTGGGCTCCGGAGCGTGTGCGCCCCAAGCGCGACGCGCATCGGCGCAGCCGCGGCCGCAAGCGCACCGGAGCCGTGCGTGAACCGGCGCGACGGGGCAGCATGCGCCGGAGTGCCACGCGCAGCGCACCTCCTGCGTCGCCTCAGATGATGACGTCGATGCCGGGCCGTCCCTCGTGCACCTCGCCGATCAACGCCCCGTCCACGCCCGCGCGCGCGAGCGCGTCGATGACCCGATGCGCCGCCCGTGCGGGCACCGCCGCGAGCAATCCGCCGTTGGTCTGCGCGTCGGCGAGCACCAGACGGACGGGCTCGGGGAGGTCCTTCGGAAACTTCACCCGCCGCGCCACCCACTCCAGGTTGGCGCGCGTGCCACCAGGCACCACGCCGTCTCCAGCCAGCGCGGGGACGCCCTCGAGGATGGGCACGAACGGAAGGAACAGCCGCGCCCGCGCCCTGGCGCCCCGCATCATCTCCCAGAGGTGCCCGAGCAGCCCGTACCCGGTAATGTCGGTCAGCGCGTGCACCTTGTGCTTCGGCGACGCGAACACCTCGCCCGCCGCCTTGTTCAGCCGGGCCATCACCTCGACCACGTTCTTCGCCAACGTTGCGTCAGCGAGCCCGCGCTTGATGGCGGTGGTGGCGATGCCGGACCCGATCGGCTTGGTGAGGATGAGCGCGTCTCCCGGCTTCGCGCCCGCATTGGTGAGCACCCGCTTCGGGTGGACCACACCGGTCACGGCCATCCCGTACTTCGGTTCGGGATCGCTGATGCTGTGACCGCCGAGGATGGGGATCCCGGCCTCGTCCGCCTTGCGCTGTCCGCCTTCGAGGATCTTCTCCAGCACCTCGAGCGGCAGCTCCTTCGGAAACGCCACCAGGTTGAGCGCGAACAGGGGCCTGCCGCCCATCGCGTACACGTCGGAGATCGCGTTCGCGGCGGCGATCTCCCCGAACACAACCGGGTCGTCGACCACCGGCGGGAAGAAGTCGACCGTCTCGACGATCGCGGTGTCGGCGCTCAGTCGATACACGGCCGCGTCGTCGCTGGTGGAGAAGCCCACCAGCGCCAGCGGACTGCGAGCAGTCTTCAGGCGGCGCAGGACCTGCGCCAGATCCGCCGGGCGGAGCTTGGCGGCTCAACCCGCGCAGTGCGCGAACTCGGTGAGGCGCTTCGGCTGGGACGGACGGTTGGAACGGTTCATGCGGGCTTTTTAACCGCCTACCCCGCCCGAACGTAGTCCTTCTTCAATAGATGGATCAGCGTCTCCGCGGTGACCACGTCGTCCTTGTCGGAGTGGTCGAGCACGCCGCGCAAAGAGCCGTAGTTGTGCACCAGCTGCAGCACGTCCAGCTGGTCGGGCGTGAGGTCCCGGAGCGCGGGGGCCAGTGGCACGGCGATGATCAGGTTGGCGCCGGGGCTGGGCAGGTCCTTCTCCAGCCGCTTCATCTCGTCCAGAAGCCTCAGCCCCTCCATCAGCAGGGCCTCGGTCGAGGTGTCCAGCTCGACCATGAACTCCCTCGGCTCCTCGGGGGAGAGCTCGAAGTCGCCCCGCTCCCAGGTGATGATCCGGTTGAAGCTCTTCTGCGGGCCGAGGTCGTGGTTGTCGTCGATGACCGCGTAGTAGACCCGGCCCTGGCGCAGGTAGATCCGCCCCTCCTGTTCGCCGCGGATCACCAGCACCCCGTTCTTCTTCGAGGTGTGGAAGAGCTGCAGCAGATCCGGCAGCGGGATCTCCTCGATCTTCCCCGTCATCGACGAGCCGCGCCGCGCCTGGACCGCCGCCGCCTCCTCCAGCTTCTGCTTGACCAGCTGGTCGTCCAGGTCCGCCGTGGACGAGCCCTGCTGGACGAGCTTGAGGATCGACGTGCCGATCAGGATGCGGTCGCCTTCCTTCAGGCGCGCCTGCTTGATCTTCTCGCCGTTGACGAAGGTCCCGTTGGTGGAGCCGAGGTCCTCGATCGTGATCCGCGCGTCCCCGCCGACGGTGATCTTGGCGTGCTTGCGCGAGACCATGTCCTCGACCAGGACCATGTCGAGCTCGCTCGAGCGCCCGATGACGATCTGCTTATCGGGCTTCAAGGGGAACTCTCCGCCCTGGTACTTCCCGGAGATGAATTTGAGGGCGTAATTCGGGCCCGACCCGCTCGGCGACACGGATGTCCTCTTCTTCGTCGAAAGACCATCGCGGTTATACCGCGGTGCCTCTGTTGACGTCCTTTTCCTTCACCAGCTTGAGGTACATCTCGGCGCCCTTGTGGCCGGGGCTCGCCGCGAGCACCTCTTCCCATGCCTTCACCGCCTCGGCCGTCCGGCCGGCCGAGTGCAGCGCGATGCCATAGTGCACGCGCGCCTGGAGGAAGTTCGGGTTCAGGCGCATCGCCTCCTCGAACTCCCGGATCGCCGCCTCGAGGTCCCCAAGGTCGCGCAAGGCGTCACCCAGCTTCATCCGGATGTCCACGAACTCGGGGCGCAACGCGAGCGCGCGGCGGTACTCCTCCACCGCCTCTCTGGGCCGGCCGCTCGAGGCCCACACGTCACCGATATCGGCGTACATGTTGGCGATCTTCCCCACCACGAAGGGATCGAGCTGCTGAGGCGAGGCGCGCTGCCGGTTGAGGGCGGCCTGGTAGACCTCCCGCGCCTCCCGGTACTTCCCCATATCGTTGTAGATGATGGCGAGGTTGAGAGCGGCCTCGGTGTAGGCGGGGTTGATCCGCAGCGCCGCCTCGAAGGCGCGCTGGGCCCGGGCGAACTGCCCCTGGTCGTGGTAGACGACGCCGAGCATGTTGTAGACGTCAGCGAACGACTGGTTCCGTTCGACCACCTGCGCCAGGTACTTCTCGGCCTGCGCATACTGCTTCTTCTCGAAGTATCCGCGGCCCAGCGTCAGCAGCTGCTTCAGCGCCTCGTCCATGCCCATTCCGTGAGGTGGGTACCCGCCTAGCCTACATGAGCCCGGCCGCGAACAAGAATTCCCCGCCGTCTTCGCGCAAAAGGAGCCGCCGCGTCCGCCGCTCGTCCACCGGCCGATCGGGCGTTTCTCCCGAAAGGCGGGACTCCTCGGTCACGATGACCTCGTCGCGCTCCGAGCGGATCCACCACGACTCCACCCGGTAGCTTCGCCGGGCGAGCGACAGGAGCCGAACGAGGTCGGCATCCTCGAGTGGCCTGCCGGGAGTGAGCCGGCTCAACCGGCGCAGCTCGGCCACGTCGCCCGACTCCAGCGCCCGGCGGCGCGCCTCCAACGCGGTGACGATGGCGGCGAGCCGGGGCGCAGGGCCGTGCGAAGGCCTCCAGTCCCCGTCGCGCCGTACGAACGGCACCTTCTCCAGCCCCAAGGAGCTGACCTGGATCTTCCCCAGCGTCCCCACGAAATCCAGCGTGGCGGTCGCAAGAGCCTGATCGCTGCCCTTCTCCCAGTCGACGATGAGCCGGTCGTAGTGGTGCTCCGATCCGATGAGCGGCGCAGCGGCGCCGGGCACGTCCACCCGGAGCTCACCGCCCTCGCTGCGCTTGATCGTGGAGACGATCTCCGCCTCGGGTCCCGCCGCGAGGCCCAGCACGCGCTCGGCGAACACGCCGCCGACGATGACGAGACCGGCCAGCGCGGCGAAGAACCCCAGCGCCCTGCGCGCAGCGTCCGGTTCGCGCGGGGCGGACGCGGTCACGACCTCCCCAACAGCGCCTTCGCCTTCTCCGCGGCGGCAGTCCCGGGCAGCCGCTGGATGAGCTGCTCCAGCGCCTGCCGCGCGTGGTCCGGTTCCTTGAGCCGGTTGTAGGCGTCGTACAGCCCGAACAGCGCCTGTTCGTCGAAGCCGAGCCCCGGGTAGTCCTTCACCACCGTCTGCAGCCGGTTGACCACCGCGCGCCACTTCTCCCGCCGGGCATAGAAGTCCGCGACGTAGAGCTCGTGCTTCGCCAGCCGCTTGCGCGCCTCGGCGATGACCTGTTGCGCCTCGGGGACGAACTTCGACTTCGGATACTGCCGGACGAAGTCGTTCATCGCGCTCACCGCGGCCCGGACCTCCACCTGATCCTTCTCCTCCGGGGGCGGGAGGAGAAAGAAGTCGGAGGGGATGTCCTTGTAGTGGGTGAGCGCGGACCGGAACGCGGCGTAGTCCGCGCGCGGATAGGTGGGGTGCAGCTTGACGAAGTTGTCGTAGGCGTCGCGGGCCTCGATGAACTGTTCGCGCTCGAAGTACGAGTCGGCGATCCTGAGCTCCGCCTCCTTGGCCGCGTCGAGGAACGGGTAGCGCGTGCGGACGTACTCGTAATACCGCTGCGCCTCCTCGAAGTTCTTCGCGTCGAAGGCGGCGTTGCCGCGCTGCAGGTTGGTGTTGGCGTCGGCGGCGTAGTCCGGCGGCGCCTGTTCGCCATTGAGCGTGGCGCAGGCCGCGCAGAGGGCCACGCCCAGAGCCACCGCCGGAAGGACGAGGTAGGACCGCATGGGTGCGCGGAACGTATCCGCGGGGTGGCGCCCTTTCCAGCACGGACCGCGGCCGGAACGGTCAGTCGTCTTCGGGCGCGAACGGCGCGTCGCCCACCAGCGCGGCGACCACGGATGCGGGAAACCCGCGGCTTTGCAGAAGGCGCGCGGCCTTCCCCTTCTCCTTCAGCGTGAGCGGCCGGCCGGCCAGGCCCCGGCGCTCGAGCACCGCCCGCGCGGTGGCGAGCGGGTCGCCCCCCAGCTCGGCTTCCGCGGCGGAAAGAGCGCGCCGGGCTTCGGTTTCGGACAGTCCGTGGGCCCGGAGCCGCTGCAGCACGGCGCGCGCGCCGAGGCGCCCGCGGCGAAGGAGCGCCATCGCCCGGTCGACGGCGAACCGGCCGTCGTCGAGGTAGCCCAGCTCCGCGAGCCGGCGGAGAACCTCCCCGGCGATGTCCGCGGGGACCTCGCGGCGGCGCAGCGCCACCTCCAGCTCGTGGCGGCTGCGCGCGCGGATGGACAGAAGCCGCAGGGCCGCGTTCATCGCGTACTGGCGCACGCGCGCCGGATCCTCCGCGCTGCCGTCCTCGCGAATGCCCGGGGCCACCGGCGCCCTTCGACGCTGGGCCCATCGTCGTTCCCCGGAGGAGTTGCGGCCGTCGTCCACGCGGGGCATCTAGCACAACCATGCACCCCACCCTCGCCCGCTATCTCGATCCCGAGACCGCCCGCGCCGCGCTGCTGCTCGCCGAGAGCGGCGATCCCGTGCCCGAAGAGCACCGGCACATGGTCGCCGCTGCGCAGGCCAACCCGAAGGAGCGGCGGCTGGTGACGAAGGCCGGCAGGACGCTCGACACGAAGGCGCAGCAGGCGGTGCTGTTCCTCGCCACCTTCGCGGCGCTCCATGCGCTCCAGGAGGAGGCGGGCACCCGGCCCACGCTGGAGCGTGCCCGCGCAAAGCTGGCGGAGCTGGGCGCATCCCCCGAGGAAATCGACGCGATGCTGGCGCAGGCGGTCGCCGACGAGGCCTTCGGGACGGATCAGGATCCCGGCCATTTCGACACGCGCTGGTTCGAGGAGACGCTGGGCGATCTGCCGAAGCTGGCGGCGCTCCAGGAGGACGAGGTGCTGGCGCTGATCCGCTCCTTCGTGAAGACGGCGCCGCAGGGAGACGCGATGCTGTACGAGAACGCCGCGCGTCAGCTGCTCAAGGCCGCCTGGAGCGACGGCGCCTCGCCCATCACCGCCGAAAACATGGAGGACGCGCTCGACGCGCTCTCGGAGCAGTACGACGGCGAGGACTTCGAACGCGCGGCGCTCGCGCTGGCGAAGTTCATCGAGACGATGCAGGAGCAGAAGCTGATCGGCCCCATGCGGGCCGAGCGGCTGACGGCGATCGCACGCGCCGCAGCGGCCGCGGGGATCGAAGACGAGGACGAGGCGGACGACGAGGAGAGCGACGAGGAGGACGAGGCGCCCTGACGCCCGCCGCCGCCGAACGTCTCAGAACCGTTCGATCTGGAAGTCGTCGTCCTGCTTCGGCGCGGCCGGCTTCGGCGCGGGCACCGGCATGGCGGGACGCGGGCCCGTGGGCCGTCCGGCGATCGGCGGGGCCACCGCGGCGGTCGGCGCGCCCTTCTGGGCGAAGGCCGCGGTCCCGGGGATCGCCGTCTCCTCTCCGGGGCGCTTGTTGAAGTCGTCCCACTTGGAGTCCGAGGTGCCGCTGACGCCGGAGAACGCGAGCGCGAAGTCGTCCGGGTTGGTGGCCTGACGCCGCGCCTCCTCGAAGGTCACCAGCCCCTGCTTCACGAGCCACATCAGGGACTGGTCGAAGGTCTGCATCCCGTAGGTCTGGTGTCCCTGGGCGATCGCGTCGTGGATCTCCTTGGTGCGATCCTTGTCTTCGATCAGCTCGCGGACGCGGGCGGTGGTCCGCAGCACCTCGACGGCGGCCACGCGGCCCTTGCCGTCCGCGCGCGGCACGAGCCGCTGCGAGATGACCGCCTTGAGGACCGACGCGAGCTGCAGGCGGACCTGCTTCTGCTGATACGGCGGGAACACCGAGATGATGCGGTTGATGGTCTCGGTGGCGTCCAGCGTGTGCAGCGTGGAGAGCACGAGGTGACCGGTCTCCGCCGCCGTCAGCGCCGTCTCGATCGTCTCGAGGTCGCGCATCTCGCCGACGAGGATCACGTCCGGGTCCTGGCGCAGCGCGCTCTTGAGCGCCTGGCTGAAGCTCAGGGTGTCCACCCCGACCTCGCGCTGATTGATGATCGACCGCTTGTCGCGGATGAGGAACTCGATCGGGTCCTCCACCGTCATGATGTGGTTGGTCTCGGTGGAGTTGATGTGGTCGATCATCGCCGCCAGCGTGGTCGACTTGCCGGACCCGGTGGTGCCGGTGACGAGGATGAGGCCGCGCTCCGAGCTGGCGATCTCCTCGAGCACCTTGGGCAGCATGAGCTCGGCGATGGTCATCACCTTGAACGGGATGACGCGGAGCACGGCGCCGATGGTCCCGCGCTGCTGAAAGACGTTGACGCGGAAGCGTCCCAGGCCGGGCACACCGTAGGCGAGGTCCACCTCGTTGGAGGCCTTGAACTTCTCCTTCTGGAACTCGTTCATGATTCCGAAGGCCATCCGCGCCACCTCCTCCGGTGGGAGGCGGCGGCCGTCCTTCAACGGGACCAGCGCCCCATCCACGCGGAACATCGGCGGGAGGCCGGCCTTGAGGTGGATGTCTGATGCACCGCCGCGGAGTGCGATCTGGAGGATCTCGTTGAGTTCCATGAGCTCCCGGATGCTAGCAAAGCGATGCGCGGACGCGCAGCGAAGCGCGCAACGAATCCCTCGTTCGCGTGTGCCGGTGTGGGGGCGACAGCGAACGTGCGGACCTGTGCAGCGGTGATGTGGGCGCCAAAAGACGAACGGGAGGGGCCGCGAAGGCTCCTCCCGTCCGGAGTGCATCCAGAGAACGCGAAGGACTAGCGCTTGGAGAACTGGAACCGGCGACGCGCGCCCGGCTGACCGTACTTCTTGCGCTCGACGGCGCGGGGGTCGCGGGTGAGGAAGCCGGCCTTCTTCAGCGTCGGCCGGAACTCGGGGTTGTAGGCGACCAGCGCGCGGGAGATGCCGTGGCGGATTGCTCCGGCCTGGCCGGAGAGGCCGCCGCCGGTGACGTTGACCTTGATGTCGACCTTCCCCTGCTGCTCGAGGAGCAAAAGCGGCTGGTTGATGATCATCTTCGAGGTCTCGCGCCCGAAGTACTCATCCAGGGTGCGGCCGTTGATGACGATCTTTCCCTCGCCGGCGCTGAGCCACACCCGGGCGGTGGCCTCCTTGCGGCGGCCGGTTGCGTAGAAGGTGTTCGCGGTGTTTGACATGTTCGTTACGCCTCGACTTCGCGGGCCTTCGGCTTCTGGGCCATGTGCGGGTGCTCAGGGCCGGCATAGACCCGGAGCTTGGTCATCATCTGGCGGCCGAGCGCGTTGCGCGGGAGCATCCGGCGCACGGCGTTGATCACGATGTCCTCGGGGTGCCGCTCGCGGAGCTTCGCCAGGTTGGTGACCTTGAGGCCGCCGGGGAAACCCGCGTTCGGGTGCCGGTAGTAGAGCTTGTCCGACTCCTTCTTGCCCGTGACCTTCACCTTCGCGGCGTTGATCACGATCACGTGATCGCCGGTGTCCATGGACGGGGTGTAGATGGGCTTGTGCTTGCCCTTGAGCAGGGTGGCGATCTGGCTGGCGGCGCGGCCGAGCACCTTGTCGGACACGTCGATGATGTGCCACTCGCGCTTGATGTCCGCCGGGCGCGCGCTGTACGTCTTGTGAGGCATCGAAAGACTCCGAAACTGT
Source organism: Myxococcaceae bacterium (assembly GCA_019686135.1). GTDB lineage: Bacteria > Myxococcota > Myxococcia > Myxococcales > Myxococcaceae > JADGHL01. The sequence goes on along the minus strand of JADGHL010000019.1, from coordinate 34,962 downwards.
GCGGGCTTTGGACCGCAGAACCAACCCGCCAGCCCACCCGAAAAAGTCCGGGGGCCATCCGGGAGCGCGGCTTTCTAGGGGTCCGGGGGATGTATGTCAAGCGCCGTGCGGTGAGTCGGCCTTCGCGGGTCCGGACGTTGGCGACTGGGCAGCAGGCGGGGCGGCTTCGGCCCGGGCCCTGAACTTCTCCCTCAGGGCGGCGTAGATGTTCGTCGGCTGGGGCGGGGGCGCGGAGAGGTCGCGCAGCTCGATCAGCTCCGGGGGCAGATCGGCCAGAAAACGGCTCGGCGTCCGTGGGACCTCCTTGCCGCGCTTGATCCGGGTGGCTGCGCGGGTGAGGTAGAGCTTCTCCCGCGCGCGGGTGATCCCCACGTAGCAGAGCCGGCGCTCCTCCGGCAGGTTCTGAGGCTCGCCCTGCATGCCCGAGTGCGGCAGAAGGTCCTCCTCCATCCCGATCAGAAAGACCACCCGCCACTCCAGCCCCTTGGCGCCGTGCAGCGTCATCAGGGTGACCCGGCGGCCACCGGACGGCGCCTCCTCCTCCTCGCGTGAATCGAGGGACAACCGATTCAGGTAGGTCAGAAGCCCCGCCTTCGGCCCCTCCCGCTTTTCGTACCGGTCGAGCGAGGCGAGGACCTGGTCGACGCTCTTGAGCTTCCGGTCGGCCGCGGTCGCGGAGGGCGCCAGCGCGCGGGTGGCCTCCCGAAAGCCGATCTCGTCCAGCATGCGGCGGGTGATCTCCGCGAGGTTCCCCTTGGCGAACAGCCGGCGGTACCGATCGATCAGCTCGATGAACGCCGCCACCGCGTCCGCCGCGCCGCGCGGGAGATCGTCGAACTCGGCGGCACGGCACATCGCCTCCCACAGCGGGATGTCCAGCGCCCGGGCGTGGGCGGTGAGCCGCTCCATGGTGACGTCGCCGATCCCGCGGGCGGGGGCGTTGACGATCCGCAGCAGCGAGACCTCGTCACGCGGATTGGCGATCACCTTGAAGTAGGCGATGACGTCCTTCACCTCGCGCCGGTCGAAGAACTCCGACCCGCCGACGACCTCGAAGGCGATCTGCTTCTCCCGGAGCGCCTCCTCCACCGGATGCGCCTGGCCGTTGGTGCGGTACAGCACGGCGATCTCGTCGGGCGGGATGCCCTCCACGTGGATCAGCCGGCCAATCTCGTGGGCGACGAAGCGCGCCTCCTCCTCCTCGTTGGGCGCGACCACGTGGACGATCCGGTCGCCCCCAGCGAGGTCGGTCCACATCCGCTTCGGCTTGCGCTCCGGGTTCTGGGCGATGACGGCGTTCGCCGCGTCGAGGATCACCTGGCGCGAACGGTAGTTCTGTTCGAGCCGGACCTCCGATCCGCCGGGGAAGAAGGTGTCGAAGTGCAGGATGTTCCGCACCTCCGCGCCGCGCCAGCTGTAGATGCACTGGTCGTCGTCCCCCACCGCGCAGACGTTCATCTTCTCGCCGGCCAGCAGCCGAAGCAGCTCGAGCTGGGAGACGTTGGTGTCCTGGAACTCGTCCACGAGCAGGTAGCGGAAGCGCCGGGTGTACTTCTGGCGCGTCTCCGGGTGCTCGCGGAACAGCTTCGCGGGCAGGACGATCAGATCGTCGAAGTCCACCGCGCCCATCGCCCGCAGCCCGAGCTGGTAGAGCGGGAAGATTTCGGCGGTGATGAGGTCATAGTCGTCGCCCTGCCCCTCCGGCTTCGGCTGAGGGATCTCGTTGGCGTTCTTCGCCCTGGAGATCGCCGTGAGGACCTTGCGCGCGTCGAAGGCGCGATCGTCGATCCGGCGCTCGCGCATCCCGCGGCGCACCAGCGCGAGCTGATCGCCCGTGTCGGCGATGGCGAACTTCTTCGGGTAGCCGAGCCGGTGGATGTCCTCCTTGAGCACCTCGGCCCCGAAGGCGTGGAAGGTGCAGACCAGGACGCCGGAGGCCTTCTTGCCAGCGAGGTGGACGACGCGCTCCTTCATCTCCGCGGCGGCCTTGTTGGTGAAGGTGACCGCGAGGATCGCCTTCGCCGGCACGCCCAGCTCCAGGAGGTGGGCGATCCGGTGGGTGATGACGCGCGTCTTCCCGCTGCCCGCGCCCGCCAGCACGAGCAGCGGGCCCTCGGTGGTCTCCACGGCCTTTCGCTGCGGCGGGTTGAGTCGGGAAAGATCCACGCGGCCTTTTGCGACGAGTGCGACCGGCGCCGCAAGACTTGACTTCCACCCGTGCGTACCTTCGCCGAAGCGGAGCGACGGCATGGACCTGGCCATCCAGAAGGAGGTGCTCGAGCGCGTCGGTGGCGGGGTGGAGCGGCTTCTGGATCTGGCCGCGGAGATCGCCCGGCACGTAGGCGCGGGCGCGGCCGTCTCGCCGCCGCGGCTGACCTTGCACCTGACGAGCGGCCGGGCCATCGAAGGGCTCCTCGTGGACCGGACGGATGACATCAGCGAGAGCGCGCTGGTCATCCGCGCGCTGCCTTCGGGCAGCACCGCGCCGTCGCTCACCTGGGTCCGCGTGCGCTCCATCGACGCGGTCACCCTCCACGATCCGGAGCTCTTGCTCGCAGAGCTCCAGGTCCCGGTGCCCCCGTCGCGCGAGGCGTTGGAACAGCGCGCGGCCGAGCTCTCCGCGGAGATCTCCTTGGCGCTCGGCTCCGAGGTGACGATCGCGCTCGAGCCCCTTTCGCCTTCCGCCGCGCGGATGCAGCTGCGCGCGCTGGACCGTCTCCTGGAAGCTTTGGGCACGGTGCTGGTGGATCTGTGCGGCGAGCCGCTGGGGCGTCAGGCGCTCGGCGGCGTCCGCCGCATCGAGCTGGCCACCGGAGACCTTCTGGACATCCGGCTCGACGGCGAGACACTGCGCGCCACCATCCCACGCTCCTCGCTCCACTGGCCGGAGCGGGAAGAATTGCGCGGGCGGCTGGAGGCGGTGTTCTAGCGTGGCGCAGACACGGTTGCGGCTGGGCGTGAGCGCGTGCCTGCTCGGGCGGGCGGTTCGCTACGACGGTGGACACAGACGGAACGACTTCATCGCCGACACGCTCGGCGGGTGGGTCGACTTCGTGGAGGTCTGCCCGGAGGTGGAGCTGGGGCTGGGCGTGCCGCGGCCCACGCTGCACCTTGCGGGGACGCCGTCGTCGCCCCGGATGGTGGTGACCGCCACGGGCGAGGACCTGTCGGACCGGATGCGGCGCTTTTCGTCCCGGCGGGTGCGCGGGCTGGAGGACCTCGACGGCTACATCCTCAAGCGCAACTCGCCCTCCTGCGGGCCGGTAGGCGTCCCGGTGTTCAAGTCCGCCGGCGGTTCGCCCAGGCCCATGGGCCGCGGGCTCTTCGCGGAGGCGCTCGCCGCGCGCTATCCGCTCCTTCCGATCGTCGACGAAAGCCACCTTCAGGACCGGGCGGCGCGCGAGCACTTCATCGAACGCATCTTCGCCTTCCACCGGCTCCGCCGGCTGTGCGCGTCCACCCCTACGGCGAAGGACCTGGTCGCCTTCCACACCGCGCACAAGATGACGCTGTTCGCGCACCACCCCGCCAAAGCGCGCGAGCTCGGGCGGCTGGTGGCGAAGCTGCACCGCGCGCCGTCGCGGGCGGTGCTCGACACCTACGCTGCGATGTTCATGACGGCGCTCGGGCGGATGCCCACGCGGCGGCAACACGTCGACGTGCTCCAGCACCTGCAGGGCCACCTCAAGCACGTGCTGGACGCCGGCGATCGCACCGAGCTGATGGAGGCGATCGACGCCTACCGGAACGAACAGGTCCCGCTGCTGGTCCCGCTGACGCTCCTGCGGCACCACATCCGCCGTCACCCGGTGGACTGGATCGCCCAGCAGACCTACCTCCACCCCGACCCGGCGGAGCTCGCGCTCAGGCAGCGCGCGTGAACCCGCCCGGCGCTGTGCGCCTCTGTGCGCCGAGTGGCCCATTGCTCTCCCGCCGGCCATCGCTTCTCATGGCGTCGTGCGTGTCGTCCGTCGTGCGGTGCTTGCGTTGGTGCTGGTGGTAACCGGCGCCGGGTGCGCGAAGGAGGAGGCGCCACCGCCCGCCGCCGATCCGCAGGGCGACGCGCTCACCGCGCCCGTGGCGAAGTTCCCGTGCGTCCGCTTCGAGGATCTGGCGCGGCACCTGCCGAAGTCGCTCCCGGGCTACGAGCCGGCCGGCATCGAGGGCTCGAGCGGCCGCTACCGCGAGGTGTCGATCAGCGAGGCGGAACAGGTCTACACCGGCGCGGACGGCAAGGAGATCTCCGTGCGGATCGTCGACACCACCCTGGCCGAGGAGCTGGGCCGGGCGATCCGCGCCGCCGCACGCGACGCGGCGAACCGCGACGAGACGGATCCCACCCGGCCGATCATCCACCACGACGCCATCGGGTTCGTCCGCTACGACCGGGTGAACCAGCGCGCGGAGGCCAACCTCCTCGTGGCGGGGCGCTTCGTGGTGGCGGTCACCTCCCGCAACGTCGAGGGCACCGCCGAGGTCCGCAGCGTGGCGAACCAGATGGATCTCAACGCGCTCGCCCTTCTCCGTTAGGCTCCCGTCCGCATGAAGACCTCCGCCGTCGAACGCGCGCCAGCAAGGGAAGAACGCCTCGAGGGGCGGCAGCAGGAGATCGCCGGCCTCAATAAGCGCGACTTCCTCGACGCGCTGGCCAGGCTCACCAAGGGCTACTCCACGGAACCGGGGAACCCGGGCTCCTACAACTGCGTGGGCTGCACGCGCTGCTCGAGCTGCATGTTCTGCCGCGACTGCGACAGCTGCTACGCGTGCAACTACTGCGTGCGCTGCGAGCTGTGCACCAACTGCTCCCACTGCGTGGATTCGAAGAACTGCCAGGGCTGCGCGTACTGCGTCCAGTCCGAGCACTGCACGCAGAGCGCCTACCTGGTGATGTGCCGCAATCTCTCCGACTGCAATTACTGCTTCGGGTGCGTGGGGCTGCAGCGCAAGGACTTCTACATCCTCAACGTCCCCTTCACCCGAACCGAGTACTTCAAGATCGTCGGCCGGCTGAAGAAGGAGCTGGGCCTCTCCTGAGCGGCGGGCGGCTCACAGCACGCGCAAAAACCAGGCCTTGAGGTATTCGCTCTCCGGCAGCGTCGCCAGCACCGGGTGATCGAGCCCGGCGCCGCGGCGTTCGAGGATCTGCACGCTCCGCTTCGCGTCCGCGGCGGCGTTCAACACCATCGCCTCGAAGCCGCTGCGGTCCAGCTTTCCGGAACACGAACAGGTCACCAACAGGCCCTCCGGACGCAGGCAGCGCAGCGCCCTCAGGTTGAGCTCATGGTAGGCGCGCAGCGCGCTGGAGAGTCCCTCCCGCCGCTTGGCCAGCCCCGGCGGGTCGACCACGATGGTGTCGAACCTTCGGCCGGCGCGGTCGAACTCGTGGAGGACGTCGAAGGCGTTCCCGTGACGGACGCTGACGTTGTCGTGGCCGTTCACCTTCGCGTTGTGCGCTGCGCGGGCCGCGGCGCGTTCGTCCTGTTCGACGGCAAGCACCGAGGTGCAGTTCGCCGCCAGAGCGAGCGCGAACCCGCCGTGGTAGCTGAAGCAGTCCAGCGCCTCGCCGCGCCCGAGCTCGCCCGCGCGCAGGTGGTTGTCGACTTGATCGAGGAACGAGCCGGTCTTCAAGTCCCCGAGCAGGTCGACCTCGAAGCGGTTCCTCCCCTCGTGGAAGACGAAGCGCGGCGGCCCTTCGCCGAAGAGCACCTTCGTCTCCCGCGGCAGCCCTTCCCAGTCCCGGCCCGAGGCATCGTCGCGGCAGACCACGTGCGTCGCCCCGGTGAGCTCCACGAGGATCCTGGCGAACAGCTCCTTCCGCGCGTCCGCGCCCTCTGCGAGCGTCTGGATTGTCAGCCCGTGGCCGTAGCGATCGACGAACAGCCCGGGAATGAGATCGCACTCGCCGTGGACGAGCCGGACGGCGTCCCGATTGCCCAATACAGCCCGCCGGGCGATCGCCGCGCGCAGCCGGGCGCGCCAGAAGTCCTCGTCGATCGGCTCCTCGCCGGGGAGCCGGCGCGTGATGAGGCGCAAAGCCAGCGGCGAGGTCTGGGCGTAGAACGCCTGGCCGATGGGATTGCCCTGCGCATCCTCCACCACGACGATCGCCCCTCGCTCGCGGGTGTCCGGCGCAACCTCGAGATCCGTTCGGTAGCACCACGGGTTGAGCCGGCGCAGCCGCGAAGCGCCGCGGGCGTTGACACGGGCGACGCAGAGTCCGTCGCGGCGGAGCTTCTGGGACCGCGCCACTATTCGAGCCCGCGGGCGGCGAGCTCGAAGTCGTCCTCGCCGCGGAGGTGCCCTACTTCGTGCAGCAGGGTGACCCGGATCTGTTCGATCAGCTCGTCCCGTGTCTCCACCGCGCGGGCGAGGTTGAGCCGGTACAGCGCCACGCTCCGGCAGGGCTGACCGGGTTCAGGATCGCACCGTTCGCCCAGAGGCGGCCCGCGGAACAGGCCGAGGATGGTGGGCGACAGGGGCGGATCGCCGCCGAGCAGATCCGCTTCGTCCGGGAGGTCCTCCGCCGTCACCGGCACACCCACCAGATCGCGCTTCATGTCCTCGGGGAGCGCCGTCACCGCCTTGTCCACCTCCGCCTTGAACTCCGCGGGCGACAAGAGCACCGGTGGGGGGAAGTCCTCCGGCGCCTCCTTCCGGGCGATGGCGAAGTGCCGCTCCGCCTCCTCGAACTTCCCTTCGCGCTCGAGGATCAACCCGAGGTGATGGTGCGCATGCGCCCCGCGCTCCGGGTCGTTGAGCAGCGGGGTGAAGGCCGCCCGGGCCTCGGCGAAGCGGCACAGCTCGAACAGCGCGACCGCGCGCTCGTACTGCGCCTCGCGGTTGCGGCGATCGTGCTCGAGCACTTCGTCGGCGCGTGCCAGCGCGTCGTTGGAACGGCCGAGGTCGTTGAAGGCCATCGCCGACACGAGCGCGAACTGCATCGCCAGCTTCGGGTCGTGCTCGGCGCGCGCGTGGGCCAAGCCCTTCTCCGCGTACACGGAAGCCAGCTCGTCGTTCTCCCGCGACGAGGGCAGGCTCACCGCGAACAGGTGCGCTGCGCCGAGGAGCGCGTCCGGGTAGTCGGGATCGAGCGCGAGCGCGCGCGCGTACGCCAGCTCCGCCTCTTCGAACCTCCCGAGCGCGGAGAGCGCGGCGCCGCGCTCGGAGTGGGACTGGGGCAGGTCCGGATAGAAGGCGGTGGCCTGCGCGGCGCAGGAGAGCGCCTCCTCGAACTGTTCGGCGTCGTAGTAGCGGCGCGCCGCCTCCAGCGGATCGCCCTTGCTCTTGCACGGGGGCAGCGGCTCATTGTGCGGCGTCGTCTTGACGTTGGCCGGTTTCACCTCCAGCGCGACCGGCTGGGCCTGCTGCCTGGGCGGAGGCGCCGACGGGAGCGCGACGGGTCCGGACGTCCTGCCCGGCGCCGAGGGGGCGGGCGCCTCATGCGGGACCGGCGTGAGCGCCGCCGGAGCATTCGCCGGCGGCTGTTCCCGCCTGCACGCCGACAGGAGCGCCACGACACCCACGATCGTCCACCACCTCGACATGGCGGGCGATGCTACTTCAAAGCCGCGTCCTGCCACTGCCCCGAATGACCCGGGTGGCTGCCCGGACGCTGGGCGCGCATCAGCCGAGTTTGGCGGAGTCGAAGAGCTTGAGCTGTTCGGCAGTGTCGCGCCGCGGTTCGGCGCGGATGGAGACCGCGTCGTGGATCGGCAACAGGCCGTGCTTCTGGCAGAGCAGCTCGAAGTGAGCGAACAGGGTGGCGCGCTCGTCCTCGTTGGGCGCCCGGCGGCCAGACACCCGCCGGAAGCGGCTCGCCGATTCCGGGTATGCCGCCGTCACGTGCGCAAGCCACTGCTCGCGCTGGCCCGGCAACAGCTCGAAGAGCTTCATCCCGGCGAAGCGGGCGCCCGCGTTGGCGGCGCGGGCGATCATCGTCTCGAGGCCCATCTCCTCTTCGTCCAGCCCCATCATCACCGGGGCCACCATCAGACCGACCGAGATGCCCGCTTTCGCGAGTGCCTCCATCGCGGCGAGCCGGCGGAAGGCAGACGGCGCACGCGGCTCCATCAGGCGGTTGATCCGCTCGTCCATCGACGGGATGGAGAAGGCCGATCCGCCGGAGCACGTCCGTGTCGCGGGCGATCAACGACGAGCGCGTGTTGATCCGCAGGTCCACGCCTTCGACCCGAGCCATCGCCTCGAGGAGCGCGCGAGTCACCCGGAAGTGTTCCTCCGCCTGCTGCCAGGGATCGCCACTACCGCCCAGCACCACCTGACGGCGCTCGAAGTCGGACGCGTGGAGGTCGCGCAGAAGGGCCTCGGCTGCATTGGTGCGGACCCGGATTTGCGTCTCGAACGCGCGCCAGTCCACCGTCTCCTTGAAATCCATCCGAGCGGGGCAGTGCGTGCAGGCGAACTCGCAGCCGTCATAGGGGTTCACCACCCAGTGCCAGACGCCGTGCGCCTCCGCCTGCCGGAGCAGCGTGCGGACCCTGACGCCGACGTACTGACCGTCCGGCCATCACCCGCCAACCGCTGGATCACCTCGCCGTGGGACGTCGTGGGCGCTGCATTGGAGCCGGAGCCGCTCATGGGCGCCTCCGTTGCGCTGTGCGTGACCTGACGAGCCGTGACAAGGTGAGCATCGTCACCTGCCCCGACAACGCGCAAATCGCGTTGATACGACTGTGGACGGAGGCGGCTCCGGAGGCGGAAAACCGCCTGTTTCCGCGTCTCTCACGTGTTTGAAAACAGGATCGCGCCATGACCACGACGACCCCGAACCAGCCGGAGTTGGTGCTCGCGTCCACCTCGCCGGCGCGCCGCGCGTTGATGCAGTCGCTGGGGATCCCCTGGCGCGCGGAAGCTCCCGGAGTGGACGAACACGTCCCGCCCGGCACCGGGGTGCGCGAAGCAGTGCAGCTCCTGGCGCGGCGCAAGGCGGAGGCGGTGGCCCGGCGGGCACCGGGGGCGTTGGTGATCGGCAGCGATCAGCTGGTGTGCCTGGACGGAGAGGCGCTCGGCAAACCGCAGAATCGCGACCAGGCGCGCGCCCAGCTTCGGCGGCTGAGCGGACGCCGGCATGAGATCGTCACCGGCCTGTGCCTCATCGGCCCCACCGTGCCGCACGGCGCCGACGTGGAGGTCGACGTGGCGACGCTCGAGCTCTACGCGCTCACCGAGGACGAACTGGAGCGCTACCTCGACACCGGCGAGTGGCAGGGCTGCGCGGGCGGCTACCGCGTCGAAGGGCGCGGTCAGGCGCTGTTCCGGAACATCGAGGGCGACCGCACCGGCGTGATGGGGCTGCCGATGGTGCGGCTCATCCGGATGCTGCGCGGCGCGGGCGTCGTCTTCTTCTGATCCGCTCAGCCGCGCAGCTGGGCGAGGATGTCCGCCGCCGCTGCGCGCGCCTTCGGCAAATCGGCCGCAGAGAAGCTGATCGCCGCCACCACTGGATGCCCGCCGCCGCCGTACCGTTCCGCCAGCTTCGAGAGATCGTGCCGGCGGAGCTCGGGGTGCCACGGGTTGGAGCCGATCGACACCTTGGACCGCGCGGCGCTTTTGCCCACCCACACCGTGTACGCCGCGTCCGGGTACAGGTAGTAGGAGATGAACTTGTTGATGGAGTCGAGCCCTTCGTCGGCGACGTCGAAGAACACGACCCCCTGCTCCAGCTTCGCCTTCGCGCGGACGACCTCGATGTTCTGCTGGTGCTTCGCGTAGATCTGCCGGAACAAGTCGGCCACGTACGGCTGCCGGGCGATCTCCTCCAGGGGCCGCGTCTGCATCTCGCGGATGATCCGCTTGACCACCTCCGGATCTCGCGTGGCCTCCAGCACCGTCATGACCTGCAGCGCGGGCTCCTTGAGCTCCACCGCCTGACGCGGCGACTCGAACTGCGCGCCGTCGATCAGCTCCGCCCACTCGAGGAGCTCGGCCATCGGCGACGGATCGAAGCCGAACTTCTCCCGCACCGTGTCGGCGAGGAAGCAGGTGTTGCTCTTGCGCGTGGGGTCGTGGAACTTGCGGCCGCTCCGATCGGCCCTGAAGTGCGCTTCGTCGCCCGGCTGCTGGAAGGCACTCACGTGGTGGTCGAACCACCAGGTCAGCTTCGGGCTCTGCGAGTAGCGGAAGTCGACGATCGCGTTCTCGTCGCCGGTGAAGACGCCCTCGTCGATCGCAGCGCCACCGGCCTTGTGGGCCAGGCCCTGGTACTCGACGGTGGCGTCCTTGTTGATGCGCTCCAGGTAAAAGCGGGTGAAGACCGCCGCGCTGGCGGCACCGTCGAAGCAGTTGTCGTGGAACAGGATCTTGAGGCGCATGGGCGCCTCTTACTGCAACGACAGCCCCGCGCCCACGTCGTCGAACGCCCGCGCTCCCGCCTCTGCATCGGGGTTGACCGAGAGCACCGCGAGCGCGACGAAGCGTCCGTCCTCCAGCTTGCTGCACGCCAGAAGCCCGGTGGCGCCGGAGAAGGTGCGCAGCTCGTAGACCGCGGCGGCGCCGCCGAACGCGTCCGGCGCCCGGTGGCTGATCGGCCTCGGCGTGTTGGTGCCGCCGAGATCCTGATGAAGTGTCTGGCAGGTGCCGATCAGCTGGGCCTTCGGATCGTTGCGCACCACCACGAGGCCGACCGCGCGCGCTGCGTTGCTGGCGAACCCGGCGGTGGTGGCCGAGAGCGTGGGCGGGGGCAGCTTGAGGTGCGCGGTGAGCTGGGCCGGCTTTGCGCTGGTCCACTCCGGCGGCAGAAGCAGCGTGAAACCGGCGCCGGGGGCGGCGAGCTTTTCGCGCGGGCCCATCGCTGCCGCCTGCGGTGGTGCACCCAGCGCCATCCACGCCGAAGCCGCGCCGGCGCACACCAGCCCGAGCACCAGGCCCATCGTCCGCCGTGCCCGTCCCGGTTCGCCGACGACCATCAACAACGCGAACGCCGCGTGCCCCGCGAACGCGAGGTGCATGGGCGCCCAAAGCGCGCCGCGCGCCAGCCACAGCGTCAACCCGAGCTGGCCGATCATCGCCAACTGGGCGATCGCCCGCGCCGGGCCGAGGTTGAGGATGAGCACGAGCGCGACGAGCAGATCCGCGGCGACCACGCCATAGAGCCAGCCGGGCGACTGGAAGCTGCCGACGATGCCCGATGCACGGAGGAACCAGATCGCCGCGCCGGCGAACAGGACCACCGCCGCCGGGTACGGGTGCGCGGACACCTCGCCGGTCACCGCGCCGCCGAAGATCGTGGCCTCGCTCTCCTCGCTGGCGTGGCGATCGATGAAGCGGTTCTTCGCCTTCTTGTGCGTGGGCAGAAAGGCGAAGGGCTCCTGGCAGACCGGGCACTCCTCGGCTCCTTCGGGGATGGGACTGTGTCCGCAGGCCGGGCAGAGGGTCTGCGCCATCAGGGCCTCCAGTGTGCGTGGCGCGTCAGCCACGATTGTCCGCCACGCCCATCCCGCACCACGAACCAGAACGTCACGTCCTTCTCGGTGGCGGTGCTCCCCGGCGACCACTCCGATCGCACCCGTTCCTCCACGCCGCCGAGGTTCGCTCCGCCCGACTCCTCCGGCGAGAAGAAGCCGAGATCGGCGTACCAGGCAACCTTCCAGCTCTCTTTCGTCTCCACGGGTTCGAGCTGGAAGCTGGGCCGCACGAAGTTCTCCTCGAGGTCCTCGTACGGGAGGGGCTCGGCGACGAACGGCCCCGGCCCGGTGAGCGCGACGACTTCGTCCTCTCGCCACGGCTTCCCGTCGATGGTGACGCCCGGCAGCTCGGGCTGGACGTTCGGACGCATCGTCGGGCCGGGCGCTCCCTCGGCCTTCGGGAAGTAGTTGCAGGAGTACGGGACGAGCTTCTGCGCCCAGATCTCCTCGTCCCCGGCCTTCACGTGGAGGTTGAGCGGGACGCGGATGGAATCGAAGCCCTTGTACGGATCGCGCTGCAGCACTTCGAAGAGCAGCGCACCGGAGGGATCGCCGTTGGCGAGCCGGTCGATGTCCACGCCGGTCAATCCGAGCGGCAGCTGCTCCACCACGAGCTCGCCGCCGACGGTGACGCCACCGCCCAGCCGGAAGCGCGGATCGCCCTCGTTCGAACAGGTGCGATCGCCCGGATCCGCGCAGGTCCACAGCTCCCAGGAGATCTCCCGGCCGTTTCCGGCGGGATCGGCGATGAGGGCGGTGTACCGGATCGGCGTGGACCAGATCGTGAACGCCTGCTGAACGAGGGGCCCCTGGGCCGCGGAGACGTCGAAGATGCAGGCGGGGGCCATCAGCTCGGGCGGATCGGTCCGGACGCCGAGCACGCGGAGGTCGTGGACCTTCGACGGCCGGTCCTCCGGCCCCACGCAGGCCACCAGCGTGAGCGCACCGACCGCGACGACGATGAGTCGAAGGCGCGTCATCAGAACGTCCCCTTCACGCCGATCACCGGGAGGATGGGAATCCCCGGGACCTCGTATTCGACCCGGCCGCGGTAGTCCGTGTACGTCGCCTCGACGTTCTGCGCGTTGTAGACGTTCTGCACGTCGACATAGGTGTCCAGCGTCCAGCTCTCGAACAGCCAGTTCTTGTCGATCCTCAGATCGAGCTGGTGGAACGGCGGCTGGCGGACGGAGTTCGGTTCGCCCCGCGCCACGCGGAAACGGTTGGTCTCCGCGCTGTACTGGTCGTACTCGTGCACGAGCGGCGTGGTCGGCGAACCGGTGACGTAGCGGAAGCGCGCGCCCACTTCGAAGCCCCACGGCAGCCGGTAGCTCCCCACCGCGGTGAGGATGTGCGTCTGGTCGAAGCTGGTGAGCACGTAGTCGCGCGGACTGCCGGCACGCCGAGCCTCGCTGCGGTTGAGCGTGTAGGCGATCCACCCGAAGAAGCGCTCGGTGATGTCGTGACGCAGCAGCACCTCGAGCCCGTAGGCGCGCCCCAGCCCTTCGTTGGCGTACTGGAACTCCTCGCGGCTGCCGTCGGGGTGGACCTCGATGGGACCAGGCGAGACGATGAGGTCGTACCGGCGGTTGTAGTACCCGGTGACGTCGAGGTGGATCGCGTCGGTGAAGCGCTGCTCGAAGCCGAGCGAGGTCTGGAACGCCTTCTCGTGCACCAGAAAGGGTGAGCCCAGCGGGGCCGGCTCGAGCGTGGCCGCATCCGGCGGCTGGGTGTAGAGCCCTGCGGACGCCTTGAGCGCGAAGCGGTCGGTCGGCTGGAAGCGCACGAAGAGCCGCGGCTCCTCCATGTGGCGGTACTGGCCGTGGATCCGCGACTGGCTGGCGCGGATCCCCGGCGTGATGGAGAACGGCCCGAACTTCAGATCCGCCTCGAGGTAGCCCGCGCCGTCGAACGCGTTGAAGGTCCGTTCGAAGTCCTCCATCTCGGTCTTCGGCTCCGCGCCCGGCCAGCCCCGGACCTGAAAGCCGGAGACCACCGGCACCTCGCCGTGGGCCACGAGGTGCTGGAATTGGAGGTCGAACCCGGCGCGCATCACCAAGTGCTCGTCGAGGTCGAGCTCGAAGTCCTCGCGCGCGCCGAGGTTGTAGCGGTCCAGATCGAGATCGGCCTCTCCGAACGCCAGCCCCGCCTTGTCGTACCCGGCATACGGCGCGAACACCGAGGTCATCTTTCCGAAGCGCCAGGTCCAATCCCCCTTCATCCGGTGGAACAGCGTCTCCACGTCGAGCGACACGTCGCGGTTGCGTCCGCCGCCGGTGGCGACCACCTGGAGCGTGTCGTCGGACCCGAAGGCCATCACGTAGAAGCGGTTCTGCGGCCGCCCGGGGACGAGATCCTCGCCACGCTTCGCGCCGAAGTCGACGCGCACCTGGTAGTCCCAGTAGCGGGGCAGCACCAGAAGCGTGCCGCCCTCCGGATCCTCGGGGAGCACGAACGGCAGCAGCGCGTCGACGTACGAGCGTCGCGCGGCCACCGCAGCGGACACGCCGTCCACCACCGGGGCCTCGAGGAAGACGCTGGTGTCGAGCAGGTCCACCTTCACCGAGCCGTGCCAGGTGTCGGAGGCGCCCTTGCGCGTGGCCACATCCACGATGCCGCCGATCGCCCGTCCGTAGCGGGAGCCGAAACCGCCCGGATAAAAGTCCACCCGGTCGAGGAACTCGGCGTTGACCACCGAGGGACCGCCGCCCAGGTGGAACAGAAGCGGGATCTCCACGCCGTCGAACATCGTCTTGGTGTCGTCCGGCGCGGCGCCGCGGACGATGAGCTGCCCCAGGCCGAACGGCATCCGCGCCACGCCGGGGAAGTTCTGTATCACCCGCACCGGGTCGCCGAACGTGCCGGGGACCTTCTGCAGCTCCTGGCGCTCGAGCGTGCGGCGGACGACCTCCTTCTTCTCGCGCTGGCCGCGCACCACCGTCTGGTAGCCGACCACCTCGGGCATGAGGAAGTAGCGCACCTCCAGCGTCCCGTTCGGCGGCAGCTCCTCGTGCGTCTGGAAGAGCTGAAAGCCATTGGCCGCCACCTTGACGTCGCAGCCGCCGGCGGACGTGACCAGCGTGAACCGGCCGTCCTCGTCGCTGAGCGCTTCGGCAGCGTCCGGATCGTCCCCGCAGCGCACGAGGGCCGCCTGCACGCGGTGGCGGCTGCCGCGGGCGATGAGCTGGCCGGTCAGCGTGGAGGTGGGGACGCCCGCGTCGACGGCCACGCCGCCGTCGGTCTCCGGAGTGCCGGCGTCCGGCGGCAGCGTGAACCGGAAGTTGTAGACGTACTCAATCTGCACCGGCGCAGGGACGCCATCCACCTCGGCCGGCGAGAACTGGAACTGCTTGACCGCCGCGACCGCCGCCTCGTCGAAGCCGTGCCCGGCGGGCTCGAGCACCTGGACGTCGGTGACGCTGCCGTCCGCGCCGATGGTGATCGCCATCTTCACCGACGCGTCGAGCTGCAGCGCCTTCGCCTCCTCGGGGTAGACGGCGTCGACGAAGTGCAGGAGCTCGGGAGCGCGCGTCAGCACCGGGACGTGGATGCCCGCGTCGGCGGGCTCGTCGTGCCGGACGGCGCCTTCATAGGCCCACGTGGGGAGCGGCGCGGCGCACAGGACGAAAACCCACGGCAGAAGCGACAGCGACAGAGGCCCACGCGCCACGACCAGCGCTTTTAGCCCACGGCCGGACCACGAAAAAATACAGACACGATCCCGCAACAAAGGCGAGGGGATCCGCCTGCCTGCAGTGCTCACCAGCCAGCCTGAAAAAACGAACGCCGCCCCGGGCCGTCCGAGCGAAGTTGGTCGCCCGCCGCTCTCCTCTGGCGCACCGCGCGCATCAGCCCCGGCACGCTGGATGCTTGGCCGTCCTCCCGGGAGCCACACGGAGGTCGAGCCCATGGCGAAGTCGACGAATCAGGTGCAGGGGCGGCGCGTGATGCCGGCGGTTCGCCGGAGCGTGCGGGCGCGGACACTGACCCTGGGCGATCTCATCGCCGCGGCGATGGAGGTCTCCGGTGGCGACGCGAAGAGCGCCGCGAGGATCCTCGGCTCGCGTGAGATGGCGCGCGCGCTCGGCCGGCGCATCGTTGTGCGTTGATCAACCAGGGATCGCGCGCTACCTCCCGGCGCAGTCCGGCCGGTCTGCGTGGCCCGCCCTCTCCGCCCTCTCCCCTCTCTCCGCGGTGCCGCGGCTGTCTGGACGGCTCTCGAGCGACGCGCGGCTGGTCTATCGGGGCAACCTCCTGAACGGGGTGATCTCCGCGGACAGGTTGCGTGTGCGCACCACGGATTGGTTGAGTGCTGAAAGGCGCGCGCACTTGCGGGAAGCCGGGTAACACTCCGCGGCCGGATGACGTCCCGGGCCCTGTTCGTCGACACGCACTGCCACCTCGATGCCGCGCGGTTCGACCCGGACCGCGACGAGGTATTGGCTCGCGCGTGGGATGCAGGCGTGTGCGGAATCGTCATCCCCGCCGTGGGCCCGCGCGACTGGAACGCTTTGCTCGAGTGGCCTGCGAAGGATCCGCGGCTGCAGATCGGCCTCGGCATCCACCCTCAGCTGCTCCCCGAGATCGACGAACGCGAAGACGACCTGCACCTCGAGCGGCTCGATGCGCTGTTGGCGCGCAACGTGGCGTGCGCCGTGGGCGAGTGCGGCCTGGACGGGCCGTCGATCCCCGGCGCCCCGCTCGAGCGGCAGCTGCGCGTGCTCCGGCGCCACCTCGAGCTCGCGGTGAAGCACGATCTCCCGGTGCTGATGCACTGCCTCCGCGCGCACCCCGCGCTGGTGGCGCTCTTTTGCGACCCCACCGTTCCCCTGCCCCGGCGCGGCGTGCTGATGCACAGCTACAGCGGCGGCGTGGACTTCGCGAAGTTCTACGTGCAGCGCGGCTGCTACTTCTCCTTCGCCGGGCCCGTGACGTTCCAGGAGGCGCGCAAGCCGATCGCCGCGCTCCGTGCGATTCCCCTCGACCGGCTACTGGTGGAGACCGACGCGCCGGATCAGGCGCCTCATCCGTTCCGCGGTGCGCGCTCCGAACCCGCGTACGTCGCGCACGTGGCGGCAGGGATGGCGGCGGCGCTCGGCATCGATCTCGAGACGCTCGCCCGGCGGACGACCGAGACGGCCCGGTCGCTCTTCCAGCGGCCGTTCGGGACGGATTCGCTGTAGAAGATGCGTTCGGAGTTCTTCGACATGGACGCCCCCATTGCCAAACCGTTCAAGCTGCACCGCCGGTTCGATCGCGCCGGGCGGCTGCTGGGCGACGAAGGCATGCAGCGACTCGCGCGGGCGAAGGTGATCGTCTTCGGCCTCGGCGGGGTCGGCAGCTACGCGGTCGAAGGCCTGGTGCGCAGCGGCGTGGGCGAGCTGGTGCTGGTGGACCACGACGACGTCTGCGTCACCAACTGCAACCGCCAGCTCCACGCGATGGTCTCCACCGTCGGTAAGCCGAAGGCCGAGCTGATGGCGCAGCGCTGCCGGCAGATCAACCCGGACGTGAAGGTCACCGCGGTGAAGGAGTTCTACCGCGCCGAGCTCGCCGAACAGCTTTTGCCCGCGGAAGGCGGCTTCGACTACGTGGTCGACGCGATCGACAACGTGAAGGCGAAGCTGCACCTGCTCTACCGCTGCGTGAGCCTCGGCATTCCGGTCGTCTCCTCGATGGGCGCCGCCGGCCGGCTGGATCCCACACGCATCCGGGTAGAGGACTTGTGCGAGACGCACATGGATCCGTTCGCCAAGGACATCCGCAAGCTGCTCAAGCGGAAGTACGGGATCGAGACCGACCGTCCCACGGGGATCACCGCGGTGTATTCGATCGAACCGTGCCGCGACCCGGTGCCCCTCAACTACGACGCGGCCCACGACGGCTTCCTCTGCGTCTGCGTGCGCGAGAACGAGTTCCACACGTGCGATCACCGCACGCAGATCAACGGGTCGCTCGCGTTCGTCACCAGCGTGTTCGGGATGGCCGCCGCCGGCGTGGTGGTCCGGCGCATCGCCGGCGGGCGATAGAACACGCCATGGCCGACTTCCGACCGACCGCGGCGCTCCGGAACGACCTGCTCGCGTGGTTCGATCGCCACAAGCGCGATCTCCCGTGGCGCCGCACCCGCGATCCGTACGCGATCTGGGTGAGCGAGGTGATGCTGCAACAGACACAGGTCGCCACGGTCATCCCGTACTGGAAGCGCTTCCTGGAACGGTTCCCGGACGTGACCGCGCTCGCGCAGGCAGAGCTGCCGGAGGTGTTCGCGCTGTGGCGGGGGCTCGGCTACTACTCGCGCGCGCGCAACCTCCACCGGGCGGCGCAGGCGATCGTCTCCACGCACGGGGGAAAGCTCCCGTCGGATGCGGCGGCGCTGCTGAAGCTGCCCGGCTTCGGCCGGTACACCGCAGGCGCGGTGGCCTCCATCGCGTTCGGCGAAGCCGCGCCGCTCGTCGACGGCAACGTGGCGCGCGTCTTCTCCCGCCTCTTCCTCGTGGAGGGCGCGCCGGGCGATCGCGCGCGGGAGAAGAAGCTGTGGGCGCTCGCGGAGGAGGCCGTCGCGCTGGGCAAACGCCCCGGCGACTGGAACCAGGCCCTGATGGAGCTGGGCGCCACGGTGTGCCGCGCCGAGCATCCGTCGTGCCTGTTGTGCCCGGTGCGTTCGCGTTGCGGCGCGTTCGCCCATGGGCGTGTCGACGAGCTGCCGCTGGCCCGGGTGCGCGCGGCGAGGCAGGCGATGCAGGTCGCGGTGGCGGTGTGCCGGCGGGGCGAGACCTTCCTCTTCGCGCGCCGCGCCGAGGGCGGGCTCTTCGGCGGGCTGTGGGAGCTCCCGTCGGTGGAGGTGACGCCGGGCGCGTCGCACGCACAGATGGCAGATGCGCTCGTCCGGGCGCTGGGCAGCTCCGCGCGGGTCGGGGCGTCGCTCGGCGCGGTGAAGCGCGTGTTGACCCACCGGGCGCTCACGCTGGAGCTGTTCGAAGTGGAGCTCGCCCGTCTACGCGCCATGCCTTCCGTGCAGGAGTGGCGCTGGGCCACCGCGGCCGAGGCCGACCGGCTGGGCATGAGCACGGCGATGGCCAAAGCGTTCGCCCTCGCGCGGGACGCAGGCCAGCGGACCGTTCGAGTGTCCGGTTCGCGACGGCGCGGTTCGAAGGTGTCGGTCGCGCGACCTCCGCGACGCCGCCCCCGTGGAGCGGCCACAGGGCCGATGCTTAAGGAGCGACGCGCGGACCCTTGAAGAGGAGCGCGTATGTCGAACCAGACGCAGCCGAACACGCCCGAACGGAAGACTACGCCCAGGCAGCGGCGCGAAGAGAACGCGGCCACGCCCTCGCAGCCGGAGCCCGCCGAACCGCAGGGCCCCACGCACGAGCAGATCGCCCGCCGCGCGTACGAGCTGTGGCTCCAGCACGGACAGCAGCACGGCCGCGCCGAAGAGGATTGGTTCCAGGCGGAGCGCGACCTCAAGCTCGGGCGCTACTGAGCTGCCCTGCCCTTCGGCTCACGCTTCGCCGGTGGGCGCCGGGGCGATCAGCGCCTTGAAGCGGCGCTGCGCGTCGCGCAGCTGGTCGAAGATCGCCTCCGCGTCCGGGACCGACCGCATCGCCAAGCCGCAGGCGGGCGTGAGCAGGCTGCGTCCGGCGACCTCCGCGAACGTGCGCGGGTCCTTGAAGGTGGCGCGCAGCGAGGTCTCCACCGCGTCGACCAGCTCCTCGACGGACCAGGTGGAGGAGAGGTCGGTGGGGATGATCCCCAGGCTCAGCGCGCCGCCCCCGTCGAAGTAGCGGAAGAGCGCCTCGCCCGTGTCGAGGAACGCATCCAGCGACAGCCGCGCGTCCACGGAAATGAGGTTCAGCCCGAGATCGAGCAGCGCGGCCCAATCCGTGTTGCCGCAGCAGTGGAGCCCCACCAGGGCGCCCTCGTTCTGAAGCGCGACGATCAGGAGGCGCAGCTCCTGCAGCACCATCAGGTGGCGGGGATCGCGCCGGTCGAGCGCGTAGAGCCCGGGTTCGTCCAGGTAGCACAGCGGCGTCGCCCCGGCGCGCCGGACCCGGCGGACCATGGCCACGGCGCGCGCGAGGATCAGCCGGTAGATCTGCCGGTCCAGCTCGGGGACATCGCTGGCGACCTCTCCCGTCGACGTCTTCGCCACCCAGCGCACCGTGGCGGGTCCGGCAATCTGCACCTTGGCGAGCGCCAGCCGACGCGCTTCGACCTCGAAGAGGAACGGGTTCCAGGCGCGGCAGCCCTGCGGCGTCGGCTCGAACGCGCCAAGCTCGCGGGAGGCGAGCGCGGACTCGAGCTCCTGCTCGAATGCGTCGCGCTGGGCCTTCCACTCGTCGGCGTCGATCACCACGCCCCCGTCCGCGTCGACGCGCAGCCCGGGCAGCCGTTCGATCGCCGAGGCGATCATGAACTCGTGCGGGTTGCCGTTGGGCAACTGCGGCAGGTACGGGATGTCGACCTGCAGCGCGGCCTGCAGCCCGAGCTCGAGCTGGGTGTGCGGGAGACTCCCGATCCCGGTGGTGCCACAGCGGGGCAGCAACTGCGTGGCGTGACGAACGGTGGTGGCGCTCATGGCGCGCAGAGTGTGTCAGAGCGGAATCAGGAAATCCTTCACCACCGCCATGTGCTGCATGTTGGAGGCCCCGCTGTCGGTCGCCAGGACGGGCGGCACCTCGGAGAGCGGCGTGTACACGCGGCTGTCGAACACCAGCCCGGACGGGTAGGTGCTGGAGCCGATCTCCACCGGCTGCTGGAGCGGGTTGAGATCGGGATCCGCCAGCACCCAGTCGTACGGCTTCGTCCGCTTGGCGTTGGTGCCGTCGAGGCCGTTCTGATCGACCGGATACGGTGCCAGCGCCGGATCGGTCACCACCACCTGATCGAGCGTGGCAATGCAGGCCTCGCCGCGGGTGTCGGTGTTGAAGTCGCCGCCGATCACCAGGTAGTCGCCCTCGGGGACCGACGCAGTGATGAAGCCGACCAGCGCATGCGCCTCGGCGTTGCGGACCGACGCGTTCGCGGTCAGCAGGTGCAGGCTCACCGCCCAGAGGTCCTTTGGTCCGGGCAGGTCGATCTGCGTCCAGACGAACTCGCGGTTGGAGACCTCGGGATCGTCCCACACGCCGGAAGCGAGGATCGGGTACCGGCTGATCACACCGTTGGGGATCTGCGCACCCGACTCACGCACGAAGTAGAAGCCGGGCCCGAACGCCGTGTCGACGAAGGCGCGCAGGTCCGCCTCGTCGTTCGTGCCGTAGTTGAACTCCTGGATCAGCACGACGTCCGGATCGAGCCCCTGGAGGATCCGGATTCCGTGCCCCGGATCCCACGACTGGTTGTTGCCGCTCGTGAGGTTGGCGGCCATCACGCGGAGCAGCACGCCCCCGCCGCCCCAGGTCGCCTCCGCGGGCGAGGATCGATGTTGCCCGCCGCGTCGACCGCGCGGACCCAGAAGGTGTGCGTCCCGGTTCCCAGCGGCGCGGCGATCTCGAACGGCGAGGTGCAGGGCGCAAACCCGTTGGCGTCGAACGCGCACTCGAAGATGGCGCCGGCCTCGTTGGCGGAGAAGGTGAAGGTGGCGGTGCTGCCCGGCGTGGTCGGCGTGGGGCCGCTGTCGATGTCCGTCTCGGGAGGGACGGTGTCCACGGTCCACATCGCCCGGGCGGGCGTGGGATCGACGTCGCCTTCGGCGTTACGCGCGCGCACCGCGAAGGTGTGGGTTCCATCCTGTAGCCCGGTGAGATGGACCGGCGAGGTGCAGGCCGCGTACGGCAGGAAGTCGAGGCTGCACTCGAAGGTGGCGAGCGGATCGTCGGAGACGAAGGCGAGCTCCGCGCTGGTGAAGGGCGAGGCCCCTGGGGGTGCGGCAGTCAGCGTGGTCTCCGGGAAGGGAGAGCCGGCATCTTCCTGGCCGCCGTCGCTGCCGGCGTCGACGTCCGCGTCGGGCCCGCCGTCATCGGAAGGAGCACCCGCGTCGCCGGCGACGACGAAGCCCGAATCGGGAGACCCGGTGTCGGCCGAATTCCCGCAGCCGGTGGCGGAGAGAACGAAGACGAACAGGAGGCTGCAGGGAACGGTGACGGCGCGCATCGGCGCGGACGAGGGTATCGCGCCGGGTCACCGGTTCCATCCCCGAATCAGCGCGGGCGGCCGCCCCCTTCCGGCGTTCCGCCGAGCACGACCCAGCCCTGGGAGGCGAGCTCCAGGCCGGGCACGTCGAAGGCTTCGATCGACTGCGACGCGACGAAGCCGTTGAACAACGACACGGTGAACAGGCGCTCGTTGGCGATGACGGTGGCGTATCCGTACTGTGAACCCGCGGGGAGATCGCACGCCCACGCCGCTGCGCCCTCGGGCGAGATCTCGAGGAGCTGCCACGGCCAGCGCGCGGCCGAGTCTCCGCGCGCGACGAGCACGCTCTGATCCGCGAGGAGCAACGGCTGGGAGGTCTCGGTCCCGTACGGCGGGCTGGGCGTGCCGAGCACGTCGAGGCGGACCGTCCAGTCCATGTTTCCGGTGAGCGGATCGAACCGCCGGATGGACGCGCCCGGGTACACGGGCGTCGCGACGTCGAGGCCCCAGTTGTTGCCAACGAGATACAGGACGCCGTCCCCGAACAGCGGCGTCATCGGATCGATCGTGTAGGAGTAACCGCCTCCCGCGGTCCCGATCTCGTCGACGATCGACCCATCCACCGTGGAGACGAGCTCGCCGGACCAGAGCATCAGGCGATCGTCATAGGTGGCGAGCGGCCGCCCTCCGCGCGAAGGCGGAATCAGGCGAAGAGCGCCGTTGCGCGAAATCGAGACGAGCTGGGGTTCACCTGGCGGGTTCATCGGCTCATCGACGAACCAGGTGGTGCCATCGGCCTGGGCGACCAGCCCATCGCCCACGCCCTTCAACTTCCAGGTCCACCGGAGCTGTCCCTGCGCGGTGTCGATCGCCACGACCCAGCTTTCGTACGTCGCGGGAACGGAAGTGTCCGACTCCACGTGGTACGCGCGCACGGCGAACCTCCCCTGCCCCAGGTCCACGATCGGCCCGAGCTCCAGGAGCGACGTCGACGGCGCGAGCGGGATGAGCGCCGGCCGGAGATCCGTGACCACTCTTCGACGCCGTCGCTCGTGCGGAAGGACTGGACGACGTCGTACGACGCAACCAGCACCGAGGAGCCGGAGACTACCAGCACACCCCTCCCCATCATGCGGACGGGCACCTGTGAGTGCAGCGGCACCCGGAAGCGCTCCACGCCGTCCCAGCTGAAGGAGACCAGCTCGCAGGCGGTGTTCTCGCACTCCAGCCAATAGAGGTTGTGCTGCGCGTCCACGGTGCCGGTGAACGTCAGCTGCCGCTGGGGCGGAACCGGGTACGACCACACCGGCACGAGCGGCGTCGGCGCGGGCGCGATGCACTGCTGCTGGTGACAGGTACCCGGCGCCTGGCACGGCGACGGCGACCTGCAGATGGCGCCGTCCGGAACCGGCACCTGCCGGCATTGGCCGGAGATGCACACATTCGCGGTCACGCAATCCGCCGGTCCACACGGCGTGCCGTCCACCGCGTCGGCGACGCCGCAGCCGGTGGCCGGATCGCAGAACGAGACCTTGCACTCGACCGCGGGCACTGGACAGAGGGCCTCGTCCAGATGCACGCAGCCCTTCTGCGGATCGCACGCGTCGCGGGTGCAGGCGTTCCCGTCGTCGCAGTCGGACGCGATGCCGAGGCACTCGCCGTTATCGCATGTGCCCTGCGTCAGGCAGGGCGTGCTGCACGCGGTTTCGTCGGGCAAAACAGCGTCGACGCACGTGCCGAGCTCAGGGTCGAACGTCGCCGAATGGCACGGTCCCACCGCCTCGCACTCGGGCGGCAACAACGCGTCCGCGCGCAGCGGGATCGAGAGCTCGAAGGTGTCGGACTGGATCGAGAGCGTGCCCTCGACGTGCCCGGCGGACGAGGGCGCGAAGCGGACCGGAACGACGACGGTCTCGCCGCTGGCGACGTCGATCGACTCGGCGTCGAGCGAGAAAGGCCCGGCGATCGAAAGCTGCACGACCCGATCGACACGCCCGGTGTTTTCGACCGTCGCCTGTTGCGAGCTCTCGTAGCCGACCCACGCGCGCTTCCAGACGAGGGACTCGGGCGTGACGCGCAGCTCCGAGCTCGCAGAGCGGAGTCGGTCGGCGCCACACCCGGTCGAAAGGCCCAGCAGAAGGACGATGGCGGTGGCGCGCATGAGCGGAAGCCCCCGAAGCAAGCCCCGCGCCAGATGGAGGACCGCCTCCTTTCGAAGGAATCCGCGCGCGCCCGTGCCGACTTCGTGAGGCCGATCGCAAAAATCTGAGAGCGCCGACGGGGCGCAGCGTCAGGTGGTGACCGAGAAATAGAACGCCGCGGGATGGTGCAGGACGATCGCGGAGACCGACGCCTCCGGCTCCATCATGAACCCGTCGGTGAGGTGGACGCCGATCTCCTCCGGCTGCAGCGCGCGGAAGAGCTTCGCCTGATCCTCGATCCTCGGACACGCCGGATAGCCAAAGGAGTAGCGCTTGCCGTGGTACTCCGCGCGGAAGCGCTCGAGCATGGTCATCTCCGGCCTGTCCGGGAAGCCCCACATGCTGCGCAGCTGGGCGTGGAGCAGCTCCGCGTACGCTTCGGCGGTCTCCAGCGCGAGCGCCTGGAGCGCGTGCATCCGGAGGAAGTCGCCCTTCGCCTTGTAGTCGTCGGCGAGCTGCCGGATCCCCTCGCCCGCGGTCGTGACGAACATCGCGATCGAATCGCGCGGCGTGCCGTCCTTCTGCATCGGCGCCACGAAGTCCGCGAGGCACACGCCGTCGGGGCGCTGCTGCCGCGGGAAATCGAAGGTGACCACGTGCGCGCCGGACTGTCCGTCGAACACGTGGACCGAGTCGCCGTCGCTGCCCGCCTTGAAGAAGCGGAAGACGCTCCTCGCCTTCATGACGCCGGCGCGGAGCTCCGACTTGAGCGCATCGACCTGTTCCTTGATCCGGAGCGCCTTGCGGCCGTCCTCGGTCTGGGCGAGCGCCTTCTCCTGCGGCGTGTCGAGCGCGCGCGCCGCGCTCCCCTTCACCCCGAGGTGACGGCCATACAGCATCACCGGGTTCACGAACTTCCAGATCTGGTCGAGCGGGGTGTTGGTGATGACGTGCCGCTCGAAGTCCGGCGGCGTGGGCAGCTCGTCGAGAATGGCGATCTCCTTCGACCGGCCCGCAACCGGAGGCGCCGCCACCGGCTTCGGGCGCGTCTGATCCTCCTGTTGGAGCTTGAGCCGGCGCGCCGCGAGCTCCGCATTGAGCTGCTCCAGCCCGTCCGGCGCGACGATCCGCTTGGCGAGCTCGAGCCCCGCCATCGCGTCCTGCGCGTAGGCGACCGTGCCCCGGTAGGCGGGCGCGATCTGCCGGTCGACGAAGTTGCGCGACAACGCCGCACCGCCCACGAGCATCGGCAGGTCCACGCCGGCGCGCGAGAGATCCTGCGCGGTGGTCACCATCTGGTGCGCGCTCTTCACCAACAGGCCGGACAGACCGATCGCGTCCGGCCGGTGCTCCTTCACCGCCTGGACCAGCTGCTCCGGCGGCACCTTGATGCCGAGGTTCACGACCTCGAACCCGTTGTTGGCGAGGATGATCTCCACGAGGTTCTTGCCGATGTCGTGGACGTCGCCCTTCACCGTGGCGAGGAGGATCTTCCCGCGCGAGGCCGCCTTCGCCTTCGCCATCTTCGGCTCGAGGTGGCTGACCGCCGCCTTCATCGCCTCTGCGCTCTGCAGCACCTCCGCGACGATGAGCTCGTTGGCGGCAAAGAGCCGGCCCACCTCGTCCATGCCCTTCATCAGCGGGCCGTTGATGATCTCCAGCGGCGCGTACTTCTCCAGCGCCCGGTCGAGGTCTTCGATCAACCCGTCGCGCGAGCCCTCGACGATGTAGCGCGCCAGCCGCTCCTCGAGCGTGAGGTGGGAGGCCGCGACGTTCGACTTCGGCCGGCGCTCGCGGAAGTGCGCCGCGAACGGAGTGATCGGATCCGGCACGCGGTTGAAGAGCAGATCCTCGGCGAGTCTGCGGTCCTCCTCCGGAAGCGACGGGTAGCGCTCCAGTTTCTCCGAGTTGACCAGCGCCATGTCGAGGCCGGCCTGGACGCAGTGGTAGAGGAAGACCGAGTTGAGGACCTCGCGCCCGGCGGTGGGCAGGCCGAAGGAGACGTTGGAGATCCCCAGCACCGTCTTGCACTGCGGGAACGCCTGCTTGATGAGCCGCACCCCTTGGATCGTCTCGACCGCCGAGCCCGTGTACTGCTGGTCGCCGGACGCGCACGGGAACACCAGCGGATCGAAATAGAGGTCCTCCGGCGGGATGCCGTACTTCTGCGTGAGCAGCTCGAAGGAGCGGGTGGCGACCTCCAGCTTGCGCTGCCGGGTGACCGCCATGCCGCGCTCGTCGATGCAGCCGACGACCAGCGCCGCGCCGAACTTCTTCGCCAGCGGGACGACCTTGCGGAAGCGTTCCTCGCCGTCCTCTAGGTTGACGGAGTTGATGATCGCCTTGCCCTGCGAATACGTGAGCGCGGAGGCGATGACCTTCTCGTCGGTGGAGTCGATCATCAAAGGCACGCGGACCTTCTTGATCACCACCTCGAGGAACCGCTGCATGTCGTGCAGCTCGTCGCGGTCCGGGTTGGCGAGGCAGACGTCGATCACTGCCGCGGCGCGCTTGACCTGGGCGCGGGCGATCTCCGCGGCGTCCTCGTACTTCCCGGCGGCGATCAGCTCCTTGAACTTCTTCGAGCCGATCACATTCGTGCGCTCGCCGACGATGACCGGGCGCACGTCGTCGCTGACCTCGACGTAGTCGACGCCGGAGAGCGTGGATCGCTGGAGTGGACGTTGAGCGCGGGGCCGCTTGCCCTTGACCGCCTCGGCGATCGCGCGGACGTGCGCCGGGGTGGTACCGCAACAGCCGCCGACCACGTTCAGCCAGCCTTCGTCACAGAAGCGCGCGAGCGTCCGGCTGATCATTTCCGGGGTCTCGAGGTAGCGGCCGTTCTCGTCGGGCAGGCCCGCGTTCGGCACACAGGCCACACGGAACCTCGTGTGCGCCGCCAGCGAGCGGACGTGGTCCGTCATGAACTCCGGCCCGGTGGCGCAGTTGAGGCCCAGGTACAGCAGGTCCGCGTGCTCGAGCGACGCCGCGAGCGCCTCCACCGACTGGCCCGCGAGCATCGTGCCCATCGGTTCGATGGTGCCGCTGACCGCGACGGGGATCCGCTCGTAGCCACGCGCGAACGCGTTCTCGATGCCGATCAACGCCGCCTTGACGTTGCGCGTGTCCTGCGAGGTCTCGACGAGGAGAAAGTCCACGCCGCCCTCGATGAGGCCCTCCGCCTGGGTCTGGAAGTGCTGAACCAGCTCGTCGAAGGTGACCCCGCCCGTGACCGAGATCGCCTTCGTGGTGGGGCCGATGGAGCCCGCCACCCAGCGAACGGAGCCGTCCCTTTCGAAGGCGTCGGCCACTCTGCGCGCGAGCCGTGCCGCCTGCGCGTTGATGTCGAATGCCCTGTCCGCAAGCCCGTACTCCGCGAGCACCAGCGGCGTCCCCCCGAAGGTGTTCGTCTCGGTGACGTCGGCGCCCGCGTCGAAGTAGGCCGCGTGGATGCCTTCGATGATGTCCGGGCGGGTGAGGACCAGGTGCTCGTTGCATCCCTCATAGGCCGCGCCGCCGAAGTCCTGCGCGCGCAGGTCGCGGCTCTGGATCAGCGTGCCCATCGCACCGTCGAGCACCACGATGCGTCTGTCCAGCGCCTCCAGGAGCGCCGCCACCCGCTCGCGCCGATTCATCGTCTCACTCCGGTCAGGAGGAACACGCGGAAGGGCGAGGCCCCGTCGCGCGCATGCGTTGTCAACTGCACCTGGCGGAAGCCCGACTCCTCGAGCACCTTCTTGAGCGCCTCCGGTTCGAACCCCAGGTGCCGGTGCCCCAGCCGCTGCTGCACCCACTTCTCCTCGTGCGGCATCAACTCCATCAGCACGATGCGTCCGCCGGGCACGAGGATCCGCGCCGCCTCCTGCAGGACCCTGGGCGGCGCCTCGACGTGGTGGAGCGATTGGGAGATCACCACCAGGTCGTACTTTCTGTCGGGCAGCGAGAGCCTGTGCAGGTCCTCGCAGAGGAAAGTCACATTGCGAACCTCTTCGCGGTCCGCGCGATCACGCGCCTGCTCGAGGACATCCTTGTTGGCGTCGATCGCCGTGACACGTTTCGCCCAGCGCGCCATCTCCACCGTGAGCACGCCGGTGCCACAGCCGAAGTCGACGACGTTGAGCGGAGGAAGCAGCGACGCGAGCGCGCGGGCCCAGAGGAACCAGGACTGCCCCGGCTCCAGCAGCTTCTCATTGAGCGCCTGCCGGTCCTCGCGTTGGCGGAGAAGATCGTTCAGGCGGGCCAGGTCGCCCGCCTCATCGTCCGCCTGCCGGGCGAGCTGCACGAGCGGCCAGCGCGGGTCCTTCTCGTCGACATCGAGCGAATAAAACGTGAAGCCCGCCTGCCGCTCCTCGCGGATGAGGTCGAGTCCCTTGAGCTTCCCGAGGTGATGCGAGACGGAGGACTGTGCCACCCCCACGAGGGACACCAGCTCCGACACGTTGAGCGGCGCCTCCGCGAGGAGACGAAGGATGCGAAGCCGCGTCGGGTCACCCAGTGCGCGGAAGGATTGGCTGAGCCCCTCCATATCGACACATAGGCATATATCGATTGACGCACCGGCTCACAAGCGGCGTCGAGGAGGATCGGCCGGGAGGACGAGCGGCCGCCGCCTCTTAATCCATCCCCGTCGGCCGGCGGATTTCCACGACTCGCGGCCGGCACAGACACCCGTACGCACATCCATCCCGTACTCACCCGAGCTGAACGACAGGCGCGCAAGTTGGGGAGGAACGGACGCGGTTCACGAACCCGAGTCGAAAGAGCACGTTTTCCGATGCACCGGGACCGCGACATCGTGGAGTGGGCGCAGACGCGCGACTGCTTCCCGCGCCCGAGGACCTGAACCTGCCGGGTGGACGAACTGGGCTGGTGATCGCCCAGGCTCGGAACGCGTCTGTCCGCGCGAATCCCGCGCTGCCCCCTTCGCGTGCCTGGCGCGCACACCGTCGTGCTGCGCTATGAGCAGCAACGCCTCATGGACTCTCGACCCGACGCCTCACCCTCCCCACCCATCGTCGACCGGCTTCGCGGCAAACGCTTCGGGGTCGTCCTCTCCGCCGGCTTCTTCGGCTTCTATGGTCACGCCGGGTTCCTCAAGGCGCTCCACGCGGCCGGGCTCGAGCCTTCCGCCTGGGCGGGCTCCAGCGCGGGCGGGTTGATCGCAGCGCACGCGGCGGCCGGATCATCCGTCGGCGAGATCGAGGCGCTCTTGCGCAAGCAGACGCGCCGGCACTTCTGGGATCCGGATCCGGTCGGCACGCTGATCGACGCCGTGAAGGGCGGCCATGCGTTCTCGGGCCTCCTCAAGGGCGATCGCTTCCGCGCGCTCATCGAGTCCTCGCTGCCGGTCCGCCGGTTCGAAGACTGCCGCACGCCGCTTCTGCTCGTCGCGACCAACCTCTCCCGCGCGCGCAGCCAGGTCTTCACCTCGGGGGAGCTGAGCCCGGCGGTGCACGCCACCTGCGCGTACCCCGGGCTGTTCCGCGCCGTTCGCCTCGGCGGCGATCTCTTCTGGGACGGTGGCATCGTCGACAAGGCGCCGCTCGTCGCGCTCGCGGAGAGCGAACCGGGAGGGAACCTCGATGCGTTCCTGGTCCACTACCTTCCCAGCCGCACGCGCGATCGGCTCAGCGGTGCCCTCGCCTATGCGCAGGGGCTGGACGCGGGGCTCACCGCCGGACGCCACGAGCACTTCGTCCTGCAACTCAAGGTGATGCAGGCGCGCGGCGTCCCGGTCTACGTCATCACCTCACGCCTCCCGCCAGTGTCTCCGAAGACGATGGAACGCGAAGGGATGCTGGCGATGGACGCGGCGGAGGCATCGGTGGCACGCGCCCTCTCCTCTGCGCCGGTTCCGTTCGTCTGACCGCGCCGACCATGCGCGCCGTCGACTCAGGTGCCTCGATACCGCCGGTGCTCCACCATCAGACACCGGTCCTGGACGACCTTGATCCCCGCCTTCGCGAACGCCTCCGCCGCGCGGTCGTTGACGATCCCCGACTGGAACCACACGGCCTTCGGCTTCTTGGCGAGGATGTCCTCGACGTGCTGGTCGATGTCCGCGGGACGGCGGAACACGTCGACCAGATCGACCTCGCCCTCGATGTCCGCGACCTTCCGGTACACCTTCCGCCCGAGGATCTGCGTCACCTCCGGGTAGTAGACGGGCACGGGCACCACGTCCACGCCGGCCGCGGCGAGGTACTGCGGCACATAGAAGGCGGGTTGTCCGGACTGGGCCTCGGTCTTGATCCCCAGCACCGCCACCCGCTTCGACGCCCGGACGATCTCGCGGATGCCTTCATCGGTCGAGATCAGGTTCTCTTTCCAGTCCATGTCCGCTCGCTCCGTGGGTCCTGTCGACGGATAACTCATGCGCCGCCGCCGCGCCCACCTTCTCTGTCTGTACCTTCCGCGTGAAGATCATCTCCAGCGGTTCCTTCGTGTCCGCACCCAGAAGCGCGTTCACCTCCAGCTGGGTCGACCGCGGCACGAACGGCTCCAGCCCGAGCACCTGGCTGCCTTTGCACTTCACCGACGGCTCGAGCTCCGGATTGCCCTTTGCCGTAAGTGCCTGCTGCGCGGCCTCCGGGTTCGCCGCCTTTTCGGCCTTGGTCGGACAGGACAGCTCGAAGACCACCTCCCGCCCTTCGTCCCCCAGGCGCGTCCCGGTCACCTTCCGCTCGAGCACGAAGGCGACGTCCCCGCGCGAGGTGCCCACGGACTCGACGGTGTAGAAGGCCATCCCGGCCCGAAGGTCCCGCCCGAGCAGATCGCCGTACTTGCTGGTCCACTCGGACTTCGCCTCCTGCTCCACGGCCTGCGGCGTGAACGACGAAAGCACCATCTCCTGCATGCGCGGATCGGGGAACGCCTCGCGCAGCGCCGTTTCGATCTCCTCCGCGTTCAGCAGCTCGACGAACGACCCATCGGAGGCGATCCGCACGGTGATGGGAAACTTCGTCACCAGTTGCGCGAGCTCGTTCTGCACCTCGGTTCCGTTCTCGGTCAGCTTAACGGACGGCACGCGCTGCACCAGCCGCCAGTCCTCCCCATCCCGGGTGAAGGTGCTCTCCATCTCGGCCTCCAGCACCTCGGTGGCCGGTGCGCCGCCTGAAGGCGCCTCCACCCGCGTCTGGGTCGAGCGCTCGCGGATCGGCTGGCCCTCGGGCGGGTGGAACTCGGCGCGGATGGGCTCGGCGATGACCCGGGTCTCGTCCGGCGCCGGAAACGGCCGGGGTGCCGCCTTGCAACCGGCGAGGCCCAGCGAGCAGACGGTCAGAATCCAGAGGAACGCGCGCATGCGGGGGCGCACCTTGGTGCGATTGGCCGGTGCCTGTCGAGCCTGTTCAGGGGTGCTTCCCCGCTCCGCCCGGGTGCCCCTCCACGCGATCGCGCGCGATGTTGCGGCGGTCGTACTTCTCGTCGTCGCGCAACGCCGGGCCCACCGACATCCGGCGCGACGCCTCGCCCAGATCGCGCAGCACCATCTCCTTCGACTCGTAGGACGGCCGCGGCAACGACTTGAAGAGGTTAATGACATCGGCGGGCGCGCCGTCGTCCTCGGCCAGCTCGACCAGGTCTTCGCGGGAGATGGGGTAGTCGGCGGCGTCGAGGTGCGGCGTCACCGAGAGCGCGGGGTCTTCTGCGATTCCAAACGCCATGGGTCCTCCGGTTCGGGGTGCCTGTCAGGGCCCTTCAAACCTGCGAACGGTGGGCGCCCGGCGCACAGGCCCGGCCGCCCGGCGTGGCACCGGCCCCCGGAGACCCCACGCGTCACGCAAATTCCCGCGGCTCCGGAAGGCTCGCCCTCCTGCCCGCCACCCGACCCGTCTTCGCCGCCGCGCGCGCTGCGGGGCGCCTCTCCGATGAGGAGTTCGCCCGGCGGGCGGAGGTGTTCTACAAGGCCCACGCGAGGACGCATCGGAGACAGAAGTGGGACAACGCCCAGAAGAAGTGCCGCTTACTCCCGAGGAGGCGGCCAGATTCCTCCGGCTCACGGAGGCGCTGTTCGAGAAGATGATTGAGCAGCAGCGCGCCAAGGTTCTGCGGCTCGCCCGCGAGGCCGTGCCGAACATCAGCCCCGAGGACGTGCTCAACCCGCACGACTTCCCCGAGCTCAAACAGCACCCCACCTTCGAGTTCGAGGACGGGCTGCTCTCCGGACTGGTCGCCGCGAAGATTGCGGTGCGCGCGGAGATCAACTCGCGCCTGCCCAGGGAGTGACGATCATGTCCCCGCCGCGCGAGTGGAAGCGGGTGAAGACAGGCCTGACGGCCGACTACACCATCCTCAAGATCCGCGAGGACACGGTCGCCGATCCGCGCGAGGGCGCCGAACACCCGCGGGTGATCATCGAATCCAGCGACTGGGTGAACATCATCGCCTACACGCTGGACGAACAGGTGGTGCTGATCCGCCAGTTCCGCTTCGGCATCTGGCAGAACACGCTGGAGATCCCGGGCGGGATGGTGGACCCGGGCGAGGATCCAGCGGACGCGGCGCTGCGCGAGCTGGAGGAGGAGACGGGCTTCGTCCCGAGCAAGATGGTACCGCTCGGTTTCATCCACCCCAACCCGGCGCTGCAGACCAACCGCTGCCACCTCTTCCTGGCGCTCGGCTGCGACGCCGCCGGCGAACGCCACCTCGATGCCGGCGAGGACATCGAGGTGGTGCTCACGCCGCGGGCGAGGATTCCGGACCTGCTCCGTAACGGGGAGATCACCCATGCCCTGGTGCTGGCCGCCTTCATGAAGGAGCGGCTCTACTGGGACAAGGAGACCTCCTACACGGACTGAGGCCTCTGGCGCCGCTCAGCGCGTCTGAGCGTCGTGCTTCTGGTGCTCGATCCGCCGGGAGAGCTGGTCCTGCTCCCGTTCGATCTTCGCGCGCTCCTGAGCATCGAGCCGGCCGTCGTCGCGGCGCGCCTTCCGGATGTCCGCGCGGATCTTCGCGTGCTGCGCCTCGAGGCGTTTGGCTTCGCGGCGGGTGAGCTGCCCGGAGCGGACGCCCTGCACGATCCGCTCCTGCTGCACGACCTGCCGCCGGTCGGCCCGCGCCGCCTCGGCATTCCCTGCGAACGCCAGCCCGGACACCAACATCACCGCCATCGAGAGCATCTTGAGTTTCATGTGCTGCCTCCTGTGATGCCCTCTTCAACCCGGCCGCCGCGGAAAAGTTGCGGGCGGGAGTTTCAGCGGTTCCAGGTCCCCGAACGCCCGCCGCTCTTGTGCTCGAGCTGGACCTTCTCGATCACCATTCCGCGGTCCTCGCCCTTGAGCATGTCGTACACGGTGAGCGCGGCCGCGGAGGCGCCCATCAAGGCCTCCATCTCCACGCCGGTCCGATCCACGGTGCGGACCTCCACCCGGATCTCCACGCCCACGGTCACCGGCTCCACCGAGGCGTCGACGCCCGTGATGGCGATCGGATGACACAGGGGGACGATGTCCGGCGTGCGCTTGGTGGCCATGATCGCCGCCAGCCGCGCCGCCTCGAGCACGTTCCCCTTCTTCGCCTTCCCCTTCGTCTTGCGCAGCTTCGCCAGCGTGGCGGGCGCCATCCGCACGCGCGCGGTGGCCACCGCCACCCGCTCGGTCTTCTCCTTCGCACCCACCTCCACCATCCGCATCGGTCAGACGATCCCGTTCTCGGTCATCCAGCGCTCGGCGTCGATTGCCGCCATGCAGCCGCTGCCCGCCGCCGTGACCGCCTGCCGGTAGTAGTGGTCCTGGACGTCGCCGCACGCGAACACGCCGGGGATGCTCGTCCGCGTCGAGCCCGGCACGGTCTTGATGTAGCCGTTGTCGTGCATCTCCAGGGTGCCGCGGAACAGCGAGGTGTTGGGCTGGTGCCCGATCGCCACGAACAGCCCGCTGGCCTTCTTCTCGTAGCGATCGCCGGTCTTGAGGTTGTGCAGCCTCACCGCGTTGAAGCCCTTCTCGTCCCCCAGCACCTCCTCCACCACGGTGTCCCAGATGATGGAGATCTTCGGGTTCTTGAGCGCGCGCTCCTGCATGATCTTCGAAGCACGCAGCGTGTCGCGCCGGTGGATCACCGTGACGTGGCTGCAGATTTTGGAGAGGTAGGTCGCCTCCTCCATCGCGGTGTCGCCACCGCCCACCACCAGCACGTCCTGGTTCTTGAAGAAGTAGCCGTCGCAGGTGGCGCAGGCGGAGACGCCGCGGTTCTTGTACTTGTCCTCGCCCTTGACGTTGAGCCACTTCGCTGACGCGCCGGTGGCCACGATCACCGTCTCCGCCCAGGCCTCCCGCGTTTCGCCCTGCAGGTGGAACGGCCGGCTGGAGAAGTCCACCTTCACCACGTTCTCCAGGAAGATGTGCGTGCCGAAGCGCTCCGCCTGCTTCTGGAAGTGCTCCATCAGCACCGGGCCGGTGACCGACTGGGGAAAGCCCGGGTAGTTCTCCACCTCGGTGGTGATCATCAGCTGCCCGCCGGGGACGCGCTGCGGATCTTCTTCGGAGGGGCCGCCCGCGAACATCACCGGCTTGAGGTTCGCGCGCGCCGCGTAGATCGCCGCGGTGTAGCCCGCGGGCCCCGAACCGATGATCACGACCTTGTGGACCTGCTTGTGCGTCTCCGACACGGTTGCCTCTCCTCGATGCGCGGTGGAACGGGCGGGCGAAGGTAACAACCCGCAAGCGGCCATGCTACGAAGCAATCACGCGATGGACCTCGCCCTGCTCAGGAAGGTGCCGCTGTTCGAGGGGCTGACGAACGGCC
Source organism: Myxococcaceae bacterium (assembly GCA_019686135.1). Classification (GTDB taxonomy): domain Bacteria; phylum Myxococcota; class Myxococcia; order Myxococcales; family Myxococcaceae; genus JADGHL01. The sequence continues at coordinate 578 of JADGHL010000019.1, read as the reverse complement.
AGCTTCAGAAGATCGCCAGCCTGGCGGTGTCGAAGTCGTTCGAGGGGTCCGCCCACATCTTCAGGGAGGGCGACCCGGGCGACGCGATGTACGTCATCGTCGACGGGAAGGTGCGGATCTCCAAGATGGTCCCGGGCATCGGCGAGGAGGCGTTGGCCATTCTCGAGAAGGGCCAGTACTTCGGCGAGATGGCGCTGATCGAAGAGAACAGCCCGCGCAGCGCGGACGCGATCGCCCATGTCCCCTGCACGGTCTGGATGATCGAACGCACCCGGCTCGAGCAGCTGATGTTCACCGACAAGGAGCTCTCCTACGTGCTCCTGTGGACCTTCGTCCGAACGCTGAGCGAGCGGCTCCGCGAGACCAACGAGAAGATCAAAGGCTTCTTCGCGATCTCGAAGTTCTGAGCGCCGCCCGCTCTCGGCGGCTGAGAACCGGGCTGGAGCGTCCCTGCCCGTCCGCCCTCCCGGTCGATCCGCGGCGGTCCGGACGGATCGCGCCACTGTTTCCGCTCGGCGCACACCCCGGCATACCCGTTGCTCCTTGCCCCCGCGCAGTGCGGCGGGAGGTGGCGGATG
>JADGHL010000018.1 GCA_019686135.1 Myxococcaceae bacterium | reverse complement strand
GGCGCGGGGGGGGGGGGGGGCCGCGGGGGGGGGGGGGCCGGGGTCGGAACCACCACGACCGTGGGAGGCTGCGCGGGCCGCTGCACCACCGGGATGGGGTGCGGGCCGTGGCGATCCAGCTCGGGCGCGTCGCGGACCTCGCGGCGGATCCGGTCGAGCTGCTCCCGCGCGCGAATGACCAGCTTCTTGCGCTTCGCATTCGTGTTGGCGACCGCGAGGTCGTCGATGATCCCCGACAGCTCGTCGAGCTCCCGGTAGAGATCCTTCTCATCCATCACCACCGGCCGCACCATGTCGCGGATGCGGCGGTCGTCGAAGTGGTCGTGGTCCCAATCCGCCAATGCTGGGACTGAGGTGCACAGCAATGCAGCAATCAGAAGACGTTTCACGCGTTCCTCCCTCAAAGCCTTTGCGCTGGTGACGCGCGGGACTGTAGATGCATTCAACAAAGGAGTCGCATTCATGTCGGATCGTTCGTGGGACGACCAGTTCCGGGCCTTTCTGAGACGGACCGGAGAGGACCTGAAGAAGATCGGTGCGGAGCTACGCAGCGAGGCGCAACGGCTGCTCGACAAGGCGCAGGACCCGAAGACCCAGGAGAAGATGCGCGCCAAGGCCCGCGAGGTCGGCGCCTGGGCGAAGCAGACCGTCGCCGACGTGGCGGAGCTGGTGGAGAAGGGCGCGCAGAAGGCGGAGGACGCGGTCCGCAACGTGGGTCAGAAGGTGACCACCGAGGTGAGGGGCCCTGCGCCCAGCGCTCCGAAGTCTTCAGCTCCCGAAGCCGCTCCCCGCGCTGCCGCCGCCACCGCGAAGAAGGCCGCCCCGGTGGAGAAGACGGTCGGCCCGAAGAAGCGGCCTTCGGGCGGGGCACCCAAGAAGAAGGCCCCGCGCGCCACCCCGGCCAAGAAGACGATCGGCCGCAAGCCGAAGTCCTGAGCCGCCCTGCCTGCCGCCTGAGCGGAGGGATTTTGCGCAGTTGGTGGACCTGCAGCCGCATGCGATAGTCCCGGCCGTGTCAGACTCCGAGAAGGGCAAGTTCACCGCCGACATCTCCAACGACGTCATCCGCGAAGCGCTGGAGAGCGTGAAGCGGCACACCGGGGGCGGGACGACCGACGAGGTGGAGCCGGTCGATATCTCGCAGACCGATCCGGCGCCCAACCCTCCGGGGGAGGCGGTTGCCGAAGCGGAAGCTGCCGCGCCGGATCCCGCCGCGGCCGATCAGGACGCCGCCCAGAAGGAGCTGGAGACGCTGCGCGCCCAGCTTGACTTCTCGCAGGCCAAGGGCCGCGAGCTGATGGAGAAGCTCAAGGAGCAGCACGAGCGGATGCTCCGTGCCGCCGCGGACCTGGAGAACTTCAAGAAGCGCGCGCAGAAGGAAAAGGAGGAGATCCAGCGGTTCGGGATCGAGAAGGTCCTCAAGGACTTTCTCCCCGTCATCGACAACCTCGACCGCGCGCTGGATCACGCTTCGCGCACCTCAGACCTCGAGGGCCTGAAGAAGGGCCTCGAGATGACGCGCAAACAGTTCGAGGAAGCGCTCGGCAAGCACGGCGTGAAGGGCTTCTCGTCGGTGGGACAGCCCTTCGACCCGCGCCTGCACGAGGCGATGCAACAGGTGGAGACCACGGAGGTGCCCGCCAACCACGTGGTGTCCGAGATGGTACGTGGCTACATGCTGCACGATCGATTGATCCGTCCAGCGCTGGTCTCTGTGGCCCGCCCGCCGGTCGCTGCGCCTCCACCGCAAACGGAAAATTCGGCTGAAAAAGGTGGTGAAGCGGAGGACGCGGCGTCCGCGGGCGAGACAGGATCCGAGCAGGCGTAGTACGGGGGACGAGTCAACCATGGGCAAGGTCATCGGCATCGACCTCGGAACGACCAACTCGTGCGTCGCCGTGATGGAGGGCGGCGAGCCGGTCGTCATTCCGAACAGCGAAGGCAGCCGCACCACGCCTTCGATGGTGGCGTTCACGGACTCGGGCGAGCGCCTCGTGGGGCAGATCGCCAAGCGGCAGGCGATCACCAACCCGGAGGCGACGCTGTTCGCGGTGAAGCGGTTGATCGGCCGCCGCTTCGACTCGCCCGAAGCGAAGCGGGCGCAGCAGGTGAGCCCGTTCAAGGTGGTCTCGGCGCCCAACGGCGACGCCTGGGTGGAGGTCCGCGGCAAGGCGATGGCGCCGCAGGAGATCTCCGCGATGGTGCTCGCCAAGATGAAGTCCACCGCGGAGGACTACCTCGGCGAACCGGTGACCGAGGCGGTCATCACCGTCCCCGCGTACTTCAACGACTCGCAGCGGCAGGCGACCAAGGACGCAGGCCGGATCGCCGGGCTCAACGTGCTGCGGATCATCAACGAGCCCACTGCGGCGGCGCTCGCCTACGGGCTCGACAAGGACAAGAACTCCCGGGCGGAGAAGATCGCCGTCTACGACCTCGGCGGCGGCACCTTCGACGTGTCGATCCTCGAGCTCAACGCCGGCGTGTTCGAGGTGAAGTCGACCAACGGCGACACCTTCCTCGGCGGCGAGGACTTCGATCTCCGGATCATCGACTGGCTGGCGGACCGGTTCATGGCGCAGCACAACATCGACCTGCGCAAGGACCGGATGGCGCTGCAGCGGCTCAAGGAGGCGGCCGAGCGCGCCAAGCACGAGCTGTCCTCGGCCACCGAGACCGAGGTCAACCTCCCGTTCATCACGGCGGACGCCACCGGCCCCAAGCACCTCACCGAGACGCTGGACCGCGCCGAGCTGGAACGGCTGGTCAAGGATCTGATCGAACGCACCGTCGAGCCCTGCCGCATCGCCATGAAGGACGCGGGCGTGACGCCGGCGCAGATCAACCAGGTCCTGCTGGTGGGCGGAATGACGCGGATGCCGGCCGTGCAGGCGAAGGTGAAGGAGATCTTCGGCAAGGAGCCGCACAAGGGCATCAACCCGGACGAAGTGGTGGCGATCGGTGCGTCCATCCAGGGCGGCGTGCTCAAGGGCGAAGTGAAGGACGTGCTGTTGCTGGACGTGACCCCACTGTCGCTGGGCGTGGAGACGGCGGGTGGGGTGTTCACGAAGATCATCGAGAAGAACACCACCATCCCCTGCAAGAAAGGACAGGTGTTCTCCACCGCGGTGGACAACCAGCCGCTGGTGAGCGTGCACGTGCTTCAGGGCGAGCGCGAGATGGCGGCGGACAACAAGACGCTGGCGCGCTTCGAGTTGGTCGGCATTCCGCCGGCGCCGCGTGGTGTGCCGCAGATCGAAGTGACCTTCGACATCGACGCCAACGGCATCGTCCACGTCTCCGCGAAGGACCTGGGCACGGGCAAAGTGCAGCAGGTGCGCATCGTGTCCAACTCGGGGCTCACCGAGGCGGAAATCCAGCGGATGATCGAGGACGCGAAGATCCACCAGGCGGACGACAAGAAGAAGAAGGAGCTGGCGGATCTCAAGAACAACGCCGAGGGCCTCATCTACACGACGGAGAAGTCGCTCGAGGAGTACGCCTCGATGCTGAGCGACAAGGACCGCGAAGAAATCAAAGCGGACCTGGAAGCGCTCAACGCGGTCCTCAACGACACGGACCCGCTCAAACTGAAGGAGGCGATCACCCGCCTGGAGGGCTCCGCCTACCGGATCGCGGACGCGATCTACGCCGACCAGCAGAAAGCCGGCACGTAGGTTCATAGTGGCTGGTGGGTGGTGAGTGTGGCGCGCCGGGCCCCATCGCGGCGCGCGCGGCGGGTGGGTAGGGGTTAGGTTCTTCGCCATGTCGAAGAAGCCCGCTCCCTTCAACAACCCCTTCATCGGGCTGAAGCTGAAGAAGGAGGAGCCGAAGAAGCCGGCGCCTCCTGTTGTGGCGCCCCGGAAGCAGCCGAGCCCGGAGGAGGACGAGGGAGCGCTGTTCCGCGCAACCGTCGGAGCGGTCGACCAGGTGCGGAAGGGCCCGGGCCGCGTCACGGGTGGTCCGCCTCCTTCGGACCTGGTCCGCATTCAGTCGGAGGACGAGGAGGTGCTCGAGCACCTCGCTCTGCTGGTGGGCGGCACGGGCCAGTTCGACCTCGCCGACTCGGACGAGTTCATCGAGGGCGCCATCACCGGGCTCGACCGGCGCATTGTCCAGAAGCTCCGCCGCGGCGAATACGCGGTCCAGGCTCATCTGGATCTTCATGGGATGGTTCGCGCCGAGGCGAAGGCGGCGCTCGAACGCTTCGTCCTTTCGTCGCGCCGCGCGGGGAAGCGGTGCGTGCTCATCGTCCACGGCCGGGGCCTTCACTCGCGCGACCAGATCCCGGTGCTCAAGGAGAGCGTCCAGGTCTGGCTCTCCCGCGGCCGCATCGCCCGCGAGGTCATCGCCTTCGCCACCGCGCGGCCACACGACGGCGGCGCGGGCGCGCTGTACGTGCTGCTGCGTCGCTGAAGGTCGCGCCGGGGGCCTCGGCATCCAGCGGCTGGTCACTTATCGATGGCTGCTTCCGCGAGCTGGAGAATGTGTTCGCGGAGGACGGGTGGAGTGTTCGCCGGGATGTCCCGCGCGGGCCGGCCGGCTACCAGGCGGACATGCTCGTCGAGCGGGGCAACGGGCGGTACGTCGTGGAGCTTCGCGTGGCTCGCGAAACCAGGCGCCCCGAGTTGCCGGCGTTGCTTGCGGACGCGCTCGTCCGTGCGCGCCTGGGGGCTTCCGTTCACCGCGCCCGTCCGCTCGGCGTCGTCGGCGCTCCTGCCATTTCCCGCGAGTGGGACGTGGAGCTCGCGGAGCACGTCCAGCGCTTCTTCCCCGGAGAGCGCTGGGGCATCGTCGATGGACTGGGTCGCGTTGAGCTCCATGGTGGCGCGCTGGACTCGCTGCGCCGCAAACCGTCTCGACGCCCAGTTCAACAGAAGCTAGCCGCTCCGAAAGTGGATGTCTTTTCGAATCGCGGACAATGGATGGCCAAAGTGCTGCTGGCGCTGCTCCTCCCGGAACGCAACCTGCGCGCGCCGCGCGGTAGCGTCTCCGGGCCGAGCGCGCTCGCCGGGCTCGTCGATGTGTCCGTTCCTACCTTCTCAATGAGGAGCGCGGGCTCCGGATTGCGCGCCCGGGTCGCTTCCTCGAGGAGTGGCGCAGGGCAAATCGGTTTGTCCGCAGGGAGAAGGGTTGCAGGTGGATTCTTGCGGTCGCGGACAGCGCCGCCGAGCTCCGCTCGCTGATCGCCGGGCGCGCCGCACAGGAGGCTGGCCGGTGCTGCCTAGGCCTTTTCGCCGCGTGTGACCACCTCGGCGTCGGCTTTGTCCGCGGCGCGCCGCTTCACCTCTACGCCGAGAAGGTCGATCCACAAGCGCTCGAACAGATGAACCTCGTCCCCGCCGAACGCGGTGAAGGCGTCGACGTCTTCGTGCGGCAACCGAAGTTCCCCGAATCCATCTTCCTCGGCGCCGTCGACAAGGATCATGTCCCGGCCGCCGACGTCATCCAGTGCTGGCTGGATGTGGCCCATCATCCCGTTCGCGGACACGAGCACGCGGACCAGCTCTGGTCTCGCGTCCTGAGCCCCCATCTCATCGAACGGGGTGAGCGATGAGCGAGGCATCCGAGCGGGACTCATTCGTCCGCCTGGTCGACGCGCTCGAGCCATACCGCGACGTGCTGGTGTTCGTCAGTGGATGGGCATATCGCTTGTTCCGCCATCCCGAGCTGGCTGGTACGCCGGACTTCGAGCCACTTGCCACGGACGACGCGGACATCGCGGCGCCACTTCGCCTCGACGTGAGACAGGACTCGCTCGCGGCGCTTCTCCGGAGGGCGGGTTTTCACGAGGAGTTTGGGGCGAAGATTCGCCGCCCGACGCCCTCGTGTCGTGGTGGTCGCGGGTTCGCGCGACGCAGCACCCGAACGTGCAAAAGAAGATCGAGGCATGGATCTCCGAATGGTTCCACGGGGTGGAGGACCTGATCCGTGATGCCGCAAAGATCGCAGCCGCAAGCGGCCGGCCTCAGCCTCCGCGGCCTGATCGGCTGGCGGCCCTCTGCCGGGCGGGCACGCGTCGGGTCTACGGGGTGAGCTGAACGGTTCGGTACGGCTCCCGAACTTGCCGGTTCGTTGCCGGGCGCGTTGGATCAATCGTGCGCTGGTTCCCAGCCGGCGTTCGGGATCGCCCCTTGCTCCCCGGCGGTTGCACACGTCCTCCGGTCCTCTTCTTCGTGCTCGCGGCGGCGATGCTGCCGGCGTGTTCCCCGGTGGCGCCGGACTGTGAGCCGGGCTCCACGGTCAGCTGCTACGACGGGCCTCCGTCGACGCTGGGCGTCGGTGAGTGCCGCGCGGGACATGCGCTCTGCACGGCCTCCGGCGAACGGGGCCGCTGCGAGGGCGAGGTCACGCCGTCCCCGGAGCTGTGCGACGGCCGCGACGACGACTGCGACGGCGACATCGACGAGGGCGTCACCAACCTCTGCGGGGGCTGCGCGGAGCTTCCGGGGCTGCCGGGCGCGCGCTGTGGTGAGTGCGGTGCGTGGACCTGCACGGGGCCGGATTCGATCGAGTGCGCGCCGCTTCCCACCAACAACTGCGGCGGGTGCGACGTGCCGGACGTCGGCGGGCTGGGGGAGGCGTGCACGGGCGCGAACGGGTGTCCGGGGCTTCTTCAGTGCTCGCCCGACGGCACCGAAGCGGTGTGCGACGCGCCGGCGCGGAACAACTGCGGCGTCTGCGGCGCTCCGGACGTCGCGGGCGTGGGCGCCTTTTGCCTGGCCTCGAATGGCTGCATGGGCGTGGGCGTGTGCGGCGACGACGGGCTGTCCATCCGCTGCGAGGCGCCGGCGAAGAACAACTGTGGAGCGTGTGGCGCGCCGGACGTGGAGGGGCTCGGCACCGCGTGCACGTTTCCGGGCGCTTCATGCGGCGTGATGGTGTGCGATGCGACGGGCCAGGGCGTCGACTGCGTCGCAGCGTCGCGCGACGACGACGGGGATGGTGCGTTCGAGCCCTGCGACGACTGCCCGGGCCTCGCCAACCCTTCGCAGGACGACGGGGACGGCGACGGCGTGGGTGATGCGTGCGACCTGTGCCCGCTCGTACCGGATCGCGCTCAGCTGGATGGCGACGGCGATGGCGAGGGCGACGCGTGCGACAACTGCGCGACCATCGCCAACGCGGATCAGCTCGACGCGGACGGGGACGGGATGGGGGATGTCTGCGACCCGGACGATGACGGCGATGGGCACCCGGATGGCCAGGACAACTGTCCGCGCGCGGCGAACCTGGGACAGGAGGATGCCGACGGCGACGGCGTGGGCGATGCCTGCGACGTCTGCGCCACCATCTCCAACGCGTCGCAGGACGATGGGGATGGAGACGGCGTCGGCGATGCCTGTGACGTGTGTCCGCTCGTGGTTGATCCTTCGCAGGCGGACCTGGACGGGGACGGCGTGGGCGACGCCTGCGACGTCTGCGTGGGCACCTTCGATCCGGCGCAGGCCGATGTCGACGGCGATGGCGTGGGCGATGTCTGCGACAACTGCCTGTTCGCCGCCGACGCGTCACAGGCGGACTGGGATGGCGATGACCGCGGGGACGTCTGCGACGTGGTGATCAGCGAGCTTTCCGCCGCCAGCGGCACGAGCGCGAACGACGAGTTCGTCGAGCTCTACAACGGGGGACCGGTCGCGGTGGACGTGTCGAACTGGCGCATCCAGTACCGGTCCGCCGCCGGCGGCACGTACTCCACGCTGGAGTCGATTCCGCCTGGCACGGTCATCCCTCCCCACGGCTTTCTCCTGTTCGCCGGGCTGGGCTACCTGGGGTCGACGCCTCCGGACGTTTGGCGGAGGAATTCGGCGGGGAACCCGATCGCGCTCGGCCTCTCGCCGACCGGCGGGCACGTGCGGATCGGCCCCGGGGCCCTGAGCGCCTCGCCCTCCGATCCGCTCGCCGCCGATACCGTCGGATGGGGCGCGGCGGCCGGGCCGGAGTCCAACGCGGCGCCCGTGCCCGCCTGGACCTCGTCCGATCCTTCTCTCGAACGCAAGGCCACCGCGGCCAGCACCGCGGCGTCGATGACCTCGGGCGCAGACGCCACTGCCGGCAACAACCGGGACTCCGACGACAACGCCGCCGACTTCGTCATCCGCCCGGTGCGCGAGCCGCAGAACCTGCTCAGCCCGCCGGAGCCCTGAGCCCGAAGCCGTGATGCGATCCTTGACCCCTCCGCGCGTACCACCTAGAAGACCATGTTTTCCTTTGGTTTTCCGAGGAGGGACCGGATGCGTGTGCTGAGGTTCGCGGTCGTCGCGCTGATGGCGCTCGGGTGCGCCACGGCGTGTGAGGAGAGGCCGAAGACTCAGGAGTCGGAGACGACCCAGGGAACCGGCGCCGCTACCGGCGCGATCGCCGCCTCCGGGGAGACCGGGCCGGCCGACGCCAACACCATCCTCATCGGCGAGGTGGGCTCGCTCACCGGCCCGGAGGCCACCTTCGGCGTCTCCACCCGCAACGGCATCGACCTGGCCATCCAGCAGGAGAACGCGGCCGGCGGCGTGAAGGGCAAGAAGCTCAAGGTCCGCGTCTACGACGACCAATCCAAGCCAGAGGAGGCGGCCAACGCGGTGACTCGCCTCATCTCCCAGGATCGCGTGGCGGTGATCCTCGGCGAGGTGGCCTCCTCCAACTCGCTGGCGATGGCGCCCAAGGCCCAGGCGGCCCAGACTCCGATGATCACCCCGTCGTCCACCAACGAGAAAGTCACGCAGGTGGGCGACTACATCTTCCGGGTCTGCTTCATCGACGCCTTCCAGGGCTACGCGATGGCGAAGTTCGCGCACGACACCCTGAAGGTGAAGACCGCGGCCATCCTCAAGGACCAGAAGAGCGATTACTCGCTGGGCCTCACCAAGGTGTTCAACACGAAGTTCACCGAGTTCGGCGGGAAGATCGTCACCATCGAGGCGTACTCCAAGGGCGACACCGACTTCCGCGCCCAGCTCACGGCCATCAAGAGCGCCAAACCGGAGGCGCTCTACATCCCGGGCTACTACACCGACATCGGGGTGATCGCCCGGCAGGCGCGGGAGCTGGGGATCAAGACGATCCTGCTCGGCGGTGACGGCTGGGAGTCCCCCACGCTCACCGAGCTCGGCGGCAGCGCGCTCGACGGCAGCTACTACACCAACCACTACTCGCCGGAGGATCCGTCGCCGCACGTGCAGCAGTTCATCGCCGAGTACCGCAAGGTCTACGGCGCGGTCCCGGATTCGCTCGCGGCGCTCGGCTACGACGCGGCCCGGGTGGCGGTGGACGCGATGCGCCGGGCGAAGGACCTCACCGGGCCGTCCATCCGCGACGCGATCGCCCAGACGAAGGCGTTCCCCGGAGTGGCGGGGACCATCTCCATCGACGAGAATCGGAACGCGGTGAAGCCCGCGGTGGTGCTCAAGGTGGAGGACGGGAAGACGAAGTTCGTGACCACCGTTTCCCCGTAGGGCCCGTCGAGCCTTGAACGACCTCATCCAGCACCTCATCAACGGGCTGGCCGCCGGCACCATCTACGCCCTCGTCGCGCTGGGCTACACGATGGTCTACGGCGTCCTCAAGCTCATCAACTTCGCCCACGGCGACGTGATGATGGTCGGCGTGTACATGGGCTACGCCACCGCCGGGCATCTGGGGCGCGAACACCAGTCCACCTTCCTCGGCGCCACGCTGGTCTTTCTGCTGTCGATGGCCGGCTGCGGGCTCCTCGGCTTTCTGATCGAACGGCTGGCCTACCGCCCGCTCCGGGACAAGTCGCGCCTGACCTCGCTCATCACCGCGATCGGGATCTCGTTCACGCTCTCCTACGGGTTCCAGCTCGACATCGGCTTTCTCCCCGGCGCCTCCCCGCGCGCGTTCCCGGAGATCATCAAGCCGCACGAGTGGATCGTCATCGGCGACCACGACGTCATCATCTGGAACTGGCAGGTCATCAGCTTCCTCATCGCCATCCTGCTGATGCTCGGGCTGCAGATCCTCGTTTTTAGGACGCGCTTCGGCCGGGCGATGCGCGCGGTGTCCTTCGACCACCGGATCGCCGCGCTCATGGGCATCCCGGTGGACCGGGTGATCGCCTTCACCTTCATGCTCGGCAGCGCGCTCGCCGCGGGGGCCGGCATCCTCTACGCCATCAAGGACACCGCGGTGCAGCCCTTGATGGGCCTGTACGTCGGCCTCAAGGCCTTCGTGGCGGCGGTGATCGGCGGCATCGGCCATGTCCCCGGCGCGGTGGCCGGGGCGATCCTGCTGGGCCTCACCGAGGAGTTCGTCGTCGGCTACGCGGGCGATGTGCTCCGCGGGCTGGGCGCGGTGCTCCACCTCGACAGCCTGGGCGTCGGCTTCACCGGGTCGTCGTGGCGTGACGCGGTGGCGTTCGGGTTCCTCATCATCGTCCTCCTGGTGCGGCCGGAGGGCATCTTCGGGCGCGTCACCGCGGAGAAGGTCTGATGGAGAGCGTCGCGGCGCCCAGGTTCAGCGGTGTGCCCGGCTGGCTGCGCGGGCCGCTGCCGATCCTCCTGTCGCTGCCGATCCTCGCGCTCGCACAGTGGGCCACCGCGCAGGCCCCGTTCCTCGTCTACATCGCGTCCATCGTCGGCGTGAACGTGATCCTCGCGGTGTCGCTGAACATCGTGAACGGGATGACGGGCCAGTTCTCCATCGGCCACGCCGGGTTCATGGCCGTGGGCGCGTACATCGCCGGCAAGTTCTCGCTGGAGACGAAGGACGTCTACCTGCCGTTCATGCAGTCGGTCGCCGCGTCCGACCAGCTGATGTTCGTGTTTGCGCTCCTGCTCGGGGGCGCGGTGGCGGCCGTGTTCGGCTTCCTCGTCGGCCTGCCGTCGTTGCGCCTCAAGGGCGACTACCTGGCGATCGTCACGCTCGGCTTCGGGGAGATCATCCGCGTCATCGTCCAGAACACCGAGATGTTCGGCCGCGCGCTCGGTCTCTCCGGCATCCCGCAGCGCTCGTCGATCTTCATGGTGATGTTCTGGGTGTTCCTCACCATCCTCGCCGCGCGGCGGATCGCCTCCTCCGCGCACGGGCGTTCACTCCTGGCGATCCGCGAGGACGAGATCGCCGCGGAGGCGATGGGTGTGAACACCACCGCGTACAAGGTCCGCGCGTTCGTGATCTCCGCCTTCTTCGCCGGCGTGGCGGGCGGGCTGTTCGCGCACTTCGTGGGGATCATCAACCCCGGCTCCTTCACCTTCGTGAAGAGCATGGAGATCGTCGTGATGATCGTCGCCGGCGGGCTGGGCTCCACGACGGGGTCGATCGTCGCCGCGGTGTTCCTCACGCTCCTGCCGGAGGCGCTCAGGTCCATTTTCACCCAGCTCGGCGGCGGCGATCAGACGCTGGCTCAGCGCGTCGATCAGATCCGCATGCCCATCTACGGCATGCTCCTCGTGGCGCTGATGCTCCTTCGGCCGCAGGGCCTGTTCGGGACGAAGGAGATCTGGGACGTCGCGCCGAAGTGGCTGTCGCGCAGACGGAAGGGGATGCGGTGAACCTGGTGCCCGGCGAACCGTTGCTGCACGCGAAGTCGGTGTCGATCCAGTTCGGCGGTCTGCGGGCGCTCACCGACTTCAACTTGGAGATCCACAAGGGCGATCTGAAGGGGCTCATCGGCCCCAACGGCGCGGGGAAGACCACCGCCTTCAACGTGCTCACCGGCGTCTATCGGCCCACCAGCGGCGACGTCTTCGTCAGCGGGAACCGGATCAACGGACGCAAGCCGCACCAGATCAACCGCCTGGGCGTGGCGCGCACCTTCCAGAACATCCGGCTCTTCAAGGAGCTGACGGCGATCGACAACGTGAAGGTGGCCTGCCTCTCCGAGTCGTACTCGGTGGTCCGGCGCGAGACGCTGGACCGGCTGGAGCGCGGGACCTCGGCGCTGTGGTTCACCAACGCGCTGCATGCACTCAACAACTACGTCGACTGGTGGCGGGCGCTTCTGCTCACCCCGGGCTTCCTCCGCGAAGAGGCGGAGGTGACCAAGAAGGCCGAGGGCCTTTTGGAGACCATGGGGCTGCTCCACCGCCGCGACGAGGAGGCGCGCAACCTGCCCTACGGCGAGCAGCGCCGTCTGGAGATCGCCCGTGCGCTGGCCACCAACCCGAAGGTGCTGCTGCTCGACGAGCCGGCCGCGGGGATGAACACCCGCGAGAAGGCGGACCTGATGGTGCTGATCCGCGAGCTCCGCGAGAAGTTCTCGCTGGGGATCCTGGTCATCGAGCACGACATGAAGCTGGTGATGGGCATCTGCGAGCACATCACCGTGCTCGACCACGGTGAGACGATCGCCGCGGGCGGGCCGGCGGAGGTCCGCACCAACCCGAAGGTGATCGAGGCGTACCTCGGCGAATCCTTCGCTGCGGCGCACGCGGCGGCTGCCGGGAGCGGCGCATGAGCGGCGCGGCGGTGGCACAGGAGACCGGCGGGGTGAAGGTGCTGGGGACCCGGGCGCCGCGCGAACCGCACCTCGAGATCCAGGGCCTGCGGGTGTCCTACGGAGCGATCCAGGCCTTGCGCGGGATCGACCTCACCGTCGGCCGCGCGGAAGTGGTGGCCCTGATCGGCGCCAACGGCGCGGGGAAGACGTCCACGCTGCGGGCGGTGAGCGGGATGCTCAAGCCGGCCGGTGGGAAGATCCTCCTCGACGGCCGGGACGTCACCGGGCTGAAGGCGCACCAACTGGTCCCGCGTGGGATGGCGCACGCACCGGAGGGCCGGGGCATCTTCCTCAACCTCACGGTGGAGGAGAACCTCGACCTGGGCGCATACCGGCGCAGGGACACCGCGGAGATCGCGAAGGACCTCGAGTACTGCTTCCACCTGTTCCCCCGCATCAAGGAGCGCCGCAAGCAGATGGCGGGCACGCTCTCTGGCGGCGAACAGCAGATGCTGGCCATCTCGCGCGCGCTGATGAGCCGGCCGAAGCTACTTTTGCTCGACGAGCCCTCGCTGGGCCTGGCACCGCAGGTGACCGAGACGATCTTCCGCACCCTCAAGGAAGTGAACGAGCGCGGAATGTCGATTCTCCTGGTGGAACAGAACGCGCACCTCGCGCTGCAGCTGGCCCACTACGGCTACGTGCTGGAGACCGGCGAAGTGGTGATGGCCGGACCCGGCCGCGAGCTTCTGGAGAGCCCGGAGGTCCGCAAGGCGTACCTCGGCGAGTAGGGGTGCCCGTGCGCCGAGGCCACCTGCTTCAGCGCATCCGTCCGGCAGAGTGGGTGGCGCTCATCTTCCTCACCTGGCTGGGCGCGCAGATCGCCGTACGAGGGCTGACGGTCGGCGACGGGGAGCTGCGGCGCTTCGACCTCTTCGCCGCGCTGATGGTGGTGGTGTTCGCGCGCCAGGTGCTGCGCTTCCGGGCGCTCAGGTGGCCCGAGGAGGCGCGGGCCTTCGCGCGGGCGCACTGGGTCCTTCTGCCGATCGTGCTTGTGCCGCTGGCGCTGGATGTGGTGACGGTCATCCGCCTGCCCGCTGGCGCCTTCAGCCTGGATCAGGGCGGAGCGCTGGCCGCGGGGCTGCGCGCGATCTGGTGGCTATGGCGGCGGTTCGCGCTGGCCGGGTTGCCGCTGGTGCTGGTGTGGCTGGCGGCGGGGATCCACGTCAAACAGCACGGCGGCCTGAACGCGCGCGTGTTCCTCGCGGAGTCGGCGAAGGGGATCGGCCGGGCGGTGCGGGACTGGGCGCCGCTGCTGACGCTGCTGTTCTCCTACGGCATTTTGGGCGCGGTGCTGGACCGCCCCGAGTCCGAGGACAAGGACGCGCTCCTTTCGGCGATCGACCGCGCGCTCTTCTTCGGTCACGACCCGGTGCTGGCCCTGCAGGCGATCATCAACCGGCCGCTCTCCGAGTGGCTGACCTTCGCGTACACCTTCTACGGGCCGATCTTCCCGCTGTGCTTCGGGCTCTTCTACTTCCGCGAGGACCCGCGCGCGTTCCGGGAGCTCACCTTCGCGATCTGCTTCGCGCTCGCCGTCGGCTTCTTCTGTTACACGATCGTCCCGGCGCAGGGCCCTGTCTTCACCCAGCACTTCACCGTCGACCTCGGCGACTACTACTCGCGCTGGATGAAGGAGAACCTGATGGACCGGCTGCGAGTCCCGCGCGACTGCTTCCCCAGTCTGCACACCGCCACCACGCTGATCTTCCTCCTCGAGGCGCGGCGGCACGCGAAGCGGCTGTTCTGGTTCCTGTTGCCGATCGTCGCCAGCATCCCGTTCGCGTGCGTGTACTTGCGCTACCACTACGTCATCGACGTGATCGTCGGCGTGCCGCTGGCGCTGGGCGCGGTGTGGCTGGCCCGGCGGCTCTACGCCGTCAGCGGCGCACCCGTTCGAACAGCCTGGACCAGCTGACCTCGGGGTCGAAGAAGCGCACGCCGCTCTTGTACTCGGTGGCCATGTTGTCGTCGGTGACGGTCCACTGAGCGGTGCGCGCCCTCAGCGCCTCGGCCTCGTCCTCGAGCGGCATCTGCACCAACTCGTCGAGCACCGCCGCGGTCTCGGGGTTGTCGGGGTCGAGGATCGGCCGCTGGGCCGGGCCCTGGACGAATTGGAGGAGGTTGCGCCGCCGCTCTTCGGGCGTCTGGTCGAACGGCGCGTCCGAGCACGCGATGAAGGTCGCCACCCGGACCACGTGCCGGAAATGCTGCGCGGCGGTGTGGCGGACGTCGTCGGAGCCGGTGGTGTTGTAGAAGACCACGCCGCCCGGTTCGAGGTGCGCCTTCAGCTGCTCGAGGAAGTCCCCGGACAGCAGGTTGGTGCTCATGCTCCGCCAGAAGAACGAGGTGTTCATCACGATGGCGTCGAACTTCGCGCCCGGGTTGCGGTTCAACCAGCGGCGGCCATCGTCGATGGCGATCGACACCTTCGGATCCGAAGGCACCGTCGACTGCTCCGGGAAGTGGCGGATCACCTCCAGATAGCCCGGGTTGATCTCCACTGACTGGATCCGCTGGATACCCCGGTGGCGCGCCAGCACCCAGGTCCAGGACGCGCTCGACAGGCCGATCTCCAGGACCTTCACCGGGTTCCGGTGCAGCATCGCCAGCGCGTACCCGCGGCGGATTCCGTTTACGTCCGCGACGGGGTCGACGTTGAAGGCGCCGTCGTAGACGCCGTCCCCGAAGATGAGGTGATCGATGCCGCGGCGTTCGACGGCGATGATCCCGCTGCGCGTCTGCACGATGTGCTCGAACGGGCCGTGCTCGTCCACGTGCTCGTTCCAGTGCAGGGTTTCGATCAACGAGCCGTAGAGCGGACGGTGCAGAAGGATGAGCGCGGCCGCGCTGACGAGCACCGCGCCCACCACCCTCCGGCGCATTCGCGTCGTCGACGCAGAGGTCAGCGTGGCCACCAGCGCGGCGGCGAGCATGAGCCCGGCGACCAGCCGGATGAGCTGGCCGAGCTCGATCCGATCCATGAGCACGAACGTCGTGAACAGCGGCCCGAGGATCGACCCGACGATGTTGCAGAAGTAGACCCACGAGAGCCCCGAGCCGACGCTGGAGCCTTCGCGGATGGCGAAGTGGCTGAGCAGTGGGAACACCACGCCGGAGCAGAGCGCCACGCCCATCACCGCGGCCCAGGTGCTGAGCGTCGTCAGCGCGGGCAGGCGCGCGGAGATCTGCGCGACCAGCGGGATGGACAGGTAGAACACCGGCGCGGCGAGGGCGAGCGCGGCGCCGAACCACCCGGGGTTGGGCGCGCGCCGTTCGGTGAGGTGCTTGGCGACGAGCGCCCCGAGCGCGATGCCGATGAGGAACGCGCCGAGCACGTGCCCGAATGACTGCGGCCGGCCGCCATCGGAGTAGGAGACCACGCGGAACCAGAGGATCTCCTGGCTCAGCGAGATGTAGCCGACCAGGCCCGCCAACAGCAGCGCGACCGGGAGCCTCATGGCGCCACCTCCGGCGTGGGCGGCGTATCCGGCGAGGCGGCCGAGGCGGGCACGCGCGCGTAGCGGAAGACCAGAAGCCCGACCGCGGCGTTGCAGCCGGCGGCGAACAGCACCGCCACCTGCTGTCCGGCGATGACGAACAGCACGTCGACAGTGATGTAGCAGGCCACCGCCGACCCGAGCGTGTTGGCGAAGTAGAGCAGCCCGACGCTTCGACCCACGTGGCGGAAGCGCGCGTGGAGGTGGGTGACGAGGATGGGCAGCGTCGCGCCCATCATCAGGGTGGGGAAGGAAAGAAGGGCGAAGATGGCCAGCGCGGAGATGGGCAGCGGCTTTTGGACCGTGAGGTCGCCCACCGCGCGGATGAGCGGGAGGCTCACCGCGCCGAAGGCGCCCACCGAGAGCTCCGAGGCCATGAACAACAGCGGCACGCGATCGCCGAAGCGCTTCGAGAGCGCGCCGCCGAAGAGCGAGCCCAGCCCCAGCCCGAACATGAAGAGCGTCACCACCACGGTGACCGACTCGATGTTGACGCCGAAGGACGTGTAGAGCGCGCGCTCCCAGGTCACCTGGTAGACCAGCGCGGCAATCCCCGAGACGAAGAACAGCGCGCACAGCCCGGCGGGAGAGGCGAAGGCCTGAGCGCGGCGGTCCGGCGTGAGCGACAGGGCGACGGCGACGGCGTTGGCGACGATGAACGCGGCGAGCAGCACCCACGCGAGCGCCGGAGGGAACAGGACGCCGAACGCGCCGAGCCCGAGGCTGAGGAAGAGGACGTCGCTGGCCGCGTGCAGCCGCAGGAACCGGCGGCGTTCGTCGGCGGAGAAGCCGAAGCGGCGCGGGAGCCAGGCTGCGGTCAGAAGGAACGTGGGCAGGGCAATCGCCACGCCGCAGAACAGCCCGATGAGCGCGCGGGCGACGAGCGTGGAGAGGGTCAGGTCTTTCGGCGGATCGACCGCGAGCGCGTTGAGCTGTGCGGCGACGCCTGCCAGTCCGCCGCACACTGTCGCGAATGCTGCGGACCACGAGAGCCCGGCGCGCAGTTCGCGGAGCTCAAACGCCATGCGGAACCTCACCGAGCGCGCGCTCCGGATTCAGACGATGGACGCGAGAAGAGTGCGAGGCGTTGATCGGTGCCCCCGAGGTGCGTGGTGGTGTGGTCACGCAAGTCATAGGGGAGCCGAGCGACGCGCATCAAGCCCTCGCCCTCACGAGCCCAGCCCGGTGACGAGCTGTTCGGCTCGCCGCTTCATCACCCGGCGCAGGTCGTTCGCGAGTGCGTCCCGACCTTCCGCAGGTCCTGGTAGACGTCCGCGCGGTGGACCGACTTCGGGTTCGTCATGTCGGAAGCGGCTCGACGGTCAATCCGGCCTTGCCGGGGCGTAGCTGCAGCTCGAGCCCCAGCACCTGGAGCACGTCCACGAGTTTGTCCAGCCGCACGGACCGCTTCCCGTTCTCCAGGTCGTAGAGAAACGCTGTGCCGCAGCCGGACAGCAGCGCGAGCTGGGGGGCACATCCACGCGATTGGATGGATTTCCCGGGGCGCTGCCCGGCGGCCGCCGCTGACAACCTGTTCAGTGTGGCCTATGAGCGCCCCATGCGCGGCGAGGTGCAGCCTTCCACCGAGTGCCCGCCGGCCCCCGCCCGCGCGGAGCAGGACGAGTGGCTGTGGGGATGGGACCCGACGCCGGGCATCGTCTCTGTGTGGGCGGAGCCAGACGGCCGCGCGTTCGTCTGGCGCCGCGATCCGGAGAGTCTCCGGCTGCTCCGCGAAGACGTGCGCTTCCGCCCGTGGCTGCTCATGTCCTCGCTGCGCGACCTCGAGCACCTCGGGCACCGCCTGCAGCCGGAGCGCGCGGACTTGGCGCCGAATCAGGTGACCTGGGAGGAGCTGCGCGGACCCGGAGAGCTGCGGTTCCTCGTCCGTGCGCGGGACGGGCGTGCGCTCACGTCCGCCGTGCTCACCGGCGCGTCGCGGCGGCTGGGCCGGCACGTCGGGCACGTGCGGGACCTCGGGCCACGCGAGGTCCTCGCGCTGCCGCCTGAGGAGCAGTACCTGGTCAGCACCGGGCGCACCTACTTCCGTGGGCTCTCGTTCGACGACCTGCGAAGGATGCAGGTCGATCTCGAGACGACCGGGCTCGATCCGGAGGTCGACCGCATCTTCCTCATCGCCCTGCGCGATCCGAACGGCCGCGTGGAGATTCTGGAGGCGCAGGACGACTCGCCGGACGCGGAGGCGCGACTGCTGCGCGAGCTGTGTGCGCGCGTTCGCGCCGCTGATCCGGACATCATCGAGAACCACAACCTGCATGGGTTCGATCTGCCGTTCCTTCAGCGACGCGCGGAGATCCTCCGGGTGCCCCTTCTGCTGGGGCGCATCGGCCCGGCGGGGCTGCGCCAGCGTGGCGCGCGGCGGGGGGTTGAGGTGGACGCCGCCTGGGCTCGCGATGGCGACGAGGGTGGAACGCGCCGCATCCGCTACACCATCCCCGGGCGCGAGCTGATCGACACGCTCGATGCGGTGCGGCGCTACGACTTCTCCGCGCGCGACCTTCCCGGGCACGGGCTCAAGGCCGTCGCCCGCCACCTCGGATTGGCCGAAGCGGATCGGGAGCTCATCCCGGGCGGACAGGTCTACGAGGTGTTCCGGCGCGATCCGGAGCGTGTGCGGCGCTACGCCAGCATGGACGTGACCGAGGCTGCGGGCGTGGCGAGGATGCTCGGCGGTGCCGCGTTCGCGCTCGCGCAGATGGTGCCGCGGCGCTACGAGCGCCTCGCGGATGCCGGGCCCGCCACCGGCGTGCTCGATCCACTCCTCGTTCGTGCCTACCTCCGGTCGCGCGCGGCGTTGCCTGCGCACCAGACCGGAGACGGCACGCCGCACACCGGCGCGGCGCTCTACCTCTTCGCGACCGGCGTCGCCCGGAACGTGGTCAAGGCGGACGTGGCCAGCCTCTACCCGTCGCTGATGCGCCACTACCGGATCGGCCCGAGGAGCGATCGCCTGGGCGTGCTGCTGGCGCTGGTGGATCGCCTCGTCGACCAACGCCTCGACGCGAAGGCGCGCGGCCGCGCGGCGCCGCCGGGTTCGCCCGAGCGCCACACCTTCGAGGCGCTCTCCGCGGCGATGAAGCTGGTCATCAACTCCGCCTACGGCTACCTCGGCGCGGTCGGGCTGACGCGCTTCTCCGACGTGCACGCCGCGAACGAAGTGACGCGCCGCGGGCGGGAGGTGCTCGATCGGATCTGCCGCGGCCTGCGCGAACGCGGCGTGACGCTGCTCGAGGCGGACACCGACGGCGTGTACTTCGCGGTGCCGGACGATTGGACCATGGCCGACGAACGCCGGGTCGTCCGTGAAGTGGCGGCGCTGCTGCCCGATCGCGTGCACCTCGAATACGAGGGGCGGTACGCGGCGATGCTGTCGCACGAGCCAAAGAACTACGCGCTCCTTCCGCACGATGGGCCGGTCGTGCTGCGCGGCGTGGCGTTCCGATCGAGCCGTTCGGAGCCGTTCGGCGAGGCGTTTCTGCGCCGGGCGTTGACGTGCCTGCTCACCGGAGACGTGCCCGGCGTGCGCGCGGCCTGGGTGGACACGGTGTTCGCCCTGCGCGAGCGGCGCATCTCGACCGAAGAGGTGGCGGCGCTGGTGCGGCTCACCCGGACACCCGAGGAGTACCTGGCGCTCCGGGAACAGCGGCGCGAGCTGCCGTACGAGGCGATGCTCTCCAACGGCCGGACGCACTGGGTGCCCGGGGAGCGCGTCCGCGTCTACCGCGCGCAGGGCGGCCGGGCCGGACTGTTGCCGGACATAGATCCGGATGACATCGCGCCCAGGGCCGACCTCCCGCGCGACTACGACGTCGAGTACTACGTGCGGCTGCTGCGCGAGACATTCGCCGCACGGCTCGCGCGCGCGTTCACGCCGGAGGACTTCGCCAACGTCTTCGCGGACCCCATCCAGCCGTCGCTGTTCGCTGCCAGTCTGGTGAGCGTGAAGCCGATTCTGACGGTGGTCGATGGCGACGGCTGAGTGGATGGATGGGTCTTCCGTCTGCCGCAAGCCTCCTGCTTCCGCGGCCCATGAGTCGAGTTGATGGGTGCGCTCAGGATGCTGCCAGGCATCCGCCTGCGCACCGGAGGAACGCCGCTCTCACTGGCAAGTGGCGCTCTGGCTCGATAGATGCCGCGCGTGCATCTTCGATGGATCATTTTGGTCGCGTCTTTGGCCGCAATGCCGGCGGCTGCCACACAGTCGGAGCCGGGCGCTGACAGAGGAATTGCGCTCGTCAGCGCAGGCATCGACCGCTCGGTTCAATCCACCGGAGCGGCTGCATTCGACTCTGTGAGTCCATCCGTCACTGGCACGGAAGTCGACGCTCCGTCCGCGCATGACGCGACCACGCTTCACGCTGCCGCGTACCAGTCCGCGATCGCGTCCGGCTCCACGACAGCATCGGGTTCGATCGCGGCGTCCGCCAGCACAACGGCGGGCGGCAACGCGACGGAGGGCGGCAATGCGACGGAGGGCGGCAACGCGACGGTGGGCGGCAACGCGACGGCGGCCGGCAACGCGACGGCGGCCGGCAACGCGACGGCGGCCGGCAACGCGACGTCGGCCGGCAACGCGACGTCGGCCGGCAACGCGACGTCGGCCGGCAACGCGACGTCGGCCGGCAACGCGGACAACACGACCGCGTTCGCTTCTGCATCCGACGATGCCGCGCCGGTCCGCCAGACCGTGGTTACCGGCACGCGCACGGAGCGCTACGCCGAGGACGTGGTGGTGCCCACGGAGGTGATCACCCGCCGCGACATCGAGCGCTCGGGCGCAAAGGACCTGGCGGAGTTGCTGGAGACGCAGCCGGGGCTCGACTTTGAGTACGGCAACTTCACCTTCGGCGGTGTGGGCCTGCGCCTGCAGGGGATGAACCCGGAGCAGGTGATGGTGCTGGTGGATGGCCAGCGCATTACCGGCCGCATCCGCGGCTTGATCGACCTCTCGCGCATCCCCGTCCGCAGCATCGAGCGGATCGAGATCATCAAGGGGCCGGGCAGCGCGCTCTACGGCGCGGACGCGATGGGCGGCGTGGTCAACATCATCACGCGCTCGCGGAGCCGCCCGCAGGAGGCGTCGATCACCGCCTTGTACGGGGAGCGCAACGAGCTCGACCTCCGCGGGGATGCGGGCTTGCAGCGCGGCGCCTTCACTGTCCGCGCCGGGGCGGGGCGCCGCAGCAACAGCCCCTACGATCTGAACACGAACGATCCTGCCACCACCGGCAGCGGCACCGGTTCGACGGACGTGAACCTCGGCGCGACGTGGGCGCCCAGCCCCAACTTCCAGCTCCGCGTCGACAGCGACTATCTGTGGCGCGATCTCACCGGCGTCGATCTCCTGCCCACCGGAGCGATCTTCGACCGCCGTGAGCGCACCGAGCTGTTCAACGCCGGCACTTCCGCCCGCGGCAAGCTCGGTACGGGCACCACGCTCAGCGGATCGGTGCGCTACTCGGTGTTCAAGGACCAGCTGCTGCAGGACCAGCGCAATTCGCGGCAGGAGGACTCGTTCACCACGTCGATCGAACGGCTGGTCGATTTGAACGCGCAGGTGGACCACCAGCTCCCCGCGCGCAACCTGCTCAGCGCGGGCGTGGAGGAGGCGATCTTCTCCCAGCGCACGGCGCGCCAGGGCGCCGACACGCGCTACCGCACACGGAGCGCGGTGTTCGTCCAGGACGAGTGGCAGGTGTTCGAGGATGCGACGCTCACGCTGCTGCCCGGCTTTCGCGTCGACATCGACTCGCAGTTCGGGACCGAGCCTTCGCCGCGCATCGCCGCGCGGTGGGCCCCGCGTCCGGACACCAGCCTCCGCGTCGCCTACGGCTGGGGCTTCCGCGCGCCCAGCTTCCAGGAGCTGTACCTGCTCTTCGAGAACACCGGCGTCGGCTACTTGGTCCAGGGCAATCCCAAGCTCAAACCGGAGCGCTCGCGCGGCGCCACGGTGGCCGCCGACCACCGCTTCAACGACGATGTCAGCGTCAGCCTCTCAGTGTTCCGGAACGATCTGGAGAACCTGATCGAGGTCGTCACCATCGCCGAACCGACGCCGGAGACGCCGCTCACCTTCGGCTATCGGAACGTCGGTCACGCGCTCACGCAGGGTGGCGAGGCGAGCGCGCGGCTGCGTCTGTGGCCCGGCGGATACCTCGACGTCGGCTATGCGCTCACCGACGCGCGGAACCTGGACCAGCAGCGGGCGCTCGAGGGGCGATCGATGCACCGGATCTCCGCGCAGGTGTCGGGTCGAATCCGGCCGGCCGCGCTGGACCTGAGCCTGCGCGTCGCCTGGAACAGTCCGCGGACGTTCTACCCGAACGGGATCACCAACGACGTGACCGTGAAGACCGATCCCTTCGCGGTGATCGACGCCCGCGTCGGCAAGCGCTTCTTCTCGTGGGGCAGCGCGTTCGTGAGCGTCAACAACGCGCTCGGGGCGGGTGATGCCACCTACCTTCCTCTCCCACCGAGGCAGTTCTACGGTGGGGTCACGCTGGAGCTGCCATGAACCGCGTGCTGTTTGCTCTCATGTCTCTGGCGATTGCTCCGGGAGGCGTCGGCTGCGCCCCCAGCCTGCTCGACGAGTTCCCGTTCGACGGTGCCACGCCGCATGGTGCGCGCATCACCCATGAAGACCTCGGCGGCGGCGTCACCCGCACCATCGTCGACGCGAGCGCGAAGGAGGCGTGGGTCTACTTCGATCTCGACACCGGCGAGGAGCTCTCGGTGGATGAGGCCTTCGAGACGAACGCCTGGGACCTGCAGTTCCAGCGCTTCAAGGTGTACTCGAACTCCGGCGTCCACGGCTCCGGCGGTGTCGGCGTGGCGGTGATCCCCGACCGTTCGCTGGAGGAGGTCACCTCCGCCCCGGACGAGAGCGCGTTCCTGGAGGACGCGGACGATCCGTCAAGCGAGAACGACTCTCCGTTCCTCGCCGGCGATGGCTGGTACGCGTACGACCTGCTTAAGCACAAGCTGACGGCGCGGAACACGGTCTACGTGGTCCGCACCACGGAGGGCGCGCTCCACACGCTGCAGTTCAAGGGCTACTACGACGCCGCCGGCACAGCGGGAGTCATCACCCTGGACCACGCCAGACTCGACGCGCTGTAAACGCGCGCAGAAACAACCGGCGTTGGGAAGCTCCGCTGTTGCCGGGCCATCGTTCCGGTGTTGGAAGCCTCGGTCGATTGGCGGTCGCGACGAGTCGCAACCCCGCGGCGCTCTACCCGTTCGGCTGATGCCGCCGCGCAGGGCTCGCGTCGAACGTCGCCCGGAACGCTCCGGGGCAGCGCCAGCGCCTCCCTCTCACTCGCCGATCGGCCTCATCGTCTCGGTGCGGTTGCCGTGGGAGTCGATGGCGATCACCTCGACCTCCTTCTGGCCCTTCTTCACCTTCACCTTCGCCTCGTAGTGGCCATCACCGTCGACCGGGACTTCCTCTCCATTGACGATCACCCGGGTGCCGGGCTCGACGTCGCCTTCGATGAGGACGGTCACGGTGGCGGTCACCTCCGGCGGGGTGGCGTCGAGCCCGACGCGGATCTGCGCCTTCGACTCGTTGCCGGTCTTGTCCTTTGCCACCGCGACGATGTCGTTGGCGCCGTCGCTCAGCGGCAGCGTGACGCTGAACTTGTCGCCGCTCCGCGAGGTGGGCTTGCCGTTGATGGTGACCTGCGCCACGTCCTCGTCGGGGACCTGCACCACGACCTGGATCTGCTTGTCTTTGGTGATGAACCCGTCCTCCGGCTGCACGAACGTCAGCGAGGGCGGGCGGTTGTCGAACGCTGTGTAGGAAATACGCGTGGTGCGGCCCTGGTAGGTGAAGCCGGGCTCGGGGATCTTCCCCATCATCGCCGGCAGGTCGCACTCGCAGCCGTCGACATCGATCACGTAGACCGCGGTGCCGTTCGCCCAGGTCTTCAGCTCGATCTTCTCGATGTCGCCGTAGTCGTCGAGATCCTCCATGAACTTCTTCGCCTGCTCCTGGGTGACGTTGTGCAGGGTGAGCTCGACGGTGGAGACGCCGCCGCCGCCGATCTCCTCCTTCGGAGACGTCCCGGTGCGCTTCCAGCCGCAGCCCAGGGTGAGCGCGACGACGACTGCGACGACCGACGTGATTCGGATGCCGTGGATCATGTGCGAGAGACTACCTGCGCTCGCGCACGGCTCAATCTTCCTCCTGCGGATGCCCGAGCCATCCGGTCAGCAGCGCGTCCCCTCGCGGCAGCGGAGCGTCGACGCGGCACCGCTCGTGGGGCGGATGAGTCCCTGGACCATCACCTGCTTCCACGAGTCGTAGTCGTCGATCGGCGGTGCGAGCTCCGGGGGAAGCAGCTTCACCTCCTCCGGGCTGGGCGGGGAGTGCTGCAGCCAGCGGTCACCCTTCTTCACCCAGCACTCGCTGAACCGGTACGGGGTGCCGTCGGTGTTGCGCCCGTTCACCAGCACCCACGCGAGGTCGTCCCGGACGTACTTCACCTCCTCCACCCGGATCCCCATCCGCAGGACCTCCTGGATCGCCCGCGGGTTGGAGACGTCGAGCTTGAGCCCGTTGCGCTCCAGCAGCCGCGGATCCCAGGTGTCCGCCACCTTCTCGTCACCGGTGGCGCCGCTGACGCCGGCCTCGAGGTGGAGGCCGTCGTTCGCCGGCGGCGGACGCTCCGGGTTGTTGCGCGCGCGCTCGCCGCGGACGAAGCCCACCAGGTACCGGCGGCGATCCTCGATCCACCCTTCCTTCCCGCCGAGCTCGTCGAGCCGCCGGCGCGCCGCTGCTGCCTCCTCCGGCGTCAACACGCCCATCCGAACCTGTTCGTCGATGGAGTTCTGTAGAAGCACCCAGCGCGCCTCCCAGTCGAAGCAGTGCGCGATGTCCGGCGACGCCAGCTCCTCCGCGCGCATGCAGGAGAGCACCGCCTTGTCCGGTGCGGAGAGATCGAGCGTCCGCGGGCCGCGCGCGACCTGCTGGATGAGGTCCTGCACGAGGTCGATCGGCCGCGCGAACGCGAGCCCGTCCGCGTCCCCGAGCACCCGGGACGTGTTGATGCCGATCACCTCGCCTCGCGCGGAGAGCAGCGGTCCGCCGGAGTTGCCGCGGTTGACGGCCGCGTCGTGCTGAATCGCGCCGTGGTGGATCGCGCTCACCACGCCGGCGGTGAAGGACCACACCGTCTCCTGCGGATGTCCGAGCGCGAGCACGGGCTCGCCCGGACGTACCGGCCGGTTGGACAGCTCGAGCAGCTGGATCTTCGAGGTGTCCGCGTCCACCTTCACCAGCGCAAGGTCATTGGTTGGATCGCCGCGCACCAGCCGGGCCCGGACCAGAGCGCGCTCGTTCTCGAAGAGGTAGCGCGTGAGCCCGCCGTCCATTGGCGTGTAGCTGACGCGGTTCTTGTCGTAGAGCATCGCCGCCAGCGAGGTGGCGCCGGAGACGACGTGGAGGTTGGTGATGACCAGGCCGTCGTGGCTGACGATCAACCCGGCCCCGTAGCCGGTGGTGCCGTCGGGTCGATACGCGAGCATCAGCACCACGTTGGGGAGCGCCCGCTCGAGCGCGTCCGCAGGGATGGCCGATTCGTAGATGATCACCGCCTCCGTGGGCGGGCCCATTGGGCGCGGCGATCGTCCGCCCGTGGCGCACGCCACCAGCGCGCAGGCCGCCAAGCCCAGCGCCGGGCAGAGAGTCCGGTAGCGGTGAGGGCCAGCCAACACGGCGGCGCATACTAACGGCGAACCCGCGCCGATTCAGAGCGCACCGCATCCTCCGGGTCCGACTCCGCCATACCCGCGCCCCGAAATCCCGACTAGCTTTCGCGCCGTGCTTCGTTCCCGCCTCGCCATCCTCGGCGCCGCGATTCTCTGGTCGACCGCGGGTGCGGCGATCAAGCTGGCGCAGCTGTCGTCGTGGCAGATCGCCGGTGGCCGTTCGCTGGTGGCATGCGTGACGCTGGCGCTGTTGTTCCGTGCAGGCCGGCGCCGCGTCAGCGCGAAGGGGCTGTGGGTCGCGCTCGCGTACGCCGCCACCGTGGTGCTCTTCGTGGTCGCGACGAAGCTGACCACCGCGGCGAACGCGATCTTCCTGCAGGACACCGCGCCCCTGTACGTGATGGTGCTCAGCCCGCTCTTGCTACGGGAGCGACCGTCGCGCGGGGAGCTGGTCGCAGCGCCCATCTTCCTGCTCGGGCTGGCGCTGTTCTTCGTGGACCGGCTCGAGGCTGGGCAGGTGCTTGGGAAACTGATCGCGCTGGCATCCGGCGTCGCGTTCGCGCTGTGCATCGTCGGCCTGCGCGCCACGCACGCCGAGGGCACGCCGGTGCTGGTGTGGGGCAACGGGATCGCCGCGCTGATCGCGCTCGGGCCGGCGGTGGCGGTCTCGCCCGCGGTCCCCAACGCGACCGACGTCGGGATCCTCCTCTTCCTCGGCGTCTTCCAGCTCGGCGCCGCCTATGCGCTCTTCCAGCTCGGGCTCCGGGAGACGCCCGCGACGGAAGCGTCGTTGCTCATCCTCGTCGAGCCGGTGCTCAATCCGATCTGGACCTTCCTGCTGACGGGAGAGCGCCCGGGGCCGTGGGCGGTGGTGGGCGGCGCGATCATCCTGGTCGCCACCGCGTGGCGGACCGTGGCCGGAGCGCGCGCCGTCGGCACCGCGCCTGCCCGCTCGGCGTGAGCGC
Organism: Myxococcaceae bacterium; assembly: GCA_019686135.1. GTDB lineage: Bacteria > Myxococcota > Myxococcia > Myxococcales > Myxococcaceae > JADGHL01. Next base: position 29,110 of record JADGHL010000018.1, on the reverse strand, counting down.
ACACCGGCACACTTGCGGCGCCCGCGCGCCGGCGGTTCCAGGAAGAACGACCCGGACCCGTGGTGTAAGGTGCGCGCGCCCCGGCCGGTTCATTGAATTGACGGTTGCCCCCACCATGTCCCTCCGAATCGCCCGCGTTCTCCCTGCCGTCGTCGCAGTCGTCTTCGCCACCTCGTGCGGCGACGACCGCCAGGTCTCGAAGAATCCGCCCAACCTCGCGCCCACTCCGTCCGAGCCGGTGTCCGCCACCCGGCAGGACGCGCTGGGCGAGGTCATCAACGACTTCCCGGCCGACGAAGAGCGCATGGTGCACGTGCTCACCAACCTCGCCCGCCACGCGCCGGTGAACGACTGCGACGACTTCACGACCCCGGAATTTCCAACCGAGCCGTTCGGCGCGAACGGCGTGCCGGCGGACATCAAGCTTCCCCCTCTCGTGTACTCGCTTGCCGGCAACCAGGCCGGCCGCTTCATGTCGAAGCACATGGCGGACCTCGGTTGCTTCCAGCACGACAGCTGCTGCGTGCTCGGCAACGTGGGCGGCACCGTCCAGTGCACCGCCGAAGCGAACTGCACCGGGATGATGACGTGCCAGCTGCAGTGCACCGGGGGCACGCCGATCGCGGATCGCTACGCGCTACTGGGAATGACCACCTGGTCCGGTGAGAACATCGCGCTTGGCTACCCCACCGCGTTCGATGCGTGGTGCGGCTGGATGCACTCCAAGGGACACCGCGAGAACATCTACTCCGGCCATTCGGAGCTGGGCGTGGGGCTCTACCAGGCGCCCAACAGCTGCGGGCGGTACTGGACGCAAAGCTTCGGTTCGGGCGGCGGGTCCATCCCGCGGATCCCGGTGGCGAGCGCGATGTACGGTCCCAACACGCCGCGCGACGCGACGCAGCTGTACTTCGCAGCCAACTACTTCCACCAGGACGCGATGGGGCCGCCCAAGCGCGCGGCGGTGGTGGTCAACGGCCACTGCTTCGATCTCGAGAAGAAGTGGGGCTACGACGACAACGGGACCTGGGAGGCGCACTTCGACGAACCCGACGACATCCCGCTCGGCTGCCAGCCGTACTACTTCCTCTTCGTCGACGCGGACGCGGATCGCTGGACCTATCCGGACAAGGGCCAGCTCTTTGTGCCGATCGGTAACGGCGTGACCTGCCCGGCGAGCTACGACTCTCAGCCGCAGCTCCCGGCGGACTGCGAGACCGGCCAGCAGGCCTGCGAGGAGGGCGCCACCGAGACCTGCTACACCGGCGCGCTGGGCACCGAGAATGTCGGCCTGTGCCACTCCGGCTTCCGCGTCTGCAAGAACGGCTTCTGGTCCTCGTGCAAGGGCGAGGTGTTGCCGGGCGTGGAGCACTGCGACGGCCTCGACAACGACTGCGACGGGGAGATCGACGAAGGCAACCCCGACGGCAACTCGAGCTGCATGGTCCCCGAGGAGCGCGGCGTGTGTCTCAGCGGCACGCGGCAGTGCCTGGGCGGCGCGCTGGTGTGCGTCTCCACGCAGACTCCGCAGGTGGAGGTCTGCGACGGCCTGGACAACGACTGCGACGGGGTGATCGACGACGGCTTCGGTGTGGAGACCTGCGGCGTGGGCGAGTGCTTCCGCGTCGTGCCCACGTGCAACAACGGGCAAACGCAGACCTGCGTGCCCGGAGAGCCCACCCCGGAGATCGAAGACGCCCGCGACAACGACTGCGACGGGGTGATCGACAACGGCTTCGACTGCCGGAAGCCCGACGGCGGCGTGTCCGGGGCGCGGCTCTGCTACACGTACCCGATCACCAACGAGGATGGCGGGTCGAAGCCGATCCTCCCGCCGTGCAAGCGCGGCCTGCAGAATTGCCAGCCGGACGGGACGTGGGGCCCGTGCGAAGGGGAGATGGGCCCCTCGCCGGAGATCTGCGACGGGCTGGACAACGACTGTGACGGACAGACCGACGAGAGCACCGAGCTGGGCTGGGAACGGTGCGGCACCGGTGCCTGCGTGAGGTTCCCGCCGGCGTGCCAGGCGGGAACCGAGCGGACGTGCGTCCCGGGTGAGCCGCAGGCGGAGCTGTGCAACAGCCGCGACGACAGCTGCGACGGCGTCATCGATGAAGGCTGCGTCTGCCACGACGGCAACCGCGCGCCCTGCTACTCCGGTTCGCCGCAGACGAAGGGTGTCGGCGAGTGCCACGCGGGTGAGCGCACCTGCAGGAACGGGATGTGGGGCGACTGCGAGAACGAGGTCCTCCCCGGCGTCGAGTACTGCGACGGCCTGGACAACGACTGCGACGGCGAGACCGATGACGACTGCGTGCCGCTCCCGGATGCGGGCGTGGATGGCGGGACCACCGGGAGCGACGCCGGCGCCGGCAGCGATGCCGGAACCGATGACGGCGGAGGAGGTGGCGGCTGCGGCTGCACCACCGGCCCGTCCGCGGCGGCGATCTTCCCCGGCGTGCTGATTGCGCTCGCCGCGCTGCGCCGGCGGCGCCGTTCCGTCTGAGCGGGCGCGGCGCCGCACATCGAGGTACGTCCGCGCACATCACGCGTCCGGGCCGGGCGGGCCCCTTTGGAGGTGTTGATCGGAAAGAAGTTGATCGACCCGATCGAGCGCAAATCCGCCTCGGTGATCCAGGCCACGCTGAAGGCGAACCAGTTGGCCGCCGGAACATACGACGTGACCGTGGTGAACCCCGATGGTGCGCGGGCGACGCTGAGTCAGGCTTTGACCGTGCACGAAGGGACGAGTGTGGCGACCGGCTGCAGCTGCGCCGCCGTCTCACCCACCGCGGCGATGGGCGTCCTCGCGCTGGCGTATGCGCTGCGACGGATGCGCCGCCGCGGACCGCCGTGAAGACCGCAGGAGCGCCGTCGGCGTGTCGCTGTTCAGCGCAGCCGCGGCCCCGCGGGCGAGGTCGCTGACGCATCTCTGAGCGGCGGACGGGCGACGAGCCCGTGTTGCGGCGCCTGCGCGTCGGCTGCTGGCTCGATGCCCTCGTCCACGATAACCCACGCGAGCGCGTCTGCCTTATCCGGGCTTCCAGTCGGACTGCCTTTTGCGCCCGCAGGGGCAGTGCGGACCTCGGTGAGGCTGACCCGCGCGCGTCCAGGAAGCGCCCAGGTTGGGTGCGCTCGCGACCGGAACCAGGCACGACAGCCGGCGCTCGTTCCGAGCGCGCTCGTCAGTCGCCCGCACCCCTGAAGGGGGCCCTGTGAATGACCTCGTAGATGGAGGCGTGTGGGCCCGGTGAGCTCTTGAAGAGGACGAGCTCCGGGACGTCGAGAGGCATCGGCTGGAGGGCGGAGAGGTTGGGGAGGCAGGCGGCGAGGGCGGGATCGCCGCGCGGTTCGCGGGAGCGGGCGAGGGTGAGGTGAGGGCGGAAATTGCGCGGGTCCCGCCGGTAACCGAAGACCTCCAGGCGCTGCTCGAGGTCGGTGAACAAGGCCTCGAGGCGCGGCAGCTGGCCGGAGAGGCCCACCCACAGAACCTTCGGACGCTTGCGGTGTCCGAACGCGCCGCCCGCGGCGAGTCCGAGCGAGAGCGGAGGGTGCACCGCCGCCGCCGCATCCAGCGCGCCGCAGATCCCGGCGACGCGTTCCTCGGAGGTGGAGCCCAGAAAGACGAGGGTGATGTGAAGGTTCTCCGGCGGCACCCATTTGGCCGAGGGTGCCAGAGCGCGAAGCGTCGGCAGCATCCCCGCGATCCGCTCCCGCGCGGAGCTGCCGATCTCGATCGCTACGAACAATCGAAGCCTACCGACCACTACTCACCACTCACCCGTCACCACCTACTGTTTCAGTATGCTTTGGCGAAGACGAGGCGGCCCGGCGAGTCTTTGCCGCAGACGATGCACCTGCCCGGCGATTGTTCGAGGTCGAAGGGGCGGTTGCGCGAGGTGATGCCCGTGTCGTCTTTGATTTGCTTCTCGCACTTCGGGTCCACGCACCAGTGGGCCAGAAGGAAGCCGTCGTCTGCGCGCTGTTTGAGCTCGTCGTAGCTGTTGACTTCGAAGGTGTGGCTGTCGCGGAACGCCTTCGCTTTCGCGAACAGGTCGCGCTGCATCTGGTCCAGCATCTTTTGCGCGGTGGCCACCGCGTCCGCGAGCGGGACGGACTCCTTCTTCCGCTGATCGCGCCGCACCATCACGCACTGGTTCTGCGCGAGATCCTTCGGCCCCAGCTCGATGCGCATGCAGGTGCCGATGAGCTCGTGCTCGGCGTACTTCCAGCCCGGGCTCTTCGAGTCGTCGTCGTCCACCTCCACGCCCAGCCCCGCCTTGCGCAGGTCCGTCGCCAGCGCCTGCGCGCGCTCGAGCACCGGCCCCCGCTCCTCCGGCGTGCGGCCGATGGGGATGATCACCCCGTGGCGCGACGCCAGCTTCGGCGGCACCACCAGGCCCGCGTCGTCCGAGTGGGTCATGATCAGCCCGCCGATGAGGCGGGTGGAGACGCCCCACGAGGTCTGCCAGACGAAGTGCTGCTTCCCGTCGCGGCCCTGGAACATGGTCTCGAAGGCGCGGGCGAAGTTCTGCCCGAGGTTGTGCGACGTGCCGGCCTGCAGCGCCTTCTTGTCCTGCATCATCGCTTCGATCGAATAGGTGCGGACTGCGCCGGCGAACTTCTCGCTCTCCGACTTCTGCCCGGCGAGCACCGGCATCGCCATGTAGTCCTCGGCGAAGCGCCGGTAGACCTCCAGCATCCGCCGCGTCTCCTGCTCGGCGTCCTCCTCGGTCTCGTGGCAGGTGTGGCCTTCCTGCCAGAGGAACTCGGTGGTGCGCAGAAACAGGCGCGTACGCATCTCCCAGCGCATCACGTTCGCCCACTGGTTGATGAGCAGCGGCAGATCCCGATAGCTCTGGATCCACTTCGCGAACGAGCGGTTGATGATCGTCTCGGAGGTGGGCCGGATGACGTACGGCTCCTCGAGCTTCGCGCCACCCGCGTGGGTCACCACCGCCAGCTGCGGGTTGAACCCCTCGACGTGCTCCGCCTCCTTCTTCAGGTAGCTCTCGGGGATGAGCAGCGGAAAGTAGGCGTTCTTGTGCCCGGTCTCCTTGAACATCCCGTCGAGGACGCGCTGGATGTTCTCCCAGAGTGCGTACCCGTTCGGGCGGATGACCATGCAGCCCTTGACGTCAGAGTAGTCGGCCAGCTTCGCCTTCTGGACGAGGTCCACGTACCAGGCGGAGAAGTCCTTCTCACGGGGGGTGAGCTTGTCGGCTTGAGCCATGCTCGCTCCCCTAATCGTTCGGCAGTGGGTTGTCGAGAACGCGTGCGGTCCACCCGCCCCTGAAACCGGTGGCGCCGGATGGCCACATAGAGGTGGAGCAGCCGGACTGTCGAACGGACCATGTCGCTGGAGCTTCCAGGCATCTTTCTCGCGGGGCTTCTGACCTTCGTCTCGCCCTGCATCCTCCCCCTCGTCCCGCTGTACCTCTCGCTGCTGGGCGGCGCGTCGATCTCCGAGCTCGAAAAGGGCGGACAGGGGAGCGGGCGGCTGCGCATCCAGCTGCTCGTCACCGCCGTGGCCTTCGCGCTGGGCCTGGGCGCGGTGTTCGTGGCGCTCGGCCTCGCCGCCACCGCGGTGGGGCACGCGCTGCTTACGCACCGCGCGCTTCTGCTCCAGCTCGGCGGGCTGGTGGTGTTCCTCTTCGGGCTCAAGTTCCTCGGCGTCCTTCGGCTGCCGTTCCTCGAGCGCGAGGCGCGGCCGCTCCTTCAGCGCCTTCGGCAGGGGAGCACGGTCCTGGGCGCGTTCCTCTTCGGCGCCGCGTTCGCGCTGGGGTGGACGCCGTGCGTGGGGCCGGTGCTCGGATCGGTGCTCACCTTCACCGCGTCGCGGGCCTCCCACGCGCTGGAAGGCGCGGCGTACCTGGGCGCGTACGCCGCCGGGCTCTCGGTCCCGCTGATCGCCGCCGCGGCGGCGGCACCTTCTGCCCTCCGGCTCGTCGCCCGCCTCCGCCCACAGCTGCGCCGCTTCGAGCTCGTCACCGGTGTTCTCTTGATGGCCATGGGGCTTCTGCTGCTCACCGACAACCTGGAGCGCCTCACCCCGTCGCTCCCGTCCCCGGCGATTGCCGCACACCCCGCCGCGCCGGTGAGCGATCAGGCGATGAGCGCGGTGCTGGACTCGGCGCTGCCGGTGGCCGCGCACGCCGCGCCCACGGATGGCGGCGAGGCGGCGATGTGCCGCGGCGATGCGCCCGGCGGCTGTGCGCTGCCGGACTCGGTCGCGGACGAGGACGCCGCGCCCGAGGCGCTCCCTTCGGGCCGCGCGATGGTGGAGTTCGTCTCGCGCGCCTGCCCGGTGTGTCAGCGGATGGCCCCGGTCGTGGCCGCCGCCGAGCACGACTGCGCGGGGCGCCACGTGCAGGTGAAGCGGGTGGACGTGAGCGATCCGGCCGGCGCCGCGCTGGCCCGGAGGTTCGGCGTGCGCGGTGTGCCCACCTTCGTGATGCTCGACGAAGGCCGGGAGGTGGCGCGGCTCGTCGGGGAACAGCCGCTCGCGCAGCTGACGCAGTCGCTGGAGGTCCTCACCGGCGAGCGGTGCGACGGCTTCCGGACGATCCCACCTCGCTGACGCCCGCGGCACCCGCCCGCCGGACTTGGCGTGGGGCACCGGCGCAAGCCATCCTTTGGCCCCATGACCCGTCGTCCCCGCGGCTACATCGGCATCAACCACCAGACCATCGGCTCGGACATCCTCGCGGTGCTCAAGGCGCTGCACCTGCCCGAACAGACGCTCGGCAAGGCGCAGGCGCAGGCGCTCGCGGCGATCGAACCGGACCGGTGGTACCCCATCGCCATGCTGCTGGACGCGCTGGAGACGCTCGACCAGAAGCTGGACACCTGGGCGCTGCGGAGCGTGGGCTGGGAGCTGTTCAGGCTCTCGCACGCGGAGGAGATGAAGAAGGTGGCCCGCTCCGCGAGGGACATCGTCTACGGCATCGACGGGATGTACCACCGGGCCAACCGCGGCTCGCACATCGGCGGCTGGACCGTGCTGCGCTTCGAGCCCGGCCTGGCGGAGCTGGAGAAGACCACGCCGCACCATTGCGTGGTGGAGGAGGGGATTCTCCAGGAGGCGCTGCGCAGCCTCGGCATCACCGCCAACGTCGAACAGACCCGCTGCTTCCGCCGGGGCGACGACGCGTGTCTGTTCCACCTCACGTCGACGGTGACCGACCAGCGCTGGACCGGCTGACGCCCTCACATCGGCAACAGGATGGTGAACGTCGACCCGCGCCCGGGCGTGGACCGCACGGTCAGCTCGGCGCGGTGTGCGTCGGCGATCCGCTTGACCACCGCCAGCCCCAGTCCCGTCCCCGCCGCGCGGGTGGTGAAGAACGGCTGAAAGACGCGATCGACCAGCTCCGGCGGAATGCCCGGGCCGTCGTCTTCGACCTCGATCCGCGCGAACCGGGCGCCGTTGCGCGTCTCCACGCCGGTGCGCACCACCACGGTCCCGCCGCGCGGCATGGCCTGCACGGCGTTCAGCACCAGGTTCACCACCGCCTGCCGCAGCATCTGCGCGTCCACCGGCGCCTCGATGCCCGGCTCCGGCTCGAAGCGGACCTGCACGTGCGGCGCCGGCATCGCCCGGGCGGCGGCCTCCAGCGCGCCAATCAACACCGGCTCCAGCGGCTCCCGCTCGAGCTGCGGCTCGTTGGGGCGCGCGAAGTCGAGCAGGTCGGAGACCATCCGGTTCAGCCGGTCCGCCTCCTCGCCGACGATCTCCAGCAGCATCCGCCCGTCCCCGCTGTCCGGGATGAGCCGCTTGAGCGAAGCGAGCGAGTTGAAGATGACGCCGAGGGGATTCCGGACCTCGTGCGCCACCACCGCCGAGAGCTCGCCCAGCGCGGCCAGCCGCTCGCGCTTGACCAGCTCCTGCTGCGCGCGCGAGAGCTCCTGGTAGCTGCGCTTGAGATCCTCGAACAGGCGCGCGTTCTCAATCGCCACCGCCACTTGGCGGGAGATGAGCGTCGCCCGCTCCACCTCGTCGTCGGTGAACTCGCGCCGGCGCCGCCGGTCGCCGATCGCCACCGCGCCGATCGGCACGTCGCGCAGCATCAGGGGGATCGCCACCAGCGAGCGCTGCTTGTACCGGGCGTTGAGCTCGCGGTTCACGTAGGGCGACGCCATCGCGTCCGCCACGCGGATCGGCTGGCGGCCGACGATCGCGTGCGATACCGCGGAGGCCGTCGAGAGCGGGATCCGCACCTTCGAGAAGTGCGCCTGATACGCCGGATCGGACGCCACCACGCCGCGCAGCTCGGTGTCGTGCAGGAGCCAGATGAACGCGTCGGTCGCGTCGATCATCCGCGTGATGCTCTGCGCGGAGGCCTCGAGGATCTGGGTGAGATCCAGAGACCCGGTGATGACCTGGCTCATCTGCAGGAGCAGCCGCAGCTGGCCCACTCGGCGGCGCTGTTCCTCGTAGAGCCGCGCGTTCTCGATCGCCGTGGCCAGCTGGTTGGCGACGATCACCGCGCGCTCCACCTCGGAGGCGGAGAACACGCGCGGCCCGCGGGTCTCGCCCAGCACCAGCGCGCCGATCGACCGGCCCTCCGAGAGCAGCGGCGCCGCCATGAGCGCGGTGTGCCCGAAGCGGTGGGTCATGAACTGGGACGCGCGCTCCTCGAGCTCGGCGGCGGCGTGCAGCACCACCGGGCGCCGGGTACGCACCGCCTCCGCGGCGACCCCGGGCTCGTCCATGGAGAGCTTCATCTGCAGCACGTCCTGGCCCTCCACGTTGGAGGCCAGCATCGCGAGCTGCTGCGACTTCTCCTCCAACACCAGCAGGAAGGTGTTGGGGACCTCGACGATCTTCGAGACCTGCCGCACCGCGGCCTGCAGCACGTGCTCCAGCTCCAGGTGCTGGGCGATCATCGCCCCCAGCTCGTTGATGAGCGACAGGTCGTGCACCCTTCGGCGGACGTCCTGATCCAGCCGGATGCGCTCGAGGTGGAGCGACACCTGCGCCGCGAGGATCTCCGCCGAGCGCAGCTCCTCGTCGCTGAAGCGTTCGCGCCGCTTTCGGGACAGGTTGACGGTGCCTGCCAACCGGCCGTTGACCACGAGCGGGACGATCGCGTTCTCGACAAAGCCCGCCTGCGCCATGTCCGGCCGGGACACCTCCGGCCACTCCTCGAGGCTCAGCGCTCTGGGGCGGAGCGAGCTGGCCACTTCCCCCGTGGCGGTGCGCTGCAACGGGATCCGACCGTACCTTGTGGGCAGGTCCCCCGCCTCGCCGTGGATGCCCGCTATCACCAGCTCGCCGCGCTCGGGGTCCACGACGTAGAGGCACGATGCGTCCGCGCGCAGCGCCCGCGAGAGGTGCCCCAGAAGCTTGGGGGCGAGCTCGGAGAGCGGCGCCTCGGAGGCGAACATCGCCACCTCGTGCACCGCCTCCAGGCTGGCGTTCTTCCGCTCGAGATCCTCGATCGACTCTGCCACTTCCAGCGCGGATCCGACGTGGGCCGCGAACAGCGAGAGCGCGCCGGCGTCGTGGAGATCCAGCGTGAGCCCGCCGGTGATGAAGAACCCCCAGGGCTGCCCCCTCACCGCCACCGGCGCGATGACGATCCGCGCGAGCCCCGCCCCCCGGAGGACCTGCGCCGCGGCCTCTGGGAGGGTGTGGCCGAGCTGGTCGAGCAGGTTCGTGAGCGCCTGCTCCAGATCGTCCACGAAGGTGGCCCGCCCCGAGGCGATCGCCTCCGACGCGCGGGGGATCTTGCTCAAGGGGAGCCGCACGCCCAGCAGCGGCCCGCCGACGAGCCGCTCGGCGTTCTGGACCAGCTCCGGGAGCAGCGCGTGGGAGACGAGCCGTGCGTGCTCGCCGTCGTCGAGCTGGAAGAAGAGGGTGTGGAAGCCGAGCGCGAACAGCCCGCGCACCGCCTCGTCGATGACCCCCGCCACGGTGCGGGCGCGCTGGGCGCGGGTGGAGATCTCCCCGAGCGCGAAGAGAAGCTCGCTGTGGCGGACGCGGAGGTCGATCTCGCGGATGACGACCACCGTGCCCTCTTCGGGGGATTGGGGCGACAGAAGCTGCGGGAACAGCTCCACCCTGAGCCGGCTTTTGTCCGCGCACAAGAGCGAGACCTCGTAGGCGCTCGGGGCGGGCCCGCCGCTCAGCCGGACCGCGCTCCGCTCGCGCGCCAGCGGCACGTCCTCCGGCGCTACGTGCTGGAACGGATCGCTGCCCACCAGCTGGTCGACGGGAATGCCCAGCATGCGGGACACCGTCTGATTCGCCCAGACGATGACGCCGTCCCGGATCCACACCACCCCGACGGGGAGTGCGCCGAGAAGCTTCACTTCGGTGGGCAGCGCAGCGTCAGGGGCCGCGCGTCGCAATCGGTCGGTGAAGGTCAAGGAGGAGAGCGTCCCACCGAAACGCTATGCGAAAAAGAGGGCCGGAACGACCCCGTGCCCCCGTGGCACCATTCGGGAAGGCGTGGGTATGCCGATGCGCGCGAGACTGTGGCTGCTCGCGGTGGTGCTGGCGTCCGGTGCGGCGTGGGCGCAGCAGGAGCCGTTGCCCGGACGGCTGTACCTCAACCCCGGCATCCTGCTCAACCCCGCGCGGATGGTGGCGCTGGGCGGCGCCTACACGGGGATCGGCGAGACGGCGTACGGCTTTTCGTCCAACCTCGCGGCGATCGCCCGCCGCACCGCCACCGAGAACGGGGCGTGGAACCTCTCGCCGATTTTCACCTGACAGATGAACTTCGGCGAGTGGGACTTCGACAACGACGGGGTGAACGACCAGGCGAAGGCCAGCGGACAGTTCCTCGGCGGAGGGATGTTGCGCGTGCGGCACGTCGGGATCGGCGCCTTCGCGCGCGCCAACTCGCTCGAGTTCTGCGTGGCGCCGGACGGCAAGTGCCCGGGGCTGTTCTCGGATCCGAACCGGATCCGCCTGGCGCTGCAGGAGTACACGCTGGCCGGTGGCTACAGCTTCTTCGACGATGGCCTCGTGGTGGCGGCCGGGCTGGTGATGGCCACCGGCACCATCCAGAACGAACTCGAGCTGTGGGGCTACCGCGGCTTCGGGCCGCAGCTGGGCATCCTCGTCCGGCCGACCTCACCGGAGGCGCGGAGCTCTTCCTGTTCCGGTTCATCGACGACTGGGCGCTGACCCTGATGTTCGACGTGGCCGACAAGTACAACAACATTGGCCTGTCGTTCGCGGCGTGGCGCTGAGGCCCGAAGACTCAGCGCCGGGCGAAGCGCGCGTACATCGGGAAGAGCGAGGCCTCCTCGGCCGCGAACCGGCTGCGCAGCGCGTGCAGGAGCGTGGCCCAGTCCTGCGCGAAAGCGTCGACCTCCTGATCGTCCGCGGGGCGCGCCGCCGCCCGCCCGAGCGCGTCGCAGATGATGCCGACCCCGGTCTCAAAACTTCTGGCGAGCGAGAGCTGCGCGGTGGCCTTCTGGGCTTCGGCCCCGGCCAGAAGCGGCGGGAAGAGCGCCTCACTCTCCAGCCGGATGTGCGCCATGAACTCCGCGTGCAGCTCCGCCAGGAGCGCCCGCGCGCCGGCGCAGTCGTTCTCTTCCAGTCGGGCGGTGAGCGCGAGGCACTTCTCCTCGAGGAGCGCGTGCTGCGCCTTCAGCGTCTTGAGGAGGTCCACGGGGCGGGCACAGCGGGGTCAGGCGACGCGGCGGAACAGGCCGCTCTTTCCCACCAGCCGGTCGTAGAGCGGGAAGAGGACCGCCTCCTCCGAGTCGAGCCGGGCCAGCAGTCCCCGGGTGACGGCGTTGAAGTCGGCCGCGAACCGCTCCGCGTCGAAGTCCCCGGTGCCATAACGTTCGGCGAGCGCGTCGAGCGACTGCGCCAGCGGCCGCAGCTGCGCGGTGTCGGCCAGGGGCGAGTCCTGGAGGAGCGGGTAGAAGCGCGCCTCCTCGAGCTCCAGGTGGGCCCGGAGCGCCCGCCGGAGCTCCTCCAGCGTCACGCGCACGCGTACGGCATCCCCATGGGCGAGGTGCCCGCCGAGCCGTTCGACGATCTCCCCCAACATCCGGTGTTGCGCCTTCAGCGTCGAGACGACGTCCACCCGAGTTCTCCCTCCCCCCTACGTGGTTTCCGTGTCCCGGCAATACTGCAATGAGACCGAAGGAGGAATCAACGCGACCTGGGTCCACATCGGCGCCAGACGAGGGCGGCCGCGAGGAGTTCGGGGAGGAGCATTCCAGCTTCGCCGGCCGCGGTGCAGCCCTGTCCGAAGAACCCGCCTTGGGCGTCGCGGATGCCTGCGTAGCGGCAGCGTCCCTGCTCGCAACGAAAGCCCGGGGCGCAGTCCACGGTCCGGTGGCAGGTGGTGGGTACGCGGTCGAAGGAGTCATCCGCCTCGGGGTTGTCGCGATCGGCGCCGCCTTGGCCCACCGAGCCGTCGGGTGGATCGACCGGCGCCAAGTCGCCGGCGTCGGCGGAGGCTCCTCCGTCGTCGGCGGATCCTCCATCGGAGGAGGTCTGCGCGGGCGCGAGCGGCGCGAGCAGGAGGGCGCCGGCGAAGAGGGGGAAGACGAGACGGCGAATCAAGGCGCGGCACAGTAGCGCACCCGTGCACGGGGAGCAGCGGGTGGTAAGGTCCGCCGCCTCATGGCACCGCGGATTCTGGTGGTCGACGACAACCAGGAGCTGCTCACGCTCCTGACCCAGCTCTTCGAGGACGCGGGATATTCGGTGAGCGCGGCGTCGAAGGGCAGGCAGGCGCTCGATCTGGCGCGGACGAATCCACCCCGGTTGGCGATCCTCGACATCCTGCTCCCCGACATGATGGGGTACCACCTCGCCGAGACGCTGCGGAAGGAGCACGCCGAGCTTCCGCTGATCTTCATCACCGGCGTGTTCAAGGGCGGCCGGCACGCGCTGGAGGCGAAGCAGAAGTACGCGTCGGCCGGGTACTTCGAGAAACCGTTCGAGGCCCAGAAGCTCTTGGAGGCGGTGGCGAAGTTGGTGCCGCCGGAGAAGCGCGCGCCGGCGCAGTCGATCGAGGACGCGTTCGACGTGGAGCTGGACATCGACGTGGTGGAGGATGCCCCCACCGACGCGATGGAGCTGACCGGGAAGATCCGCGTCGGCAGCGGCGAGCTCACCGCCGAACTCCGGGGCGCTCCGCTCCGCGCGCAGGCGATGCCGCCCGCCCAGCCCGTATCGCCGCGCCCGCCTCCCGCCGGCAAACCGGAGGCGTCACCCGTCCCCGGGCCCGGCAACCGCCGCGGCGATCTGCGGGACAACTTCCCCTCGCTGGTGACCGCGTTCTGGCTCTCGAAGGAGACCGGCGAGCTGGGCGTGCAGCGCGGCAAGGTGAAGAAGGTCGTCTATTTCGAGAAGGGGCGGCCGGTGTTCGCGCTGTCCAACCTGCTCAGCGACCGCTTCGGGCAGTTCCTCGTCCGCGTGGGGAAGATCCAGCCCGAACAGCTCGCCGACGCGACGGCGGTGGCGAACGCGACCGGGCGGCGCACCGGGGACGTGCTGATCGAACGCGGGCTGCTCAAGGACACCGAGCGCCTCTACTACGTGGCCCAGCAGGTCAAGGCGATCATCTACTCCTGCTTCGCGTGGGAAGAGGGCACCTGGATGATGACCTTCAAGGACAAGGCCACCCGGGAGTCGATCAAGCTCGACATCCACCCGGGGCAGTTGATCGTCCGGGGGATCAAGAAGCTCTACAAGCCGGAGCGGTTGAAGCGGCTGGTTCAGCCGGAGGATCGCCTCATCCCGTCGCTGCAACCCGCGTATCAGCTCCACGAGGTGGAGCTGGAGCGCTGGGAGGCGGAGCTGTTGCCGAAGATCGACGGCACCCGCACCGTCGCCGAGCTCCACGCGCTCGCCAACCGGCCGGAGCACGTGGTCAACGGCTTCCTCGCCGCGCTGCTCGCGCTCAACGTGCTGGAGCGCCGGTCGTCCTGATCCGACCGGGGGCTCCAGCTACAGCCGATCGACGATCCAGTACACGCCAATCACTCCGGCAGCGACGGCGGCTATCCGTTGGAGGCGATCGCCCAGCCGCACGGCTCCGGCGCCGACCAGAAGGCCTACTGCGCCCATGCTGACGAGGATCCCCAGCGCGAAGCCCGGCAGGTAGGTCCACGCCTCGAGCTGGAAGGCGCCGCCGACCACGAGCGGCGGGAGGGCCAGAAGGAGCGCACGCGCGCCGCTCACCGCCATCAGCGCCCCGGCCGCGGTGGAGATCCGCGCCGAACGATCCGCCGGCGGATGCGAGTGCGAGTGGTCGTGCCCCGGGAGGTGGGGGTGGCCGTGGCGCAGCGCGGAGGGGAAGAACAGCGCCGCCACGCCGAGCCCCACCAGCACGACGCCGCCGGCGATCTCCGCCCAGCGTTCGAACGCCTCGGAGATCCCGATGCCCATCGCGACGCACAGCACCGCCAGCGCGCCCAGCATGAGCGCGTGCCCGAGCGCGAACCGCACGGCCACCCGGAACGCGGCGAAGCGATCGCCGCGGCTGGAAGTGCCCAGCGTCGCCAGCGCGGCGCAGTGGTCCGGCCCCAGACCATGGACGAGGCCCTGGACGAGTCCGACGAAGAACGCGAGCGCCGCGGCGACCATGCGAGCGCGGACCCTAGCGTGGAAATTGCGGCTCGGCGCAACGAATCCGCCGACCGGATCGGCGGGCGCGTTCTCACCGCAACAGCTCCCGCGACCGAAGGGGCAGCGGATGACACTGCGAATCCGGCGCAGCTCCGAAGTCGGGCTTGCGCCAGGCGGCAAACGGAACACGCCGGGTTGGCACCTGCGGAGACCGGGGGCATGCTGCCGGCGGATGCTGATGCGCCTTCGGACGATCGTCGCGCTGATCCTGCTGGCCCCTGCCGTCTCCTTCGGTTGGGGCTTCGACGGCCACCGGCGGCTCGCGGCGTACACGCACGAAGTGCTCCCGGAGGGTTCCTGTCTCCGGGCGTGGCTCGAGACGGTGACCCACCAGTTCTCCTGGACCGATCAGTCGTGCGATCCGGATCGCTGGCGCAGCTCGGATCCCGACGAGTGGCCGCGGCACTACCTGGACATCGACTACGCCGACCCGTACTGGACGTACCCGCGCGACTGGGCCGCGATTCAGGCGCAATTCAAGCAGTACGCGGACGACAACGGCCGGGTCCCATTCCGCGTGGAGGAGGTCTACCGCGAGCTGGTGGCCCGGATGAAGGCGAAGGACTCGAGCGCCGCGCTGGTCACGGTGGCGCACCTGTCCCACTACGTCACCGACGCGTTCTCGCCGATGCACGATACGAAAGAGCAGCCCGGCGATCTCCACATCCGCTACGAGTCGGACATGCTCGCGGTGGAGGCGCACATCAACGAGATCACCGACCGGATGCGCGCCTACTACGGCGCTCCCGGGAAGGTGGATCCGAAGAACCACACCTTCGACGCGGTGATCGCCGGCAACCCGGTCGGGCGGAAGATCGTCTCGGACGACCAGAACAACGGCGGGTCGGCGAGCGCTCTGTTCGAGAACACGAAGGACCTCACCGCGCGGCGTTGGGGCGACGCGGAGACGATGATGGCCAGCCTCATCGGCACCGCGTGGCTCGAGGCCGGCAAGCCGATGCTCCAGGGGATGCCTGCCGGCTGTGACGCGACCGTCCCCGACGGCGAGCCGGTGCTGAAGGGGTTTCCGCTCCCGCCGCCCACCTGGAAGCAGGACGGCGGAACGCCGGGGGCCGGGGACGCTGGATCGACGGGCGATGCGGGCGGTGCAGTGGCGGACGGCGGGATGTCGTTGAACGACGCGGGCACGGGTGGGGAGGTGGACCTCGCGCCGTCCTGCGGAGGCTGCGGCGGCGTGCCCGCGGCTGCGCTGTTCCCCGTCCTCCTCGGAGCGATGGTTCTGCCACGCCGGAGGCGCCACGGTTGAAACGCGCGACGTGGTCTTTGGGCGCGCTGCTGTTCGCCTCTCTCGTGCTCGCCGGGTGCAAGGACGAAGGCGTGGCGCAGTATCAGAAGGCGCGGGCGCACTACGACAAGTTGATCGACCAGGGCCGGCCGATCTCCGACCCGGAGTTCCAGCAGGTCCGCCGGGAGCTGGAGGCCGTCCCGCCGGGCTCCGACGCGCACGACGACGCTGCCAAGCTGGCCGCTTTGATCCCGAACGAGAAGCTCCCGCCGCGTCCGCTGGCGTTCGTTCCGACGGCCGATGCCGGCGCCGTCGACGTACGCTGCGCTGAGCTCGCCGCGAAGCTGGGTCGGGCGGACGCGGGCCGGCGCGCCGCCGTGATGGAGGAACTGCGCAAGTGCCGCCAAGCGCTGGAGCGCGAGCACGCGCACTCGAATGAGTCCGACGGCGATGCGCCGAACTGACGAGAGCGGGGGCCACGCCCGGCCGAGGCGATCGTCAGCGCGCTTGGTCGAAACCTCTCGTCAAATGCGGTTTTCGGCCCTCCGATACGCAACGCTGCTGCACGAATGCGGCGCCAGTGCGGTTTCGTCCAAGCAGCGCGCGAATCGCCTCCGGCGGGCCGCCCTCCGTCTGATCGGTCGCCGCTGAGGTCGTTCGATCTGCCTGCCGAGTGCGCCCTATCGACACAGGCTGAGAGAGCGCGAGGTACCCTGGCGGCCGGGCGCGTTCTCTAGGGGCGGCCAGCCTCCCTGTGCGCTCAGGCTCCACCCACTACCAGCTGAACGAGCGCGATTTGCGTCCGACGGCCGCTGTCCGCCTACCGGTCGTTGCGGAGATCTGCGCTCCTGCGGCCGGGTGTGCCGAATCGACATGGGCTGAGTGAGCGCGCTGTACTTCCGGCGCCGGGGCGCCTTCTGCAGGACGGGGAGCACGCTCTGAATGAGCGCGCAGTAACTCTTGCGGCTGGGCACCTGCGGCAGGTCGGCGGCGCCCCGCGTCTTGGTGCGCTCAGGCCCATTCACGACGAACTGAAACGCGCGCACGATGGTGCCCGAGCGGCGGGCACTGCGGTCCTGCCGCGCCCATCGGTTCGCCCATGAACGTCTCAGCATCGCGCCTCCTCCACCGCGAGTGATGGGCGCGTGGCTGATCCACCCGATCACGGATCGCGCCCGCCGGAAGCGGACTTTCAGCCCAACACTTCAGTCGGATCGCGCCCCTCGAATGACGCGGCGAGCCCTTCCTGCAGCGCACGGTGTTCGGGGCAGCCGAGCGCGTCGAGCCGATCTTCGGCGGGGTGGGCGAAACGGGCGGCGAGCGCGTCGAGCCGGAGGTTCGCCTCTTCGATTCGTGCGCGGGGGATGCGGCCGGACTCCACCGCCCTGACGACCGCCTCGATCGCGGCGCGCTGTTCGGAGGCGTGGTGGCAGACGAGGAAGAGGTCCACGCCGGCCGCGGCGCCCTGGACGGCGGCTTCCGCCACGCCGTAGTGGTCGGCGATCGCCTTCATCTCCAGATCGTCACTCACCAGCACGCCGTCGAAGCCGAGCTCCCGGCGGAGGACGCCGTCCAGCACGCTCCGGCTCATGGTCGCCGGCACGTCCGGATCGATCGCTTCGAACAGCACGTGCGCGGTCATGAGCGAGGCCAGCTTCGCGTCCGCGTAGGCCTTGAACGGGACCAGCTCCACCGCGCGGAGGTGATCCATCGCGTGCGGCAGGTGGGGCAGGGTGAGGTGCGAATCCGAAGAGGTGTCGCCGTGCCCGGGGAAGTGCTTGCCGCAGGACGCGACGCCACCGGCCTCGAGCCCGCGCGCCAGCGCCACGCCGAGGCGCGCCACCGTCTGCGCCTCCCGGGCGAACGCGCGATCGCCGATGACCGGGTTCGCCGGGTTCGTGTCGACGTCCAGCACCGGCGCGAAGTCCCAGTCGAAGCCCACCGCGCGCAGCTCGAACGCGAGCAGCTTCCCCGCGCGCTCCGCCAGCGCCTCGTCCTCACGCCGGCCGATGTCGCGCATCGGTGGGAGCGACGTGAACGGCTCGCCGCGCAGCCGCGCGACCCGGCCGCCCTCCTGATCGACCGCGAGGATGAACGGGCGCTTCGCCAGCCCCTTCACCTCGCGGCACAGCTCGGCCGTCTCACGGGCGCTGCCCACGTTGCGCTTGAAGAGGATCGCCCCGAACAGCCCGTCGTCGACCAGCGCGCGGAAGTCCGGGTCCGGGGAGCGACCGGGGAACCCGGCCATGAACATCCGCGCGACCTGCCGATAGAGCTCGCTGGCCATGATCTAGAACACCGCCGACATCACCTTCGCGCCTTCCTGCTGCACCTTCCAGAGCGCGTCCTCGTGCGCCAGCACCGCGTCCACCGCCTCGTCGCCGAAGCGCTTGCGCGCGGAGGCCGCGTTCTTCATCTGCGCGAAGCTCTGCTCGTTGCGCGCCAGCGCCTGCGCCGCCTTCGCCTTCGCATCGCCAGTCATCGTGGCGAGCGTCGCGCGCGCCTTCTCGAGGACCTCGTCGCCGCCGTTCATCCGCCAGATCTGCCGCGCGGCGAAGACCTCGCCGGTCACCTGGCCCACCGCCACCACCTCGTCGCGCGACAGGCCCGCTTCGGCGCGCGCCTTCTCTTCGATCGCCCGCATGGTGACGGCGAAGTGCTCAGCGCGCTGGGTCAGGTTGAGGGACTTCTCCTCCTGCTGCACCTTCGCCACCGCCTCGCGTCCGCGCTCCACCACCACCTTGCGGTAGGCCAGGTACTTGAGCACCAGCGCCTCGGTCACCTTCACGTCCGGCGCAGCGACCTCGCCGATCTCGTCGGCCGGGTGTTCGACCTCGGCGCTCGCCGGCGTGCCACCGTCCGGCGTGCGATCCACGAAGAACTCGGGCTCCTCCGCGGGCGGTGGCGCCGCAGGTGCCGGCCCCTCCTTCCTGCACCCGGCGAACGCGAACAGCACAACGGTGAGAGCGGCGACGGCGCGAAGCATGGGGCGCACTGTACGGGTCACGCTGCGCAGCCGGAAGCGAAGAGCCACGCCGGCCGCTCGTCCACTCGCCGGCCGACCTCTGATACAACCTGCTCCGCACTCATCAGGGGGGAGTCCATGACAGGTGAAGCGAAACCGACTTCGCTTCGGCCGGCGCTGCTCGGAGCGATCGCCGGGTTCATCGTCACGGCGGCCGTGGCGGGCGGTGTGGCTGCGGGCGTTGGCGTTGTGCTGGTGAAAAAGGCGCGACCGACAAGCCGGAGTCGCTCGGATCTGACAGAGGCCGTGGTGGTCGCTGCGAGGGATATTCCGGCCGGAGCGACGGTGGAGGTCGACGCGATCGACCAACGCTCCATTCCGACCGAGCTCTTGACCCAGGACATGGTCCGGGCGAGCTCAGCCTCGTCTTACAGGGGCCTGAAGATCTTCGTCCCGCTCAGTGCGGGGCAGCCACTTCGCCAGCCCTGGTTCGAGCTGGCCCAGATCAGCTCCCGTGCGCGCGTCCCCGTGTCCCCACTGGTGAGCGCCTGCCGGAGCGCGTGGCCCGGCGCGTCCAATTCCCCGCCACCACCGCAGACGGTCGATGAGATTCGGGCCCAGCTCGCCGGAGGTGCGCCATGAAACCGTCGACGGCCGGAGCATTGGGCGGCGCGCTCGTCGCCATCGCGGTGGTCGGAGTGCTCGCCTTGAACCTGACCGGGACGAAGCCGAGCGATCAACAGATCGACTCGCCGCCGATCCAGGTGCTCGTGGCAGGCCAGGACGTGCCGGCGAACACAAAGCTCACCGCCGACATGCTAACGCGCCGAACGATCCCGCAGCGGTACGTGAACGGCGCCATGCTGAAGCCCGAGGACGCCGCGCGGGTCGTTGGCCGGGAGGTCATGACTCCGCTGAAGGCCGGAAGCACGATCGAGTGGCAGCACTTCGTCGCGCTCGGCGGGCATCCGGACGTCGCCCGCTGCGTTCAGTCGATTGCTCTGCGCGTCGACGCGGCGGTGGCGGCGGAGCGCGCCCGCGCCGTCGATGCCTTCCTCGACCGCGCAGGCCGGGACGTGAAACCGGCAGCCGCGCGCGGGTTGCCCGTCGTCGTCCCCGATGCGAACGGCAACGTGACCATCGTGACCGCCGCGGTCGACGTGCCGGTCGGCACGGTGCTCAAGGACGAGATGCTCACCACCGCGTCGTGGCCGGCGACATTCGTCACCGCCAGCAAGGTGCCCGCGGCGGACCGCGCGGCCCTCGTCGGCCGGAAGGTCACCGCGGAGCTGCAAATGGGAGACCCCCTCCAATGGCAATTCGTGGACGACGCCGTCGCGCCGAGGTCCGCAGTGAGCTGCCTGCTCGAGGCGGATGGGGTGGTGCCTGAGGCCATCGTTCAGTCTGCGGCGCGTGAAGCCGCCGCGTTCTTCGCGCCCGAGGTGAAGAAATGAAGCCGATTCGCGTCGTGGCGGCGTTGGCCGTGGTCGCCGGCGTTCTGGTGATGGGCGCGGCGTCCGCAGAAAAGAAGGGCGCGGACACCGTGACGGTCCTCGTGGCACTGCGGGACATCCCGGCCGGAGTGCCGCTCCGGATGGAGGACCTCGCGCAGGCTTCGCTCCCCCGGGCCCAGGTGACCAGCTCCTTCGTCCGGCCGGAGTTCGCCTCGTACCTCATCGATCAACCGGTCACGGTGCCGGTGCTCCACGACGACCCCATCCTGTGGTCGATGTTCGAGCCTTCCCGGCGCGACGAGGCGTCGGTGCGGTGCTTCGGGGCGCTCAAAGGAAAGACCGCACAGGAACAGGTGGCGGAGCTGCGCGCGCGGGTGCTCGCGCCCTAGGCCGCTTCGGCGAAGGCCGGCGTCCGCTGAACCGGCGCCGGTCACTTCCTCAACAGGACGCCCTCGAAGAAGAACGCCGCCGCAGCTGCGGCGATGAGCCAGGTCCACAGCGGCACCCGCGGCTCGTCGCCGTTGGCACCGTCACCGTGCTTCACCGTCGCCTCGCCGAACCACGACTCCAGCGCGTCCATCTGGATCCGGGTGAGATCGCTCTCCGCCGGATCGAGCACCGCGGCAAACGTCAGCGACGCAATGGCCTGGCCGCGGCCGTCGCGTACCTCGTACACGCCCGGCTCTAGGGCAGGGCCGGTGGTGATGGTCCCATCCTCGTTCGCCTTGTGGGTCACCGCCTCTCCGGAGGGCGCGCGGATTTCGGCCGGCTGCTGGTTGCCCTCGGGCCGCAGGGTCACCGTGCCGCCCACGCGCACCCGCATCTCTTCGCGCTCCTCGAGCGAACCGGTGAGGAACGAGGAGGTCCGCTGGATGAGCGGCAGAAACGAGGTGCGGATCGCCAGGTCCGACCAGTCGCGATCCACCGTGGAGGTGAAGAGGACCACGCGGCCCTTGCCCCGCCGCGCCAGCGCGAAGGCGGGCGCGCCGTCGTCGAAGGTGGCGAGGATCTGCGCGCCCTGGCCCTTCTCGCCGTTCGCCTCCAGCAGCATGTACTTGTAGAAGCGCGCGCTCACGAGGCCCTCACCTGCCTGGCCGGTAAACGGCGAGAAGATCGGGTGCCCGAGGTCGATCTGCCCGAGCTTCGCCGCGTGCGCCGCCGCCTCTTCCTCGCCCGGCACCGCCGCGGTCTTCACGAGACGCAAAGGCCGCGGGAGGATCGCGCCGAGCGCCTGGTTCCACGCCTCCGGCTCGACGTGGTCGCCCATGGAGATAAAGAGCCCGCCGCCGTTCTCCACGAAGGCCACCAGCTTCGCCGCCACATCCGGCGGGGGCGCGGCGACGTTCAGCAGGTAGAGGAGGTCGTACTGGCCGAAGTCCTCCCGGAAGGCCGCCGCCGCGTCCCGCATCGACTCGCGCACCGGAGAGCCTTGGGAGGAGAGCGCCGCGTCGACGAAGAACGCCTCGTCGCGGTAGCGCACCGAGCTGGGCGCGCCGTTCACCACCAGCGCGCGGATCTCTTTGGGGACCTGGAGCACGAACGGCCGCACGTCGTCCTCGCGCAGCCCGTCGCCGCTCAGCGCCACCGCGCCGCGGAAGGTCCCGCCATCTTCGAAGCGCCAGGTGAGCACCTTCTGCGCCGTGCCGTGCGCCGGCAGCTCGAGGAAGCCCTTGGAGACGGTTTGATCGCCCAGGCGCAGCGACGCCTCCACGTCGTTCATCGCCTCGTCGGAGAAGTTCCGCGCGGTGACGGTGAACTGGAAGGTACGTGGCCCCGCCTGCAGCGCCGGTTCGATCCGGAGGTCGACGATCGCCCGGTTGGGCAGCGCCTTCTGGCCCCCCGCCGCGTCCCGGAGGATCACCTCCGGCCGGAGCGGTTCGCCGTTGGGGCCCTTCACCGTGGGCGCAGGTGCCTCGAGGTGGAACGCGTTCTGGGTGAAGTCGGAGATGAGGACGATCCGCTTGGCTGCAAGCGGGCTCTCCTCGAGCGAGCGCGCGGCGAGCTCGAGGCAGCGGTTGAGATCCGCGGGCTGGAAGGTCGGCTTCGCGTCGTCGATGATCGACCGCAGCCGGCCGCGATCGAACAGCGGCGCTCCGGGCGGCTGGGCGTTGGGCGCGCAGACGACGACGTTGGCGGGTTCCTCCGCGCGCAGGTCGCGGAGCGCGGCGCGGGCCAGCTCTCTGCCCTTCTCGAACAGCGTCCCCTGGCCGGTGTCGTAGCGCATCGACAGCGAGGCATCGAGGACGATGGAGGTCGCCGCGGGACCGCGGGCCAGCGCCGCCGCCTGTGCGTCGCGGCGGAACTGCGGGCGCGCCAGCGCGATGGGGATGGCCAGCAGGATGAGGGTGCGCAGCGCGTAGAGCAGCAGCCGGCGCAGCTTGAGCCGGGACGCGGTGCGCCGCTGACTGCGGAGCACGAAGGCGATCGCCCCGAACGGGAGTGGGCGGGGCCGGCGCCGGTCGAAGAGGTGGACCAAAAGCGGGATCAGCGCCGCGAGCGCGCCCAACAGAAAGAGCGGCTGGGCGAACGTCATCCGCGGCCTCCCTGCCTGCGCCCCAGGAAGCGGAGCAGCACCTGATCCAGCGGTTGGTCGGTCAGCACGCGTTCGTACTCCACGTCCGCCGCGGCGCAGGTGCGCTTCACCTCGTCGAGGAACGCGCCGAACTCCTCCAGGTAGCTCTGCTTGATCTCCCGCGGGTTGACCTCGATCCGGCGGTCGTCCTCCATGGAGAGGAACATGGTCGGATCGTCGAACGGGAAGGTGAGCTCGGCGGGGTCGAGCAGGTGGAACACTGCGACGTCGTGCTTACGCTGCCGGAGCTGTAGCAGCCGCTTGAGGGCGTCGGCGCGGTCGTCGAAGAGATCCGAGAGGACGATCACCAGGCTGCGGCGCGACAGCTTCTCGGCGAGCAGGTCCGCCGCGTCGAACAGCCGGGTGGTGCCGTGGGGCTCGAGCCGCTCCAGCTCGTCGAGCAGGAGGTTGAGGTGCCCCGCGGCCGCGCGCGGCGGAATCTCGCCGATCCGGTCTCCGGCCACCACCGCCAGCCCGGCGGCGTCCTGCTGCCGTACGAGGAGGTACGAGAGCGCGCCAGCCAGCGTGGCGGCGACCTCGAGCTTGGTCATCCCCGCCGGGTCCGAGCGGTAGCCCATGGACGCCGAGCCGTCGATCAGCATCACCGCGCGGAGGTTGGTCTCGTGCTCGAAGCGCTTGACGTAGTACTTGTCGAACTTCCCGTACGCCTTCCAGTCGATGTGACGAATCTCGTCTCCCGGCGCGTACTCCTTGTGCTCGGCGAACTCCACGCTCTGGCCCTGGTGCGGGCTCTTGTGCAGGCCGGAGAGCACGCCCTCCATCACCGCGCGGGCGCGCAGCTTCACGCCATGCAGCTTCGAGAGCGTGTGTGCGTCGAGAATCACGCGCCGGATCAGCCCTTCACCGAGTCGATCAGCTGGTCGATGAGCTTGACGGAGGTGATGCCCTCCGACTCGGCGTGGAAGTTGGGGAGCACGCGGTGGCGCAGCACCGGCCGGGCGAGCGCCGTGACGTCCTCCACGCTGGCAGCGAAGCGGCCGGACAGGATGGCCCGGGCCTTGGCGGCGATGACGAGGTACTGCGAGGCGCGGGGGCCTGCGCCCCAGGCCACGTTGCGGGCGATGAAGTCCGGCGCTCCCGGCTCCTTCGGGCGCGTGCGGCGGACCAGCTCCACCGCGTAGCGGACGACGTGGTCGGGGACCGGGACGCGCCGCACCAGTTCCTGCAGCCGGAGGATCTGATCCGGCGCGAGCACCTTCTCGAGCGGCGGCTGTTTCTCGCCGGTGGTGCTCCGGACGATCTGCACCTCCTCTTCGGCGGTGGGGTAGCCCACGTCCACCAGGAACATGAACCGGTCGAGCTGCGCCTCGGGGAGCGGGTAGGTGCCCTCCTGTTCGATCGGGTTCTGGGTGGCGAAGACCAGGAACGGCAGATCGAGCGGATAGGTCGTCCCGCCCGCGGTGACGCGGTACTCTTGCATCGCCTGCAGCAGGGCGGCCTGCGTCTTCGGCGGCGTCCGGTTCACCTCGTCGGCGAGGATGATGTTGGCGAACAGCGGCCCCTTGACGAAGCGGAAGGTGCGCCGGCCGGTGGTGCGGTCCTCCTCGAGGATGTCGGTGCCGGTGATGTCGGAGGGCATCAGGTCCGGCGTGAACTGGACCCGGTTGAAGGAGAGGTTGAGCACCTCCGCCAGCGTGGAGATGAGCAGCGTCTTGGCCAGCCCCGGCACGCCCACGAACAGACAGTGGCCGCGCGAGAAGAGGGCGATGAGGAGGTGCTCCACCACCTCGCGCTGGCCGACGATCCGCTTTTCGATCTGATCCGAGATCCGCTTCCGGGCGTCCGCGAGCTCCGCGACCGCGCGCAGATCCTCGTTCGACACCTCTGCATTGGCCGTGTGGGGGGCGGCTGCGTCCATAGGGGTCTCTTAGTCTCCGCACCGTGAGGGGAGCCAGCGAAACGCGCGGACTGTCTGTGCATTCCTCCCCGATCCGGGATTGCTGCTTGTTTTTGCGCCGACATGTGCGGTACGCACGCACCCCCGCTCGGCAGGCCGGAAGCCGGCGCAACGCAGCAGAGGAGGCAGCCAGGACATGTACTTGTCATTCAAGAAGACGCTCATCGCTTCAGCCGCCGTGGCGCTGGTCGCCTGCGCCGGCCCCGCCGGGCCGCAGGGCGAGCCGGGGCCGAAGGGCGATCCGGGCCCGCAGGGGCCGGGCTTCGAGGCGGGCGCGAGCATCAGCGCCGTCCTCCCGGACCGGGTGCTCATCGGCGAGTCGCACCACCTGCAGATCAGCGGCTTTGCCACCGAGTGGGACACGGAGAACCCGCCGACGGTGACCTTCGGCGCGGGCGTGGTCGTGAAGAACGTGGTAGTGGCCAGCCCGACGGCGCTGTCGGTGGACATCGACGTCACCGTGGGCGCAGAGGCCGGTGTCCGTGACGTGACCGTGACCGACGGCGACGGCGATCTCACCTATGCCGGCGCGTTCACCTTGATCGCTCCGCTGGAGGTAGTGGGGACGCCGACCGTCCCGCGGCTCGGGCGCGTGCTGGTGGGGATCCAGAACAACGATCCCGACTTCGCCTGGAGCTCCAGCGTCAGCGACTACGCCATCTCGGGCGCCCCCGAGCTGAACCCGGCGCCGTACAGCATCGACGGGGACATCCTGTACATCGAGGTTCTGCCGGATCTCACCGCGCCGCTCGGCGCCCAGGAGTTCCACCTCGACGCGACGGGCGCGGGCGGGAACCTCGCCAGCATTGCCGTGACCGTGACCGTCGAGGCCGGACAGGTCGAGAACCTCGACCCCACCGGCGGGACCGGCACCCTCGCGTCGGTGGGCGCGTCGAAGACCTGGAAGTTCCACGCAGCGAACGCGGGCACCTACGCCATTTCCGCCACGTGGAACGACACCACCGAGGAGGGCGAGCTCGGCTTCTACGTCCTCGACAGCACCGGCTCCATCTCCGGCTACGTGACCGATGACTCCAACCCGACCTTCGAGGTGGCGACGCCGGGCGACTACTACCTCATCGTCTTCTCCGACGAGGCGGCGGGAGAGTTCACGATCGCGTTCTCGGTCTTCAGCGACGTTCACGACACCGAGCCGAACAATGACACCGCCTCCGCGGTCGCCATCACCTCGCTGCCGTTCTCGATCAGCGACGGCGATCTCACCTTCACGGATGACGAGAACGACTTCTACAAGTTCACGCTCGATGCCGCGGACGTGGGCAAGAAGCTGGTGTTCACGAACACTAAGCCGGACGCCAACGCGGACTTCGTGATCGAGCTGCTGGCGGCCAACGGCACGACCTCCATCGCGACGAGCAACAACATGTACGAGGACGTGACGTTCACCACGCCCACCCTCACCACCGCCGGCGACTACTACATCCGCATCGGCACTTATGGAGATCAGGGAGATCAGTTCGACGGTCATTACACCCTGACCGTGAAGCTTCAGTAGCTCACGGCTCGGCCTCCGCTGAACGGGCCCCTGCGTTCAAGCGAACGCGGGGGCCCTTCGTTTTGAGCGGCGCGGCTGCCGGATTTGTCGCGGCGCCCGGAGCGTCTGCGTGACGGTTGGTCGCGCGCACGGCCCATCGCGCCGTCCGCGCGGCGCGTTCCCGGGTGACCGTGGCCGGCATCCGCGTTGCTCCGCTCGAGCGCGGACGTGACGCATGAAGCGCTCGTTCTGGTGCTGCAGACGGGGCACACGCCCTCGTTCGCCACTCCCGCGTTGACGCTGTTCGCCTACCGCGTGGACTTCAACAAGACGCTCCGCGCGGCGTGGTCCGGCGTCGGCCACATCGACGGGCGCGCGCACCTGCCCCTGGACATCCACTTCCTCATCACCGCCTGGGCGGACAACGCGGAGCACGAGCACCGCATCCTCGGCAAGGCGATGGAGTGCCTGGAGACCACGCCCATTCTCTCGGGGCCGCTGCTCTATCCGGACCCGGACGTGGCGGCCGACGGATGTTCGCCCACGCCCGCAAGCCGGTGGTCCTCACCCTGCTTCGCTTCAGGCCGAATCCGCCCGGCTCCGCCTGGCCGGAGATCCTCCGCACGTTCGCCGCGATCGAACCGGACTTGGCGATCACCCTCGCCGTTCGAATTGCCGAACCCGCCAGCACCGCTGCAAAGCGCTGGAGCGACGTCCGTTGGACTGGAGCCTCTCCACGAAAGCCCGGGGAGGCACCTTCCGGGTACGGCTTCAACGAAACCAGGTCTTCGTCGATCTGAAGCAGCCGTGGGATGCGCCGGCGCTCTCTCCCCGGGTCCGGGCCTGGGTCGCGGCCGTCGCGCCGGCGATGGTGTTCGCGATCGAGCCCGACAGGGACGAAAAGGATGGCTGGACGGCGTGACCGACATGCCGCCGGTCCTCTACCTGGACTCGGCCGCGGCGAACGCCTTCGGCCGCGCGAAGCTCGAGTCCGCTCCGTGCAGTGTGGAGGACCTCGGAGTGGGGATCCTCCTCGTCGTCGAGGAGGACCTGTCCCGGTCGACGACGCCCGAGGCGTACGCACGCCGGCGTGGCGTGGCGGTGCACCTGGGGGTCGAGTGGGGTGGGGTGATTGAGCCCTGAGCGCCGCCGCTACGGCTTCTTCCCCTTGTTCTTGTCGACCTCTTCCGGTTGCTGCAGCGTCTCCACCGACTCGACGAGCTGGAAGTGCATGGAGTCGATGCTGCCCGGCTCCCACTCGGCGCCCTGGGTGAACCCACGGTGCGCCATCTCCAGCATGAAGGTCTCGTCGTACCCCTTCTGCTTCCCGCCGGGCACGTCGGGGTTGAAGTATCCCTTCTCCAGCAACTGCGCGATGGAAGGATCCTGCACGTCGCGCTTGCCCCTGAGAACGAAGTCCAGGTCCATCGCCAGAGAGACGAGCAGGTGTTTGAGCCGGCCGGCCCACTTTGCCTTTGGGATCAGCGCGGATTTCTCCTTCCACTCCTCCGCTTCGCGCTGTGCCAACTCCAGGGCCTGCTGGGCCTCCGTGAGCGCGGCCTGCGCGCTCGCCACCGCCTCCTCGGCGGCCTGGAGCTTCTGCTGCGCCCGGACGCGCGCGGCCTCCGCCTGATCGAGTCTTCTCCGGGAGCGCGCGGCCAGGCGCTCGTTCCCGGCATTCGCGAGCGCCCTGGCGGCGTCCTCCTTCGCCTTCGTCGCGCGCTCCAGCGCCTTACTCGCCGACGTGAGCGTACGGTTGGCTTTCTCGAACGCGCGTTGGGCCCGATTCGCGTCGCGCGAGCGCGCCTGGGCAGCCTTCTGAGTCGAGGCGGCGTTGCGCGCGATCTCCTCGGGCTCCGGGAGGTTCTCGACGCCCGGGTTCGCCTGGAGAAATTCCTGACGCGCAACCACCACGCGCCAGATGACCGGGAGGAGGGCGAGCCCGGTGACCATCCTGAGGGTCTTCTTCTCCTGGACCAGAGCCGCACGCTTCTCTTCGAGCTCCTGGCGCTCTGCCTCGGAGAGCTTCCGGTGGCGCGAGAGCGCAGCGAGGTGGCGCTCTTGGGCGAGGATCTCTTCGTACCTGGCGCGCTGCTCCTGCAGCGTGGACACGAGGGCGCTCGGAAGCGCGGACTTCATCGCCTCCGAGCCGCCGACCGCTGCCACGTACTCGGAATGGAACCTGGCATCGAAGTTCCGGATCTCCTCCGGCTTCGCCTCTCCACGACCCATCGCGGAGATGATCCGGTGCCGTTCCCGCATCGCCCCGACGTCGATCCGCATCGCGTCCCGGACGTAGATGGACTGCAGATCCACGATCCGCGGGTCGGTGATGTGCGGGTTCGTCACTGCGCGGTAGTCGAGCGCGAAGCCCACGGCGTGGACCATCTTCCCTTTGCTCGCGACCGGGCCCTTCCACAGTCCGCGCAGCCCGAACGTCACGCCGGTCACCGGCATCGGGTGCTGCTTCGCCTTCATCGCGGCGTCGACCTGCTCGAGCCGTGTCGCCGCGAGATCGTGCAGCCAGTGGTCGCCCGCGATCCGGACCTTCCGGATCTGCGCGAAGTGATTTTCGGCCGCCGGGTGCGGGCCCAGGTACAGCGACATCCGCGTGAGGAACTGCTTCCGGTCCGCCGTGGACTGGATCTTCTTCAGCTCGGGTGCCGTGAAGCGGTTGAAGGCGGCGGTCACCTTCTCTTCGGTCGAATAGTACGCCTCGGTCTGTTCGGCCGCTTCGGGCTCGTTCTTGGGTTGGTTGAACGCGGGGGGCGATGCCTGGGCGGGCGCCTGCGAGGCGCCCCCGGCCTGCGCGAGAAGTGTCCAACCGGGTGGAGGCGCGCGCGCGGGGG
>JADGHL010000235.1 GCA_019686135.1 Myxococcaceae bacterium | reverse complement strand
CCCTCCCCCGGGCAGGAAGCCGCCACGCCGCCCGCCCCGAAGGCGGAACTGAAGGCGTCGGACTCCGGAGAAGCGAAACCACCTTCGTCACCGGTCCAGCCGGCCGCCGCGACGGCGAAGCGGACCCGGCCCAGCGGGCCCGCGCCCGCCGCTCCCACGACGAAGTCCTCCCGGGAGCAGGAGGATGAGGCGGCGCGTCAGCTCGTCGAGCGGATCGAGGAGAAGACGAAGTCGCTACCTGACGACACCGAGCTCCCGGCGCCGCTCACAACCGAGAAGATCGTCGAGGCGACGGCGCGCGACTTCTTCCTCGCGGTGATGAACGGCGACGCGCGGACAATCACCGCCAACGCGGTCACCCCGTTCGTGCTGGAGAACCAGCGGATCACCGACGAGGACGAGCTCTTCCAGACCTGGCTCAAGCACCTGCGCACCAAGCGCATCGACCTTCTGGTGCTCTACGGCATCGAGGTGCTGTCCGGCGCCGACATGGAGAAGAAGTACGGCAGGCCCCCGGAGCGGCTGGCCGCGCTCCCCTGGAACAACCCGAAGACCTGGTTCGCGATCGGCAACCTGTCCGGGCACGCGGCGATCGCCCTGTTCCGCGAAGTGCGCCCGAACGAGTTCTTCCTCATCGGCTACACGGACTGAGCGTCACGAGAGCTGGGAGACCAGCTTCCCCAGCCGCTCGAGGCCGCGCTCGATCGCCTGCCGCGAGGTGGCGAACGAGAGGCGCAGATGGCCCTCCGCGCCGAACGGCGCGCCCGGCACCGCCGCGAGCTGGAAGTCGTCGAGCAGCACCTCCGAGAGCCGCAGCGAATCGCCGAGCTCGGTCCCTTTGTAGCGGCGGCCCAGAAGCGCCTTCACGTTGGGGAACACGTAGAAGGCGCCCTCGGGCATCCGGCAGGTGATGCCCGGGATCTGATTGAGCCCGGCCACGAAGAGGTCCCGCCGCGCCTTGAACTCCGCGACCATCTTCTGCAGCTCGTCCTTCGGGCCGGTGAGCGCGGCCACCGCGGCCTTCTGCGCAATCGACGTGGGGTTGGAAGTGGACTGATCCTGGATGTTCTGCATCCCGCTGATCAGCCGCTTCGGCCCGGCGGCGTAGCCGACGCGCCAGCCGGTCATCGCGTACGCCTTGGAGAAGCCGTTGATGACCACCACGCGATCCTCCAGCATCGGCGCGACGTTGGCGATGTTGTGGAAGTGGCCGCCGGTGTAGAGCAGCTTCTCGTAGATGTCGTCGGTGATCGCCAGGACCTCTTCGTGGTCTTCCAGCACGTCGGCGATCTGCCTAAGCGCTTCGTCGGAGAGGACCGCGCCGGAGGGGTTGGATGGGCTGTTGATCACCACCGCGCGCGTCCTCGGGGTGATCGCCCGGTGGAGCGCATCCGGATCCGGCCCGTAGCCGTCCTCTTCGCGCGTCTCGACGATCACCGGTTCGCCGCCGGCGAGCCGCACGATGTCCGGGTAGCTGACCCAGTACGGCGAGAAGATCACCACCTCGTCGCCCGGGCCCAGCAGCGCCTGGAACACGTTGTAGAGCGAGTGCTTGGCGCCGCAGCTCACGAGGATCTGATCCGGCGTAAAGCGCAGCGCGTTGTCGTTCCACAGCTTGTCGGCGATCGCCTGGCGCAGCTCGGGGATGCCGGCGGTGGCGGTGTACTTGGTGAAGCCCTGATGAAGCGCATCGATCGCCGCCTGCTTGATGAACGCCGGAGTGTCGAAGTCCGGCTCGCCCGCCGCGAAGCTCACCACGTCGACGCCTTTGGCGGCGAGGGCGCGCGCGCGCGCATTCAAGGCCAGGGTCGGGGACGGCTTGATCGCATCGAGTCGTGACGAGAGCTTCAGCATGGCGCGCGCACCATGCTGCGCCGCGTCGCCCGGTTCAAGGGGCCTGCGAGGGAATCGTCACTTCAGCCCGAACTTCTCCTTCAGCCTCGGGAGCACATTCTTCGGCACGAGGTTGTCGACGTTCCCGCCGAGCGCGGCCGCTTCGCGGACCAGCTGCGAGGAGATGTAGAAGTAGTCCTCGCCGGTCATCATGAACACGGTCTCCACGTCGGGCGCGAGGGTCCGGTTCATGTTGGCCATCTGGAACTCGTAATCGAAATCGCTCACCGCGCGCAGGCCGCGCAGGAGCACCTTCACGCTGCGCTGCCGCGCGTAGTTGACGAGCAGGCCTTCGAAGTGATCGACCTCGACGCGCGGGTCCGGGCAGGCCTGCTTGATCAGCTCCACCCGCTCTTCGACCGTGAACAGCGGCGTCTTCTTCGGGTTCACCGCAATCGCCACGATCAGGCGATCGAAGAGCTTCAACCCACGCGCGATGATGCTGAGGTGGCCGTTGGTGAGGGGATCGAACGAACCCGGGTAGATCGCCGCGCGCATGGGGGCGGAGCATCGGGGTGAGCGCGGTACCGGTCAAGCAACAGGCGCAGTCCGGCTCGTCCCCCCGAAGGAGACGGCCGGACGGGCACGACTGGCGTCCCCACGACATCCGGCTCGATCCCTCTGGCGGTGTGCCGCCGCGGCGAACTGCCCAGCTTTGGGGCCATGAAACGGATTGAATCGGGGTCGGGGATCTGGCTCACGGCGGCGCTGGGGATCGGCGTGATGGTGTCTCTGGCGCGCTGTGGCGGCGAGAAGACGGTGTGTCCGGACACCAACCCGTTCTGCCAACCGTCGGGCGGTGCGCCGTCGCCGACGCCGGAGCGGATCTGCACCGTGCGCACCGAGTGCCCGCGCGGGAACACCTGCCTTCAGGGCACCTGCGTCCCGGACGAAGTGGCCGCCGATGCGGGCCTGCCCATCCCCTGCCGCACCGCGCAGGACTGCGCGCCGGGGGAGACGTGCGTGGAGATTACCGGGCAACGCACCGGTGTCTGCCAGGCGGCGCAGGCGGATATCCGCGACGGGGGGCTGCGGCCACAGGGCACCCTCAGCACCTGCGTCGCCGACGCGGACTGTGGTCCGAAGGCGGTGTGCGTGAACGGCGCGTGCGTGCTTCTGCGGTAGTCAGGGCGACGCGGCGTGCTGAGTCATCGCGGGCTCGGTCCCCTGGCCGGGCGTGATCCGGGCCCGCGGATCGACGCGAGATGGTCCCGCGCGGAACGCTGCCCCCGGGGTGTTGATGGGCTCGGCGCCGTCGCCGGCATCGTTCCGCGCTAGCAGAACGACACGAGATGGTCCGAGCGGGCGCTCCGCTTGCGCGGTGATGGGCTCGGCAGCGTCGCCGGCATCGTTCCGCACCAGCGGCCACGACACGAGATGGTCCGAGCGGGCGCTCCGCTTGCGCGGTGATGGGCTCGGCAGCGTCGCCGGCATCGTTCCGCGCTAGCGGAGCGACACGCGATAGTCCGAGCGGGCGCTCCGCTTGCGCGGTGATGGGCTCGGCAGCGTCGCCGGCATCGTTCCGCACCAGCGGCCACGACACGAGATGGTCCGAGCGGGCGC
>JADGHL010000103.1 GCA_019686135.1 Myxococcaceae bacterium | reverse complement strand
GTTCGGCGACGCCCACTTCGGCGATCTCTCCTGGCGCGCGCTGCTCGCCGGCCGGCCGCTCTTCGGGTGGGGCGGGGTCTTCCGGGCGGTGGAGCCGATCCTCGCCATCGACATGGTCGTCCGCGACGACACGGCGGATGCCTTCCGCGGCGACCGCGCGGTGCAGGGCGTGGCGGCGCTGCGCTTCAACGTGGACGCGGATCGGAACCTCGGCGTCTACGCGGTCTATCGCCAGCAGCGGGGCGAGGGCGTCACCG
Source organism: Myxococcaceae bacterium (assembly GCA_019686135.1). Lineage (GTDB taxonomy): Bacteria > Myxococcota > Myxococcia > Myxococcales > Myxococcaceae > JADGHL01. The sequence continues at coordinate 19,022 of JADGHL010000103.1, read as the reverse complement.
ACGGTGGCCGTGCGACCGACGCCTTCATCATCGATGTGGCGGGCCGCTGGCGGTGGGCGAACCCGCGCCACGACACCGAATCGAAGCTGGGCTTCGAAGCGGCGCTCATTCGCGGCACCACCACCCTGGTCCGGTCGGACACGGCACCGGTGGTCGGGCTGCGGCAGTTCGGCGCGGCGCTGAAAGGTTCCGTGCGCGTGCGGTCCTGGGAGGGCTACCTCGATCTCGGATACGCGTCCGGCGATCAGAACCCGTACGACACGACCCTCGACGCGTTCCGGTTCGACGCGGACTACCGCGCGGGGCTGATCCTCTTCCAGGAGCTGATGGCGTGGCAGTCGGCGCGCACCTTCGCCCGCGCGACCGATCCGGAGCTGGTCGGGTACCCGCCCGAAGGCGCGGAGCTGTTGCCCACGCGCGGTGCCGTGAGCGGGGCGGCGTATGTGTTTCCGCGCGTCCGCAACGGCGTCCGTGACTGGCTGGACATTTATGGCGGGCCGCTCATCGCGCTCTCCACCGCGGCGATGGCGGATCCCTTCAACACGCGCATCTCGGGTGGGACGCCGCGCAACGCGCTGGGCGGCGTCCCCGGGCGGTACCTCGGCACCGAGCTCGATCTCGGCGTGCAGGCGAGGATGACGCCGGTCGCCGGCATGGCGGTCTCCGCCACGGCCGAGGGCGGGTACCTGGTCCCGGGCGCGGCGTTCGCTCTCGCGGACGGGCGCACCCTGGGGCCCATCGCCGCGGCACGGGTGCGGCTGGGGGTGAGGTTCTGATGAGGCACGGAATGAAAGCGCGCAGGGATCTGGTGGCACGGGTCGACGGTGCCGGCGTCCTTCCGACGGTTCGGGACCTGCGGTCCACGACGGCCCGAAGCCAACGCCCCGGGGCCGCTCATGGCACCGGCGCGGGATGCGCGATCGCGCGTGCGGTGGCTGCCGGCGTGGCGCTGACGGTGTGCGTCGCCTGCGCGCCGCCCGAGCCCGAGGGTCTGCGGCGATCCGATCCGAGCACGGGCGCGGAGGTGCGGTTCGACATCTTCGCGCGGCCCTTGCCGGACATCCCGCTGCCCAACGACATCGCCACGCGGTTCGATCCGGCCTCGCCGACGAAACGGCGGATCAACGCCAGCATGGTGGCCAGCTCGACGTGGGAGACGCGGATCCGCGAACAGCTGGATCAGCTGGATGGCTGGGGCACCTTCGCGCCGATCAGCGTGAGCTTCTCGAAGCCGCTGGACGTGGAGGTCATCTACGACCGGCACCGCGACGACTATGACTTCCGCAACGACGCGGTCTACGTGATCGACGTCACCCCCGACTCGCCGGACTTCTGCCAGCCGATGCCGCTGGACATGGGCGAAGGGAACTTCCCGTACACGCTCGAGCGGACCGCGTACTACCCGAACGACATCCACGACTCGTCCAACACCCTCGTGTTCGAAGAGCTCGAGGAGGACGCCAACGGCAACGGCCGGCTGGATCCGGGCGAGGACCTCGACATGGACGGGGTGCTCGACCACCCGAACACCCGTCACCCGGACGGCGATCCGGTGAATGATCTGATGACCTTCTACGAGCGCGAGACGAACACGCTCATCCTCCGCCCGCTGATGCCGCTGCGCGAGGAGACCACCTACGCGGTGGTGCTGACGCGGCGGCTGCTCGACGAGAGCGGCAGGCCGGTGCGGTCGCCGTTCGACTACATCAATCACACCGCCCAGACGCAGCAGCTCGAGCCACTCCCCGGCTGCCTCGGCGCCCTCGGGTTGCGGCTCGACGACGTGGCGTTCACCTGGGCGTTCACCACCCAGAGCATCACCCGCGACTTCCGCGCGATCCGGGACGGGCTCTACGGGCTGGGGTCGATGGGGTGGCTGGCGGACAGCTACCCGGTGAAGCTGGACCGGCTGTTCAAGCTGCACGACGACCCGGGCGCGCCGAACCCGTACATCGTCCCCGGCGATCAGTTCCTCGACGCGGCGGCGGACCTGATCGCCGCGGTGGGTGGCGGCGCGGACGATCCCACGGTGAAGGCGGTGATCGACTCGCACCGTTTCATCGGCTTCCACGCGGTGGGCCAGTTCACCTCCCCGCAGTTCTTCCCGCGCACGGACGCGGACGGAAAGCCGCTGCCGCTGTCGGATCAGGTCTGGAACGTGAACCCGGCCACGGGCGAAGCGTTCCACCGCGGTGAGACGGTGACCTTCTGGCTCACCGTTCCGCGCAAGGAGCTCGCCCAGCGGCCGACGCCGGTGGTGATTCTCGGGCACGGGTACACGGGCAACAAGCTGGACCCGTTGATGTACGGCGGGTTCTTCGCGCGCCACGGCGTGGCCACCATCGGCATGGAGGACGTCAGCCACGGCATCGGCCTGGACGACGCGGACGTGCAGATCGCCCGCGCGCTGTTCCAGCAGAAGGGACTGACCGCGCTCATGGACGCGCTGCTGCATGACCGCGCGTTCGACCAGAACGGCGACGGGATCTCCGACTCCGGCGCGGACTTCTGGACCGCTTACACCTTCCACACCCGCGACGTGGTCCGTCAGTCGGCGGTCGACTACATGACGCTGATCCGCCTCCTCAAGAGCTTCGACGGCACCCGCACCTGGGACTGGGACGTCAACGGCGACGGGAAGAAGGACAAGGCCGGCGACTTCGACGGCGACGGTGAGGTGGACATCGGCGGGACCGGATTGATCTCGATCAGCGGCGGCTCTTTGGGTGGGATCATGAGCGTGGTCCTGGGCGGCACCGAACCGCAGATCGACGTGGCGGTGCCGGTCTCCGGCGGCGCGGGGCTCACCGACATCGGTCTGCGGTCGATCCAGGGCGGCGTGGCCGAAGCGGTCAACCTCCGGATGATGGGCCCGCTGCTTCTGGACCTCCGCAACGCGGACACCGGCGCGATGGAGCTGTGGGAGTACCTCCCGGACCTCAACGATGTCGGCCGGGTGAACCTCGGCGAGATCGACGTGTCGTCGATGAAGGAGGGCGACACGGTCGTCGTCATCAACCAGCGCTCGGGCGAATGGCGCTGCGGCCGGGTGCAGGCGGACGCGCTCTTCCGGGTGGCCGTGTCCTCGGACGATCCGGACCCGCTGACGCTGGAGTTCTACAAGGGACCGCTGCCGCCCCAGGCGCAGACCGGCTGCTACGTCCCGGATCGGGCCACACCGTACCTGACCGTGGACACGCTCGGGCGCGACGCCGCGTTCCAGGGCAAGACCTATGCGAAGGGCTCGCCCCTCGTCGCGTTCGGGGACGGCTTCGGGCTGAGGCGGAACTCGCCGGAGACGCGGCGGTTCATGACCATCGCGCAGACCATCCTCGACCCGGGCGATCCCGCGAACTTCGCCCCGTTCTTCGAGAACCGGCTGCTCGAATACGGGACGGGCGAGAAGGTGCAGACCCGCGCGCTGGTGCTCAACACCGTCGGCGACATGAACGTGCCGATGAGCACCGGCGCGGCGATCGCCCGCGCCGCCGGCTTCATCCCCTTCACCGAGCGCGACCCTCGCTGGAACAAGACCCCGAACCAGGTGCTGATCGACACCGGGTCGCTGGAGGCCACCGAGCGGACGCGGCGCTACGTCAACTCGTCTGGTGACGCGGTGCTGATGGACGTGGAGCACCTGGCTCTGGTGACCGGCGGCGACGATGGGTTCGACGCGCCCCGGCTGGACCGGCCGCTGCGGCTGTTCGGTCCCTCGAAGCGGGTGGGCGGCATCACCGGGACGCTGTTCCCGTACGTCAACCCGCACGGGCGCCACGGCTTCGATCCGCCGTCTCCCGAACCCGGCGAGACCTTCGATCTCGGGTCGCTGATCATGAACATGGTCGGCCACTACGTGAACACGAAGGGCCGTGAGCTCGCCGTGCTGCCCTGCGAGGTCGACAGCAGCTGCGAGTGGATCCCGCAGCTCCCGGATTCGCCGTAGGCCCTCTGCAGGCGGGTAAGTGTAGAGTGGCGCCCACAACACTGTGACGCGCGCACCTCAGCTGCGGGGTGAAACGGTTCCCGTTCCGGGTGAAACGGGCGGGTTTCAGGGTGGCACGGCGCTTGGACTGCACGCGTCGCTCCACGGAGATCGAGATGCCCAGAGTTGCCTGGCTGGGCCTTGTGGTGGCGGGCGTGGTGGCAGCGGGGTGTGACGGCAAGGCTCTCTATCAACAGCAGAATCCGGACGGGACACCGGCGGGGACGCCGCTGCCGGTCGATGCAGAGGTGACGCCGGGCGGGATGCACCGGCTCACCCGCGACGAGTACGACAACACGCTGCGCGACCTGTTGGGCGACACGACGAACCCCGGTTCGCAGAAGCTGCCGGAGGACGTCACCGATCCGTTCGACAACGACTACAAGAACCAGCTCGTCTCCGGCGCGCTGATTGAGAGCGTGGAGACGCTGGCCCAGGAGGCCTCGGCGCGGGCGCTGGCGGATCCGGCGAAGCGGGCGGCCCTGGTACCGTGCACGCCGACCGGGCCCGAAGATGCGGACTGCCTGCGCCAGTTCATCACCCGCTTCGGCCGCCGCGCGCTCCGCCACACGCTGAGCGAGGAGGAGGTGACGAAGTACCTCGGCCTGCAGGCGCTGGCGGTCGAAGCGAACGACTTCTGGGTCGGCGTGGATCTGGTGATCCGCGCCATGCTGCAGGATCCGCAGTTTCTCTACCGGATCGAGATTGGCACGCCCGTGGAGGGCCGGCCCGGCGTGTACCGGCTCTCCAACTGGGAGATCGCCACGCGGCTCTCGTACTTCCTGTGGGGCACGACCCCGCCGGACTGGCTGCTGGACCTCGCCGAACGCGGGGAGCTCTCGACGTCGGAACAGATCCGCGAGGCCGCCGTCCGGCTGCTCGACGATCCCCGCGCACAGACGCGGATCGACCGGTTCCACGCGCTCTGGTTCGGGTACCACAAGCTGCCGCACCCCGCCGACCTCACCGCGGCGATGCGCCGCGAGTCGTTCGCGCTGGTGAAGAAGGTCGTGTTCGACGACCGGTCGGACTACTTCGACCTCTTCCGGTCGGACGTCACCTGGGCGGACGACTTCCTCGCCACCCACTACGGGTTGCCCGCGCCCGGTTCGGACACGCCGCAGTGGATCAGCTACGGCAGCTCCGGACGCAAGGGGATCCTCTCGCACGGCAGCGTGCTCTCCCAGGGCGCGAAGTTCTCCGACACCAGCCCCACGCAGCGCGGCATCTGGGTACGCACGCGGCTTCTGTGCCAGAACATCCCGCCGCCGCCGCCCAACGCGAACACCGACAACCCGCCCACCGCGCCGAACGGCTCCAACTGCAAGAAGGACCGCTACGCGTCGCACGCCACCGTCGGCTCCTGCGCCGCCTGCCACCAGAAGACCGATCCGATCGGCTTCGGGCTCGAGCAGTACGACAAGGCCGGCCGCTTCCGCGTGCACGACGACGGCGACCCCAACTGCCCCATCGACGGAGAGGGCAGGATCGCCGAGATGGGCACGTTCAACGGCCCCGCCGGGTTGGCGGACATGCTGATCGCCTCGGGGCAGCTCGAGCGGTGCGTCGTCACCCAGCTCTTCCGGTTCGCCAACGGGCGGCGGGAGATCGCGCAGGACGCCACCTTCATCGATCAGCTCACCGAGGCCTGGAAGGCGCGCGACCGTCACTTCGACGAGCTGCTTTTGGCCTTCGTCTCCGACCCCACGTTCCAGTACCGCAGAGAGGAATAGCTGCCCATGGCCCGCACGAAGTTCACGCTCAGCCGCCGTTCGGTCCTCAGGGGGCTCGGCGGGGTGAGCATTGCGCTGCCGTTCCTCGAGATCATGGCCGACAACCGCGCCTTCGCGCAGAGCGCGCCCCCGAAGCGCTACATCGTCTGCTTCGGCGGCCAGTCGCTCGGCGCGGACGGTGACCCGGTCCACAGCGAGTACGTCCCCGACATCGTCGGCCCCGACTACGACCTCAAGACGGCGCTGAAGCCGCTCGCCGGGTTCGACAGCGTCAAGAACGAGATCACCGTCGTCTCCGGGTTGCGGATCCCCACCGAGTACGACAACGGGGGCACGATTCCCCCCGGCGGGCGGCCCAACGACTTCCACGTCTCCACCGCCTCGCCGCTGCTCTCGGGCGTGCGCGCGTCCTCCTCCAGCGCCACCTGCAACGGCGAGACGTCGGATCAGATCGTCGCCAACGCGATCGCCGGGGACACGCCGTTCAAGTCGCTGGTCTACCGCGTCCAGGCCGCGTGGTACCTGTCGGTGTCCGCGCCGTACGGCCGCGACATCATCTCGTACAAGAAGTCCGGCTCGAACATCGTCCCGGTGCCGGCCACGGTGAGCCCGAAGCAGGCGTTCGAGTCGCTGTTCGGCAACTTCGTCCCGCCGGACAACACCGAGGAGATCGAGAAGGCCAACTTCGTGGCGCGGTCCCGGCGGTCGATCCTCGATCTCGTGGCCGGCAACACCCAGCAGGTGATGAAGAAGGTGGGCACCGCGGACCGGCTGCGGCTCCAGCAGCACCTCGACGAGATCCGCGCGCTGGAGACCCGCATCCAGACGCTCCCGCCGCCGGCGCAGGGGATCTGCCAGGTGCCGCCGGATCCGGGCGCAGATCCCGCGGTGGGCGGGAACCAGCCCGACGGCGAGTACACCACCAACAACGGCTACTCCGACGAGGACACCCGCGCGCGCATCTTCTGCGACCTCATCCACATGGCGCTCTGCTGCGACCTGACCCGGGTGGCGGCGCTGCAGTTCACGATGTTCCAGTCGCACATGAACATGTACCCGCTGATCGGGCTCCGGAACGACCTCCACGAGATCGGCCACTCCAGCGACGGCACCCACGGGATGGCGCTGGCGCAGGCCTGGCACACCAAACACTTCGGCTATCTGGTCGCGAAGCTCCGCGACACCAAGGAGGCCGGCGTGTCGATGCTGGAGAACACCGTGCTGACGCTGCTCCACGAGGGCGGTCACGGCTTCGACCCCTCTTCGGGGAATCAGAACTCCTCGCACTCGTCGGAGCGGATGGCGTGCCTCATCGCCGGTCGCGTCGGCGGGCTGAAGCCGGGCCGGCACGTCGTGGCGCAGGATCAGCACCCGGCCCAGGTGCTGGTCACGGCGATGAAGGCGGTGGGCGTGAACACCAACTCGCTTGGCGAGGTCACCGGAGACATCCCCGCGCTGCGCGGGTAGCCGACATGGCGACCGAGGGCAGAACGCTCCGGCATGACGTCGTGCTCGATGCGCCGCCGCAGGCGGTGTTCGACGCGTGGATGGACCAGGAACAGCACGCGGCGTTCACCGGGTGCGAGGCGCAGATCGACTGGCGCGAGGGCGGCCGCTTCACCACCTGCGACGAACGCCAGTTCGGATACACGCTCGTGCTGGTGCCGGGCCGGCGCATCGTGCAGGCCTGGTCGCATAAGGCGTTCCCGCCGCACCACTACTCGGTGGTCACGATCGAGCTCGAGCCGTACGGCACGGGCACGAGGCTCCAGCTCACGCAGACGAACGTGCCGCCCGAGGCGCTGCGCTGGCTGGATGAGAGCTGGCGGACGGCGTACTGGGAACCGTTGAAGAGGTACCTGCGCGAGGCTCACTGAAGGTCCGGATCCGGCACCGCGCAGTGGGTGACCAGGCCGTGAACGGTCCCGGGGGTGCCGTCACCGTCCGAGTCGAACACCTCGTGGTAGTAGGCGGTGCGAAAGGACTCGTCCCAGCACTCCTCGCCGGCGGCCAGCGCCGTCGCCTTGTCTACCGCGCCGCCCGGTGTGTTGCCGCCGTAGACGTGGTAGTCCGCGCGGCCCGCTCCGGACGCGGCCCAGGCGCTCGTGACCCACAGGGTCTCGAGCGCGCTCCCGGTGGGGATCCAGTTCGCGCTGAGGTCGAAGGAGAGCCGGCCGCTGCCGTCGCTGTGCTCCTCGTACTCGTACTCGAGGTGGGCGCGCTTCGCGTCGAGCAGAAGCTCCACGGCGATCGGATCGCCGCCGGTCTGGTAGTTGACCTCCAGGTACTGAAGCTGCCCGTCGTCGGTCGCGCCCATGAAGCCCGCCTCGCGGACGCGCGCGGCGTCCAGCGAGAACGTGCCGCTGCCGCGGCGGACGTCATCGGTCGGTTCGTACGAGCCGTGGATCGCCTGCAGCCATGCGTCCTCGGGCTCGGTGCGGCGCTTCACGTCGATGCTCCACTCGTAGTGGACGGGCGCGGTGAGAAAGCGCCGGATGACGAGGCGGATCTGCTGGGTCCGGTCCTTCTCGTCCGCCCATGGCCCCCACTGCCGGAAATCCTCCCCGCGCTGTGACGGCGACTGACGGCGCACGTACTCGACCACCTCAAGGATGGTGAGCAGGCTGGAGTTCAGCTCCTGCGCCTTGAGCTTCGTCTCCGCGTACGCCCTCGACGCATCGCCCACGGCGAGCGGGTCCTTGCGCGATTGCAGGCCGTTCTGGGTGCTCGCGGTCTGGTCGGCGCCGGGGACGTTCGCCCGGAGCGCCTCCTTCTTCGGCAGCGCATAGAGGAAGACGATGTCCTCGTTGGACCAGGTCCCGCCGCAGCCACTTCCTGCCGCGATCGCGGCCGCAAGGATGCCGGCGCACAGTGCTCTGTTCATGGCGGCGCTCACAGTTCGTACCCCACGGTCCCGGCAAGCTCCCAGTAGCCGAGCGAGCGGTTCTCATCGACGTTGTAGAGGAGATAGTGGACCCGGGTGCGCACGCCGATGCCCCACGACGGGGTGATCCGGTACCGGACGCCCGCGACGATCCCTGGGGTGAGGGTGAGGAAGGTCTGCCTGGGCAGCGCAGGATCCTGGAAGGTGCGTGACATCCCGAGGAGCGCCAGCCGCGCGCCCAGCTGCGGGACCCACCGGCCCATCGGGAACTCGGCGCAGATGGTGCTGCCCAGGTTCAGCTGGGCGAAGGAGTAGGGCAGCGGGTCGCTCACCCCCTGCAGGTGCAGTGTGCTCTGGCCGCCGCCCAGCGCGATGTCGAAGCCCCACACCCAGTCGCGGCGCAGATAGCCGTGCAGGTTCACCTCCGCCGCGAGCAGCCCGAGCGAGGGGAACAGGTTCTCGCGCACCGGGCCGTCGAAGAAGGACTGCACCTCTCCGGTCAGGCCGAACGAGACCCAGGTCAGCCGGTGCGCACGGCCGGGGCCCTTCACCGGATCGTCGGAGAACGGGACGTCGCGGAGACGCGCCTCCTCCACCGCGGTCATCGCTCCGCCGCCCACCGTCACCTGGCCCACTCGCAGCCGGTCCGGCAGCCGGCGCTTGAGCGTGTACGTCCCCGGCGGGACCGCGATCCGGCGCTCGGTGCCCTCCGCCTTCCAGACCTCGGCCGCCACGAAGCCGCGCCCGTCCACCACGTAGTAGACGCCGCCGGGCGCGTTCGCCGGGAACACAAGCCCCTCGCGGCGGTCGACCAGATCGGTCAGCACGAGGTCGCCGTTGCCCTGGAAGTCGTAGCTGTACGTCGGGTGCTGCGCGCCGGCCGCGCTGCTGGAGGTATCCGCGACCGTCCGCTCGTAGGCGTACGCGTACGCTTCGGACAGCGACACGCGCCCGTCCGCGGAGCGATCGGCGTCCCCGAGGAGCCCGCTGGCGAGGTGGTGCGAGAAGTACGAGCCGCCGATCAGATCCGACTCCTGCGAGTCTTCGTCGGACGCGCTCGAGGTGAGGATGACCAGCCCCTTCGCGCTCTCGGTGGCGTCTGCCTGGACCTCGAACTCGGGTGCGCGCCGCGCCCCCTTGCGCCGGGTGAGCGCGCCGGACTGGCAGGCGTCGAAGATCCCCACGCGCACGTCGGCGGGCGCCTGCGCGAGGCGGTTCTTCAGCGCGGCGAAGGGGATCGCCGAGTCGCCGAGCCGAAGCGCGCCGTCCTTCGCGTGCCCCGAGTAGTAGACGAAGATCGCGGTGCGCTCACCGCGCTTCTGTGCGGCCTGGGCCTTTCGCTCCACGTCGGAGAGCCCGCGAAGGAAGTCCTCGGCTGTGCCGTTGAGGACAAGCACCGCGTCCTCACGTTTCACGCCGCCCAGCCGCAAGAGGATGTCGTGGATCTTCTGCGCGTCGTCGCGCGCGTAGAGCAATGGGCGCGTGCCTTCGCCGCCTTCGTCGTTGCCGGCCACGAGGGCGAAGCGGTGGAGCGGGGTGACGATCTCCGCTCTCGCGGCGGTGGCGGCCAGAAGGAGCGCAACGACGACGGCTGCGGTGCGGATCGGCGGATGTTTGCGCCAGGCACGCGTCGGATGGACCCGTACCGCGCGGCTCGAGCTCGAGCGAGCCACGACAACCTGTGTCGCAGCGCTGGCCGGCGAAGGGTGCCCAGCGGGCGCCGGCGCTGCGCGCACCGCAGCGCTGACTGGTGGATGGCGACCAGCGGGCGCCGGCGCTGCGCGATGCACCGCAGCGCTGACTGGCGGATGGCGAACAGCGGGCGCCGGCGCTGCGCGATGCAGCGCAGCGCTGACTGGCGGATGGCGACCAGCGGGCGCCGGCGCTGCGCGATGCACCGCAGCGCTAACTGGCGGATGGCGACCAGCGGGCGCCGGTGCGCGATGCACCGCAGCGCTGAGTGGCGGATGGCGACCAGCGGGCGCCGGCGCTGCGGGATGCACCGCAGCGCTGACTGGCGGATGGCGACTAGCGGGCGCCGGCGCTGCGCGATGCACCGCAGCGCTGACTGGCGGATGGCGACCAGCGGGCGCCGGCGCTGCGGGATGCACCACAGCGCTGAGTGGCGGATGGCGACCAGCGGGCGCCGGCGCTGCGGGATGCACCGCAGCGCTGACCGGTGGATGGCGACCAGCGGGCGCCGGCGCTGCGCGATGCACCGCAGCGCTAACTGGCGGATGGCGACCAGCGGGCGCCGGCGCTGCGGGATGCACCGCAGCGCTGACTGGCGGATGGCGACCAGCGGGCGCCGGCGCTGCGGGATGCACCGCAGCGCTGACCGGTGGATGGCGACCAGCGGGCGCCGGCGCTGCGGGATGCACCACAGCGCTGACTGGCGGATGGCGACCAGCGGGCGCCGGCGCTGCGCCATGCACCGCAGCGTTCAACTGCGGGTCGATTCCGGCCGGTCCGGGTGCCCGGGTACCCGGATGCAGGCGATCGCACGCGCCGTTCATGGCTTGAGCACCGTCCGATGGAACACTTCCGCGTGCGGACCGACATCCAGCGTCCGCACGCGGGTGACGTCACGTCCGGCCTCCTCGAAGGCGCGCTCCGCTGCCGCCCGCACCTCGGCCACGTCCAGCGGCGTGTCCGAGAGCACCACCAGCACGGTCTCTGCGCCGGCGCCGGTGAACTCCAGCGAGTCGGGCAGGTACTCCATCCGTTCGGACGCTGTGCTCTGGACCGGGAGGCTCTGGCCGGACTCCGGATAGAGCGGGGTCACGACGCCGTTCTGATCGATCGACAACGCCAGCACGTAGCTGTGCTCGCCGGCCTGGTAGCCGATGCGCACGCGTTCGCCCGGACCGAGCGGTTCCGGCGCGTCCGCGGTCGCGCTGCGCTGGGGGCCGTCGTTCCCCGATGCGATCCGCACGTCGATCCCCGCGCCGCCCTTGAGCCTCGTGATGGGGCGCTCGGGACCGCCGAGCAGATCCGCCATCGGCTCGCCCAGAACGACCAGCGCCACCATCGCCGCCATCGCCATCACCGGGTAGAGCCAGCGGGCCTTCGGCGTCGTCGCAGCCGGCGAAGGCTGTCGCGTCGCACGGGTGACGCCGGCCTGGAAGCGTTCGAAGGAGATGGTCTGCTCGAAGGACCGCTGCTCCTCGTCCAGCGCGCGCAGCCGCGCCCGGCAGTGGCCGCAGTCCTCCGTGTGTGCCTTCGCCCGGGCGGCCTCGGCGCCTTCCAGCTCGCCGGCGCGGAGGCGGCGCAGCGTCAGCTCGCCCACGTGGGTCGCCACCGATTCGGCGCTCATGGCCTCAACTCCTGTCCGCTCAGCCGGGCGAAGTGCTCGAGGCGCTTGCGGATGGTGGGGACGCTCCGTCCGAGCAGCGCCGCCACCTCCTCCAGCGTCATCTCGTCGACGTGGTAGTGGATGGCTGCGCGCTGGGTCTCCTCGTCGAAGCGCGAGAGCACCGCGCGGATCGACTCGCGCAGCTCCAGCACCTGCGCCCCGCCGTGACCCTCCGGCCGCGCGCGCTCCTGCCGTTCGAAGATCCGGCGCCACCCGGCGCGTTCGGCCCGGAGCAGGTTGAGGCAATGGTGGGTGGCGATCTTCATCAGCCAGGTCAGGGGCGAGGCCTCGCTGCGGAACGACGTGTGGTGCGTCAGCGCTCTGGCGAACACGTCCTGCATCGCGTCCTCGGCCCGGGTGCGATCCTTCAACAGGTACAGACACCGCCCGAACACCGCCCCGCCGTACTTCTCGTAGAGCTCCCGCAGCGCGTCTTTCGAGTCCGCGCTCTTTCCGCCTGAGATGACCTGCAGCGCCGGGCTCATGTGGGGCGTCGAACGGGCGGCGCCCGCGCGCCGGACGGGCCGCGCGGGCGCCTTTTGCATCGACTACAGGTTGGAGTACTCCGCGGTGGGGAAGGCGCAGTCGGTCGCCTCGTCGCCGTAGTTGAGCTCCGGCACGTTCGGCGCCCAGCTGGCGGCCATGTACTGGGAGTTGAAGTTCGAGTCCCAGCATTCGTTCGCGGTGGCCTCGCTCGTCAGGTCGCCGCCGGTGGCCTTCACGTCGGCGCGGCCGGCGCCGTCCGGGTTCCAGCGGCTCTTGATCGTCAAATGTTCGATCAGCGCGCTGTGCGCCTCGTCGAGGTTCTTGTTGGTGCTGAACTCGAACGAGCCACCCTGGCCGGGGTGCTTCGCGTAGGTGTAGTTCGCGTCGACCAGATTGCCGGTGGCGTCATCGCGCACCTGGTTGAAGCCCACGGTGATGGTCACGTCGCTGGTGGCGTCCGGCCGGGAGTACTGGACCACCGCCTTGCCCACGTTGTTGTCGTGCTCCGGCAGCGTCTTCGCCGCGTCCCAGTCGAGAGTGAACGTGCCCGCGCCGAAGCCTTCGATCGCGTTCCCGTTCTGGTCCAGTGCGGGGGTGTGGGTGCCGGAGAGCACGGTGACGTACGCGGAGTCGCCGGCGGTCTTCGGCTTGCCCTCGAGCTTGTAGTTGTAGTCCTGGCCCACCGCGGTGACGGTGAACTTCCAGGTGTTGGGCGACAGATCCTCGGTGTACGGGCCCCACACCGCGGTGTCGGCGGTGGTGGAGGTCGGGTGGTGATCGGCGATTGTCTTCACCAGCCCGAGCACGAACCCGACGCCGGTGTTCACGCCCAGGGTCACGCCACGGGTGATGTCGTAGAACGAGCTGTGATCGCCCTTGAGCGCGTCCTTGTTGGTGCCGGTGTTGCTGGTGAGCGCGGAGGCGCCCTTCGACGGAAACTCCAGCTTCACTGTCTCGGCGCGCGGAAAGCCGTTCTTGAAGTTGATGTTGGCTCCCGGGCCGCAGGCGAGGAACACGGCACAGGCAGCAAGCAGCGACAGTCGTTTCATCGAAGTCTCCTGGACGCCCCCGGCGGGCGCGGTTTCGGTTTCGCTGCCATGGACACCGCAGGCCGCCGGAACAGAAAAGCGGATCGTCGACTCCCACAAAGCGTAGTCGATTCGCTGCGTTCGGCGGGAAGGTGCCCGGGTGCGCAGAGGTGCGCTCGCGCCCGGGGAGCAGGCGGGCGGTCAGGCCGCATCAGCGTTCGCTGACGATCGTAAATGCCGCTTCCTAGCTTTCAGCCATGAAAGAGGAGAAGCGTCACCCGAATCACCCCGGGGAGATCGGCACCGACAAGGCGCTCGCGGAGAAGCTGCGGGACCGGACCGAGATCTCTGCGCGCGCGCGGGCGATCGACGTGCTCCAGGAGGCCGGCGTGCCCTTCGTGGTGGGCGGCGCCTACGCCTATTGCAACTACACCGGCATCTACCGCGACACCAAGGACCTCGATCTCTTCCCGAAGAAGGAGGACGCCGCCCGGGCGCTCGACATCCTGGCCGCGGACGGCTGGGAGACCGAGCGGCGCGACGAGGTCTGGCTCTACAAGGCCTACAAGGGCGAGTACTTCGTCGACCTCATCTTCTCCTCCGGCAACGGCGTGGCGACGGTGGACGACGAGTGGTTCGAGTACGCCACGGTGGGCGAGGCGTTCGGCCGCAAGGTGCTGATCGCTCCGGCCGAGGAGATGATCTGGAGCAAGGCCTTCATCTGCGAGCGCGAACGCTTCGACGGCGGCGACGTCAACCACCTCATCCGCGCGGTGGGCGACAAAATGGACTGGCAGCGCCTGATGCGGCGGTTCGACCGCTACTGGGAGGTCCTGTTCGCCCACCTCATCCTGTACCGGTTCTCCTATCCCTCGGACCGCACCAACATCCCCGAGTGGGTGATGGCGGAGATGATGCGGCGGACGCTCGCCACCATGAAGGAGGGCGACTGGGGCGATCCGATCTGCCGCGGGCCGCTGATCTCACGCGTGAACTACGACGTGGACATGCAGTGCTGGGGCTACCTCAACGGCCGCATCTGGGACGAACACGAGAGGCAGGCACGGGATGAACGGGCAACGGGATCCGGGATCCAGCATTCGAGTGGCGGCCGCAGGTGACCTCCACTGCCGCGACATCGATCACGGCCGGTTCCGGCAGTTCGTCAAACAGGTGAATGAGGAGGCGGACCTCCTCCTGTTGTGCGGCGATCTCACGGACCACGGAAAGGTCGACGAGGCCCGGGTGCTGGCGGAGGAGCTGTCCGCGCTGCGCGTCCCCGCGTGCGCGGTGCTCGGCAACCACGACTACGAGTGCGGCAAAGAACAGGACCTGATGCACGAGCTGCAGAAGGTCGGCGTGCGCTGCCTCGACGGGGACTCGTACGTGTTCCAGAAGGTGCTGGGGATCGCGGGCGTGAAGGGATTCGGCGGCGGGTTCGGGCGCGGGGCGCTGCAGGCCTTCGGCGAGCCGCAGACCAAGGCGTTCGTGCAGGAGGCGGTGAACGAGTCGCTCAAGCTGGAGCGCGCGCTCGGGCGGCTGGATCTGCCGAAGAAGCTGGTGATCATGCACTACTCGCCGATCCCGGCGACGATCGTGGGCGAGAACCCGGAGATCTACTCGTTCCTCGGCTCCAGCCGGCTGATGATGCCGATCGACGGGTACGGCGCGGACGCGGTGTTCCACGGCCACGCCCATCACGGGACGATTCAGGGCACCACCGACAAGGGAGTGCCCGTGTTCAACGTGGCGATGCCGCTGTTGCAGCGCGTGCGCAACCGGCGGTTCTACGTCTTCCGCATCGACCGCCCGTCCATCGAAGAGACCGAGTTCTCGGCGCGCGGCGAGGGCGCGGTGGCCGTCGGACCGTAGGACCCAAACGGCCTCAGCGCGCGCCCGCGTCCGCGACCGGGGCACGGTTCAGATCCAACACGTCGTCCAGCGAGGTGGGGAGATCCACCAGCCGCTCGGTGCTCATCTCCACCACCTGGTCGCGCGTGCCGCGCGCGTAGCGGACGTCCGGTTTGCCGTCCACGGGCTTTCCCACCGCCAGCGCCGCGAGCAGGTTCCCGCTCGAGTCGTAGAGCCGCGCCTCCTGCTCGGGCCTGTCCAGGCCCCACCGCGCCCAGTTCTTTGGGTGCGCGTCGTGGACCTGGAGCGCCTTGAGCGACCCAAGCGTCCACAGGACGGAGGTCATCTTGAACTTCTTCGCCGGCCCCTTGCCGGGCGCCACGACCCGCCAGTTCTCCAGCGAGCCGCCGTCCACGAGCTCGCGCTCGACGACGATCGTCGAGCCGCCCTTGAGGAACTCGATCCGCGCGACCCGGTCCTTCTCGAAGGCGAGCACGCTGCGGTCGCGCAGAGTGGCGGGGTCCGGATCGAGCGCGGCGGTGGCCTTGAAGTCCACCTCCGCCAGCACGGTCCGGTCGCCTTCACGGCGCATCAGCACGAGCGCATCCCGCCCCGCGTCGGGACCATCCTCTGGGCGGCCCAGGCTGAGGTGGATCGGCTCGCCCTTTTCCGGGGTGAAGGTGGCCTCTACCAGCGGCTTGTCCAGCCCGGCTTGTTCGCGCGCGCCGGGGCCATCGTCCAGGAAGGTGCGGGCGCGCTCGTTGGCGAGCCCGCCGAGGAACTGGGACACCGCCTGCGCATCCGCGTCGGTGGCCTCGGGCTCCAGCATCCGCCACTTCCTGCCCTCGCGCTCCAGCACCACCTTGTGCCGGGGCGATGTGACTTCGACGCGGCGGACCTCCTTCACCGGGACCTTCATCACCTGCTTGTCCCGGAGATCCAGCGTCGTCCGCAAAAGGTTGAAGCGCACGCCGCCGGGCGCCGCGTACACGCGCGGATCCCCGCTGCGCCGCACGTAGATCGATCCGTCGAAGGTGTTCTCGCCACCGCCCTCCAGCGTGTACGTCTGCTTTGCGCCACCGCCCTTCGGCCGGGTGGTGACCTGGACGGTGAACGCGGGGGAGGCCAGCCCGTAGCGCTGCAGGTCTTCGGGCGTCGGGTGTTCTTCGATCACCGTCGACAGCTCGAGCGTGTCGAGCTGGCTCTTGACCGTATCCATCACCAGCGGGTCCACCGGCGCGTCCACCGGCGCCACGATCCACCACGCGTCGCCCTGGCGCTCCACCGTGGTGCTCCCGCCGGGGTGGGAGAGCACGATGCGCACGTACTCCGGTGCCGCGCCCGAAAGCGGGACGAAGCGCGCCTGTGCCTTCGCGCGGGCCCGCTCCTGCTCCTCGCCCTTGAGCACGCCGAACCACCCGTACAGCCCGAGCGCTCCGGCGAGCACGGCGAAGAGGGCGAGCAGAAAGACGTTCTTGCGGAGCTGGTTCACTTGTTCCGCCTCTGGATCCACACCCCGACGGCGACGCACAGCAGGGTGATGGGCAACAGCGCCACCGAGAAGAAGCGGATCTGCGCCACCGTGTCCGGGGTCATGTCGATGGTGGAGAGGTCACGGTCCGGCGGGCGGATGGTGATCCGGTTCGGCTGATCGGTGATCCACGCCAGACAGTTGAGGACGAAGTTGAGGTTGCCCTCGAAGGTGAGCATCGCGTCGGTGAGCGTCTCCGAGTCGCCGATCACCACCAGCCGGGTCTCGCGTGCGGGCGCGCCGCCCTGCTGAGGCACCGGCCTCGTCGCGGCGGCGGCAAGGACGATCTGCCCGGCCTTCTCCCCGGAAGACGGCTGCGGCGTCTCGTTGGGCGTGGTCTCCTCCCACGCGTTGGGGGAGGTGGTCAGAAGCGGCAGGGTGGTGACGCCGGGCAGCATCCCCTCCCGGAGGATCGACAGCCCGCGCGCGGTGGGGAAGGCGAGGTTGAGCTTCTCGCCCTTGAGCGGACGGACGATCGGATGGTCGGAGAAGAACTCCGGGGCCACCACGAGGAAGTAGATGCTCTCGTGCATGTACTGTGAGTCCGCCAGCATCCCGTCGTCGAGCTGCACCGCGTACTTCTCGAGCAGCCGCGAGAGGCCCTCGTCGACCTCCGGTTCGGCGCCGATGATCATCCGCCCACCGCGCGCGAGGAAGCGCTCCAGCGCCGCCACCTCCATCTCGGCGAGCGGCGATCGCGCCCCGGAGAGGATCACCCCGGCCGCGTCGTCCGGCACATCGCCCTTGCTGGCGAGGTTGAGCGGAAGCGCGTTGTAGCCCTCGGAGGAGAGCGCCTGCTCGAGCTTGTACATCGAGAGCATCCGCTCCGCCTGCGCGCCGCCCTCTTTCGGCGTCAGCGGCCATTCGCCGTGGCCCTCGATGAAGTAGACGTTGCGCTTTGCGCCGCCGCCCAGCTCCAGAAGCGCGTTGGTGAGGTCCTGTTCGGTGAGGCCGTCGTAGATCGGCACGAGCAGCCGCTGCTGACGGTCGCCTTCACCGCGGAGGAGCACCGCCGCCGGCTGTCCCGGCTGCAGCCGGTACTCGCGCACCAGGTCCGGCGTGCGCGCAGGATCCTTGAACTCGTAGGCGAACTTCTCCGGCGCCTCCCGCTGGTAGCGGTTGAGGAGGGGCTCCACGCGATCGCGCAGCCCGCCGGCGTTGGACGGGATGAAGGTCACCACCCGCACGGGCTCGGGCATCTTCTGGAGCGCGTCCTTCGTCTGCTTCGCGAGCGTGAAGATGTGGTTCTTCGACAGGTCCCACCGCACGTTCTTGCGGTAGGCGATGACGTTCACCGCGGCCAGCGCGCCCAGGAGCGCAAGCCCCGTGGCCATCGAGATCAGGAAGTAGCTGGTGGAGCGCCGCGAGGCGAACTGCCCGAAGTGCGCCCAGTTGGTGGCGAAGTACAGCGCGATCAGCGCGACGGCGATCCCCGCCTGGGCCGTCCCGAACACCCATGACGAGACGAACGCGGTGAACGGCGAGGAGAGGAGAAGGACGATCGCGATCCCACCCGCCAGCCGCCCTGTCACGCCCACCGGAACGCCTCCACGCGCCGCTGGGTGAGAAAGAGGAAGAAGACGATCACCGACGGGAAGAACACCACCGCGGCAAGGTCCGTCTCGCCCTGCAGCATCGGGGTCAGGTGCGTGCTGAAGGCCACGCTCTGAAGGAACGTGCGCAGCGGATCCTCAGCGGCGCTGGCCACGTCGCCGAGGAGCCACCACGGCACGAGGACCGCCAGGGTGATGAACGCGGCCAGAAACTGCGACTCGGTCAGCGATGAGATGAACATCCCCACCGCGATGCACGCCGCCGTCCACGCCAACAGCCCGCCGTAGCCGAGCAGCACCGCGCTCCAGTCCAGCGCCGCGCCGTTTTGTTCGCCGCCGAAGGCCGCCAGCGTGAGCGGAAAGACGATCCCCACGCCGATGGTCAGTCCCATCATCCCGAACCCGCCGAGGAATTTGCCGAGCACGATTTCGGTGGGACGCACCGGCGCGGTCATGAGGAGCTCGAAGGTCTTCTGCTTCTGCTCCTCGGCGAACAGCCGCATCGACACGAACGGGGAAAGAAACACGGTGAGGATCATCAGCGCGCCCCACACCGGGACGACGATCCCGTCGGTCACGTTGCGGAACTGCGCCGCTGTTCGAAAACCTTGCCCGCGAG
>JADGHL010000102.1 GCA_019686135.1 Myxococcaceae bacterium | reverse complement strand
CGACACCCGTCCCCGCACTTCACTGCCCCCGCCCGAGCCCGCCGAACCGGACACGACGCCGACCGGCCACCCGCTCGCGCCCGACGAACCTTCGGTCACCGCGGCGGATGCGTTGCCCCACCGGCGCGGGGTGCCGGTCCTCGCCGTTGGAATGGCGATCGCCCTTCTGTGTGGCGGCGCGATCGTGCTGGTGCTCCGGGGAGTCGGCGTGCTCCGCCCGGTGGAGGACGTCGCCGAACCGGCGCCGATACAAGCGCCCGCACCAGCCGCGGAGGCCGTAAAGGCCACGGACGACGACGGCGCCCAAGAGCCTCACGCGCGGCCACCTGTGCGGAGCGGCCGGGCCACCCTGGTCCTCACCAGCGATCGCCCGGCGCTCGCCCGGACCGGCGGCCGCGAGCTGGGGATGACGCCCATCACCGTGACGCTCACCTCCGGACGGCACCGGCTGGTGCTGCAGACGCTCGACGGCCAGACGACCCGGACGGTGGAGATCGACATGCCCCGCGGCGGCACCGTGAAGCACCACGTGGCGATGACGCCCTGATGCGTCCGCTCAGCGGCTCAAGAACGCCAGCATCGCCTCGAGGTCGATGACCGCCGCCTTGTGCTCGCGCGCCTGCACGGGGCCGCGCAGCACCGCCAGAAAGCCCACCGCGCCGAGGCGGGGACCGGGCTCATCGAGATCCATCACGCCCTGCACGCGCTCCGCGGGAACGGCGCACACGCCCCGGTCGGCGCGCAGCACCACGCCGCGCCGGGGCGCCGGCGCTTCGGCTCCGGTGCGCAGCGTCGACAGCGCCACCACCGGGATCACCTCTCCCCGATGCGCGAACACACCCAGCACGTGCGGCTTCGACGCCGGCACGCGGGTGAGTTCGGGGAAGGTGACGATCTCAGAGGCGCGGACGGCGGGGACCGCGTACCACTCGCCGCTGCTCTCGAAGACGAGGTGGCTCTCAGGCATCGGGCGAAGGCCAGGCGCCTACTTGCGGAACTCGACCCGGCGGTTCTCCGCCCAGGCCTCTTCGTTCTGCGCGGGGTTCACCGGCCGGTTCTCCCCGTAGCCGACGGTGTCCAGCTTGCTGCTGGGCACCCCGAGGCGCACCAGGTAGTCCTTCACCGACGCGGCGCGACGGTTGGAGAGCTGGAGGTTGTACTCCTCGGTGCCGCGCTCGTCCGCGTGCCCCTCCAGGGTGACCGACAGGTTGTCGCGCTTAATGCACTCGGCCAGGGTATCCAGCTGGGCCTGCGCCTCTGGGGTGAGCCCCGCCTCGTTGAAGGCGAAGTGGACCGGCTCCCAGTTGCACGCGGTGCCCGCCTGCGCGGCGACGCACTGGCCGGCCTCGCACTTCTGACCCGACGGGCAGTCCTCATCGGCGGTGCAGCCGGCGACGCAGCGGTGGTTTTCGCAATGACCGGCGCCGTGGCAGTCCGCGCTCGTGTCGCATTCGTGCACCACGCACTTGCCGGCCTCGCACTTCTTCCCGGGGCCGCACTCGTTCCCGGTCGGCGTGCACTCGGGCTTCGGCGTGCACTTGCCGCCCTGGCAGACGAACCCCGGCTTGCAGTTGGCGTCGGTGCCGCACTCCTGGCACTGCCCCTGGACGCAGACCTCCCCGTGGTCGGCGCAGTGCTCGTCGGATTTGCAGTTCGGGTAGGTGGGTGGGCACCCCGCGAGGAGAAGGACTCCGAATGAGCAACCCACAACCAGTCCGACCTTGCGCATGGTTCCCTCCGTCGAAGTGTTGACCGGGGTGCGGTGCGACTCTCCCTACCGGCTCACCCCAGGACCGTCAAAGGTTTAGGCGGGCAGATGCTTTGCAGTTCCCGCGTTGGCGGCGCTGTAAATCGCCGGAGTCCCGAATCATTCCCGGGAAGCGCGGCAGAATTGCCGCACTGAGGTGCGCAGATGGCCACGACGGTGCTGCTGGTCGATGACGAGAAGAACATCCTGCTGACGCTGAAACAGGCGCTCACGCTGGAGGGCTACGAGGTCGAGCTCGCCGCCAGCGGACAGGTCGCCCTCGACGTCCTGGCGGCCAAGCCGGTGGACGCGGTGGTGATGGACGTGAAGATGCCGGACCTCGATGGCATGAGCGCGCTCGAGCGGATCGCCGCGTCCCACCCGCGCCTGCCGGTCATCATGATGTCCGGGCACGGCACCATCGACACCGCGGTGAAGGCCACCCGGATGGGCGCGCGCGATTTTCTGGAGAAGCCGATCAGCCGCGAGCGTCTCCTGGTCGCCCTGCGCAACGCGCTCCAGCACCAGCGGGTGATGGAGGAGCTGGCCGAGCTGCAGAAGGAGGTCGGCCAGTTCGAGATGGTGGGCCGCGGCCCGGCCATGGAGCGGATCTACGAGCTGATCCGTCGCATCGCCCCCTCCGAAGGCCGGGTGCTGGTGACCGGCGAGAACGGCAGCGGCAAGGAGCTGGTGGCGCGCGCCATCCACCGGCACTCGCGGCGCAAGAGCGGGCCCTTCGTGAAGCTGAACTGCGCGGCGGTGCCGCACGAGCTCATCGAGAGCGAGCTGTTCGGCCACGAGCGGGGTGCGTTCACCGGCGCGGTGTCCGCCCGGCGCGGCAAGTTCGAGCTGGCACACGAGGGCACGCTCTTCCTCGACGAGATCGGCGACATGCCACAGGCGATGCAGGCCAAGCTCCTCCGAGTGCTGCAGGAGGGCGAGCTGGAGCGCGTGGGCGGAACGGAGACGATCCGCGTCGACGTCCGGGTGATCGCCGCCACCAACAAGGATCTGGAGAAGGAGATCGAAGCGGGCCGCTTCCGCGAGGACCTCTACTACCGGATCAACGTGGTGCAGGTGCACGTGCCCCCGCTGCGCGAACGCAAGGAGGACCTGCCGGACCTCATCAACGCCTTCCTGAAAGAGGCCTGCAGCCGCAACGGCAAGCGGCCGATGACGCTGTCGCCCGAGGGGCTGGCGGTGATGGCCGGCTACGACTACCCGGGGAACGTGCGCGAGCTGCGGAACCTCGTCGAGCGGCTGGCGATCCTCTGCGAGGGGCCGGTGATCAGCGGGGTGGAGGTTGACGCGCTGTTGCCGCGGGTACGCGGACGGACGACGGCGCCCTCTCCGCAGGAGGCGACCTCCCACACGCCCGGCGCCGCTCCTTCGGCTCCGCCGCCTCCGGCGCCCGTCTTCCCGCTGCCCCCATCAGCAGGTGCCGTGCCCACGTCGCGGACCGTCCCCGGCGCGAGCCCCGGCTTCCGGATCACCGCGGACCGTCCCTTCCGCGAGCAGGTGGAGGACGCAGAGCGGGAGATCATCCTGCACGCGCTGGCGTTCACCCGGGACAACGTGACCGAGGCCGCGCGGCTGCTCGATCTCGAGCGCGGGCACTTCTACAAGAAGATGAAGGCGCTCGGGATCCGCCGCGGCCAGGACACGAAGGAGAACGGCGCCGCGTGATGGCCCGCTACTCGCCCCGCGCCGCGAGCTCGATGAAGCCGCGGATCCAGATCAGGTTCACCTCGTGCGCCCGCTCCAGCGGCGTAGACGTGGTGGTCTCCAGCGCGGCCGTGTAGGGCACCTGCCGGCGGAGGTAGTAGTCGGTGACGCTGCCGTCGTTGTACTCGATCAACCCGAGCGCATTCGTCCGGTTCACCTCGTCCACCTGGACGTCGCGGGCGATGGTCGCGTACCGCGACGCCGCCTCCACCAGCGGCGCGTAGGCAGCCCGGTCGCCGAACACGTACGCGTACGACAGCGGCTGGTGGACGTAGCGGTCTTGGTGAATGTCGAGCGCGGCGTTCGGGCGCGGGTGCTTCTCGAGCTCGGCCCGGAGCGCGCGCGTCTCCTTCGGTCCGCCGTCGAAGAGCGCCCAGCGCAAAAAAGGCTCGCCCGGCTGCAGCTCACTCTTCCAGACGCCAGGCGCCACCTCGTAGCGGAGAAAGTCGTTGTTGGGCTTCTCCCCGCTGCGGTTGTAGCGGGTGCCGTCCTCGAAGCCCGAGGGGTTGATGCAGGGGTACACCTGCAGCCCCACGTCGTGTGCGCGCGCCCATTGCGCGATCTCCTCGAAGCGCGTGAGCAGCGTGAGCGGGCCGGCCGGCTCCTCGCCGTGGAAGCCGCTCGTGATGACCAGCCGGTGGCGCCCGTCCGTCTCCGCGCAAAGGAGCGGATACGTGCGGCCGCCCTCCTGCACCTCGGCGAACCGGGAGATGCGGGCGATCTTCGTGTAGGTGTCGAAGCGCTCGACGTAGTCACGGAAATCCACGCCGCGACCATAACCCCGACCCGCGCGCGCGACGGCCGATTCCGGTAAACCAGTGGCATGAATCAACCGCTCGCGGATCTGGGGTGGGCGCTGACCCGGTTCGTCTTCGGGATGTCCCTGGCACTGCTCCACGGCTACGACAAGGTGTTCAACGGGAAGGTCTACAGCCTCGCCGGGACCGTGGCGCACCTCGGGTTCCCGTTCCCGCTGTTCTTCGCCTGGTGCGCCTCTGCAGCCGAGTTCTTCGGCGGGCTGTTCGTGGCGTTCGGGTTTCTCACCCGGCCGGCGGCGGCGTTCGTGTCCTTCACCATGCTCGTCGCCCTCTTCCAGCACCGGCACGATCCGATGGGGAAGATGGAGCTGGCGCTGCACTACCTGGCGCTGATGGTGCTGGCGATGCTGATCGGCGGCGGGAAGTATGCGCTGGACCGCAGCCTCAAGCTGCGCAGCCCCTTCGTGCGGAAGACCACGCTCGACGCCTGAGCCTCAGACGTCGAAGTCGGTCCACACCGGCGCGTGATCCGAGGGCTGCTTGCCCTTGCGCATCTCGCGTTCGATCTCCGAGGCCTTCGCCTTCTTCGCCAGAGGCGCCGTGGCAAAAATGTGGTCGATGCGCAGCCCCTTCCCTTTGGGGAACGCGAGCATCCGGTAGTCCCACCAACTGAACTTCTGCTCGCCCGGGTGGAGGTTGCGCCACGTGTCCTCCAGCCCGAATGCGCAGAGCGTCTTCAGCGCGTCGCGTTCGGGGCCGCTGAAGAGCGTCTGGCCCTCCCACGCCACCGGGTCGTGCACGTCGATCGGTTCGGGCGCCACGTTCCAGTCGCCGCACAGGACGATCGGCTCGTCCGGCCGGTGGTGCGCGTCGAGGAAGCGGCGCAGCCGCCCGTACCACTCGAGCTTGTACCGGTACGCCGGCGACCCCACCTCCTGCCCGTTGGGCGCGTACACGCTGTAGACGCGCACGCCGTTGACGGTGGCGCCGATGAGGCGGCACTGAGGATCCTCGACGCTGTCGCCCAGTCCCTTGCACACGTCGACAAGCTGTGTCTTCGAGAGGATCGCCACGCCGTTGTAGGTCTTCTGGCCGTACCAGCACGCGTGGTACCCGAGCGCCTTCACCTCCGCCTCGGGCACCTGATCCTCCTGGCACTTGAGCTCCTGGAGGCAGGCCACATCCGGCTTCGTGCTCTCGAGCCAGCCAAGCAACCGCTCCTGCCGGGCGCGGATGGAGTTCACGTTCCAGGTCGCGATCTTCATGGCGCGCGGACCGTGACACAGGCCGTTGGGCGAGGAAAGCCGAAGCGGTTGTGTCCCGCCGGCCACGGATCGGCGCTGCGAAGCGGTGGCACGCGCGTCGCAATCGCCTGCATCGCGCCTCCGATGCGCCACTCACAAGGAAACGACGCCATGAGAAAGCAGATCCTCACCGCCTGCGTCGCCGCGTTGTTCGTCGCGGCGAGCGGGTGCGACGAAGCCGAGACGAAGTCGCTTCAACCCCAACCCCTTGCCGTGCCGCGGACCGCGCCGCCGCCGGCCCCGCCACCGGTGGTGGCACCGGCTCCGCCTTCGGAGCCGGTCACCGCCGCCGCGCCACAAGTGCCGGAGGATCCGGTCGGCCTCGTGCACGAAGACGGACGCCTAATCGATCACCTCGCGCGCGCCGCGCTGCTGACCGAAGAGGGCGATCTCGACGGAGCTTTGGCCGAAGCGCGCCGCGCCGCGTACGACGCCAGAGACGATCTCGACGCGCTCTCGCAGGTGGACCGGCTCTCGAAGCTCGTCGGCGACCGGAAGCTCCGCGTCGCCACCCTGGAGCGGATCGCGCAGCTCCAGAAGGAGGATGCGACGCCGCTGATCCAGCAGGCGCGCGTGCTCCTGTCGCTGAAAGAGTACGACCGTGCGATCGACGTGGCCCACGAGGCCATCGCGCGCGATGCGTCCAACCCCGAATCGTTCCAGGTGATCGGCCGCGCGCACCTGAGCCGCGGCGAGCTGTCACAGGCGATCGAAAGCTTCCGCAAGGTCATCTCGCTCGACCCGGATCACGGCCATGCGCTCAACAACCTCGGCTTCGCGCTGCTCCGCGCGAACGAAAACGAGGAGGCGCTCAATGTCCTCACCCGCGCCGCGGAGCTGCTCCCCCACCTGGCGTACGTGCAGAACAACCTCGGCGTCGCGCTCGAGCGGATGGGGCGCATCGACGAGGCGAAGCGCGCGTACGCCCGGGCGAGCGATCTCTCCCCGAAGTACGTGAAGGCGCGCGTGAACGCCTCGCGCGTGGCGAGCGTCTCCACCGGGATGCTGGACGCGGCACCGCAGGAACCGGAGAGCGACGAGCCGCCACAAGACCCCACTGCTCCGGAAGGAGTTTCCGCGGCGGCGGTTCACTGAAACGCGCCCGCCCGGACGGTGGCCAGGGGACTTCCCTCCCTTCTGGCCACCGCCGTTTTTCCCGATAACCTCCCCTGCCCGAGCGACGACCGATGCTCCGAACCCTGTGGAAGTGGATGAAGCGCGTGGCGGCGCTGGGCCTTTCGCTCGGCGTAATCGGGGTGATCGTCGCGATCGGCACCTACTTCTACTTCGACCGCGACCTACCTTCGGTCGAGCAGCTCAAGACGTACAAGCCGCCCCAGGTGACCAAGGTCTACTGCGCGGACGGCTCGGTCTGCGCCGAGTTCTACCGGGAGCGCCGCACCTGGGTGGACATCAACACGCTCCCGCCGCACGTGAAGAACGCGTTCCTCGCCGCCGAGGACGCGGACTTCTACCACCACCAGGGGCTCGACTACGTCGGCATGCTCCGCGCGGCGATCAAGGCCGGCACCGGCGGGAAGATGACCGGCGCGTCCACCATCACCCAGCAGGTGGTGAAGAACATCCTTTTGACGCAGGAGCGCACCCTTTCCCGGAAGATCCGCGAGTGGATCCTCACCCCGCGCCTCGAGCGCGCGTTGACGAAGGATCAGATCCTCAACCTCTACGTGAACCAGATCTACTTCGGTCACAACCGCTATGGGATCGAGGAGGCCGCGCTCTTCTACTTCGGCAAGCACGCGAAGGATCTGACCATCGGCGAGGCGGCGGTGCTGGCGGGGACCCCGCAGTCCCCGCACCGGATCAACCCGCTCACCAACATCGTCCGGGCCAAGCAGCGCCAGCGCTATGTGCTCTCCCAGCTCGCCGAGCACGGCTTCGTCCCCAAAGAGGTCATCGCGCAGGAGCTGGACAAGCCGATCGTGCTCGCGCCCCGGCCTCCGCCGCGCGTGGGCGCGTACTACGTGGAGGAGGTCCGGCGCGCGCTGGTGGAGCGCTACGGCGAGCAGGCCGTGCTCGAAGGCGGGATGCGCGTGGAGATCGCCCTGGTGCCCAGGTTTCAAGCCGCCGCGGATGCGGCCGTGCAGCAGGGGCTGGAGGCGCTGGACCGGCGGATGGGTTACCGCGGCGCGCTCGGCACGTTCGATCCGAAGCGCTTCGACGCGCTCCGCCCGCTCATCGCCACCCGCATCGCCGAGGCCGGGCGCCGGCGTCAGGACGAGGTGCTGATCGCGGATCTGATGCGGTTGACCCAGCCGGACGCCGCCGGCTCGGACGCGGAGAGCCTCCCTCTGGTCGCCAGCGGCGAAGATTCGGAGGCGATCGTCGAGAGCGGCAGGCCGGGCACCGCGGTGACCCGATCGGCGGATGGCGGAACGAGCGTCGTCGCCGCCCCCGCCGCGCTCAGCGCCGACGAGGATCAGGAGCCTCCGCCTTCGCCGGACGAACGGCTCGCCCGCGACGTCGCCCTGCGCCCGCTCCACGAAGGAGCCCGCGTGGTGGGCTACGTCACCCGCGTCGACGATCGTGGCCGCTTCGCGCTGGTGGATCTGGTGAGCCGCACCGCGCGGATCGACTTCGACACCGTGACCTGGGCGCGGCCCCGGGGCGTGGGGAAGTCGACCGCGCCGCCGAAGAAGATGTCGGACGTGCTCCACCCCGGCGACCTGATCCGGATCCGGGTGGGTGCCGTCGGCAAAGCGAAGGACCCCGCCCAGCCGCTCGAGGCCACGCTCGATCAGATCCCCGAGGTGCAGGGCGCGCTGGTGGCGATCGACCCGTCCAACCGCCACGTGGTGGCGATGACCGGCGGATACGACTTCGAGCTCTCTCCGTTCAACCGCGCCACCCAGGCCCGGCGCCAGCCCGGCTCCGCGTTCAAGCCCTTCGTCTATGGCGCGGCGCTCGACAGCCGGCGCTACACGCCCTTGAGCGTGGTGAACGACGCGCCCGAGGCGATCCGCGATCCATGGACGGGCAAGCTGTGGAAGCCGCGCAACTACGAGAATGGCTTCGACGGGCCGATGACGCTCCGGGCCGCGCTCACCCAGTCCAAGAACACCGTCTCGGTGCGGCTGATCGAAGCGCTCACGCCGCAGGTGGTGATCGACTTCGCGCGGCGCGGCGGAATCCACGCCGATCTCCCCGAGAACCTCACGCTCGCGCTGGGCACCGGAGAGGTGCAGGTGCTGGATCTCGCCAACGCGTATGCCACGCTGCAGTCGCTCGGTCGGTACGCGGATCCGATCACGGTGATCCGCGTGATCGGCCCCGACGGCAGGGTGCTGGAGGAGCACCAGCCGGCGTTCACCGAGGCGCTCCCGCCCGCCACCGCGTACCTGACCACTTCGTTGATGCAGAGCGTGGTGGAGATGGGCACCGCCACCGCCGTCAAGAGCCTGGGCCGCCCCGCCGCGGGTAAGACCGGCACCGCCAACGACTACCGGGACGCCTGGTTCTCCGGGTACACGACCGACTACGTCGCCACGGCCTGGGTAGGCTTCGACGACCACAGCAGCCTCGGCCACGGCGAGACCGGAAGCCGCGCTGCGCTGCCCATCTGGCTGGACTTCATGAAGGCCGCCCACGAGGGCCTGCCGGTCCGTGACTTCGAGGTGCCGCCGGGCGTGGAGTTCGTGCGGATCGATCCATTGAGCGGGCTGCTCGCGGGCTCCGCCGTCCCCGGCCGGATCGAACCGTTCCTGGAGGGCACCGCGCCCACCGCCGAGGCGTTGCCTCCGGACACCGCGCGGCCCGAGGACTTCTTCATGCTGGATCAGCGGGGCGGGCTGTGAGGTGTGCGCTTCGCGCCGCCAGCGCAGGTCTGCTCGGGCTGTGCTTCTGGGCCACCCTCGCGCAGGCGGCCAGTACGGCCCGGCGCGATCCGCTCGCGCTCGAGCGACTGGCCCAGAAAGTGGCGCACGACCTCATCGCCGCGCACGCAGAGCCGCCGGTGGCGCTGCACGTCCGGGGCGAATCCGCCGAGCTGTCGCGGGCGTTCACCTCGGTGCTCGCGGCGGAGCTGGCGCGCCTTCGGCTCCCCGCGGTGGCAATGAACGCCGACAGCGCCGCAGCCGCAGAGTCCGAGGCGCGCTCCGCCGGAGCGCGGTCGCTGGTGCGGCTGTCGCTGTCGATCGAGAACGGACGGCTGCAGGCTCGGGGCGATCTGCTCGGGACGTGGATCAACTTCTGGTCCGGAGCCACCCGCACGCGCCCGGCGGCACCGGCCGCGGGCCTCGAAGCCTCCGTCGACGCCGACGCGCACGTCCTGGCGCTCGCGGCCGTGGCGCTTTCGCGGGAGCCGGCCGCCGTCAGCCCCCAGAGCGGAGAGCTGCGGATGATGGGCGGCGTGTTCGCCCGCCTGCCGAGGCACAGCGCCGCGCTCGCCGCGGGCGATCTCGACGGCGACGGCAAGGATGAGGTGGTGGTCCTCACCGATGAGGAGCTGCTCGCCTTCTCGCCCGAAGGCCGGCTCCTCGGGCGCCGCGACCTTCGCCCCCTCCCGCTCGCCGCGTCCCCGTGCCGCGAGCCGTTCGGCGCGGTGAGCATCGCCCGGAGCCCGCCGCGCATCACCTGGCTGTCGGCGCAGCGCGCGCGCGGCGAGACGGTCGCGCTCGATCCAAACGGCGGCTTCCAGGTGCTCGGACCCGCCGACCGGGTGGTGGTGGCCGAAGCCGGCGGGGTGACCTTCTCCACGCGGCTCAGCCCCGGCGTGCCCACGTTTACGCCCGAGCTCGAGCAGAGCGGCGGCGGACGGCTGGCCCTTCCGCGGGCGCCCACCGCGCTCAGCGGCTTCGGCGGCCCCAACGGCGCGGAGCTGCTGGTCGTCTATCCGGACACGACCGCCACCTGGCGCCAGGGCTTTGCGCCCGATGGGCCCTCCACCGAGCTGCGCGGGCTCGGCGCCGCCAGCGCATTGATTGACGTGGACGGCGACGGCGCCGCGGAGCTCGTCACCACCGAGGCCGCCTGGGCGCCGGCGCCGGAGGTGCTGCGCGTCCTGCGCGCGCCATCGCTTGGATCGCCCAGCCCGGACGCGGTGCGCTTCCGGAAGGAGATTCCGCGCGGGCGAGCGCTGCAGGTGGTCGGCGCCGATCTCGACGGGGACGCGGCGGATGAAGTGATCCTCGCGGTGTGGCTGCCGGACGGGTCCACCGAGCTTCAGGTCTACCGGAGGGCGCGATGAACCGCGGCGGCACCCGCGACAGCGCTCTGGAGATCTCCTGCATCGGATCGCCCGCGAAGGCGTGGGTTCAGCACCCAGCCGCCGTTCGCGAAGACGCCGATCCGGAGCAACTCCCTCGCGCGCTGACACCGATCGAGCAGGCCACCCGTGCACGAGGTCGTGGGCCGGACCACCGGCCATTCGCGTCGCCCGAGCGGAGCACCGGCACGCCGGACTCCAGGCGAGGTGCAACCGACGTTCGCGACGACACGCCGGCCCCGCGTGCACGCGCACTGCCTCACGGAATTCGCGCATGCACCCTCGTCCGAGCCGCTCCGGAAGGGATCCCGCCCGCCACCGGTACCCGTGAAGTTGCGGCGGACCTAAGGCCATTCGCGCCTGCGCAGCGGAACCCCGGCGCGCCGGATTGGACCCGGCACACAACCGACGCTCGCGAAGACTCACTGGCCCCGCGCACGCGCGCAGTGCCGCACCGGATTTCCCGAGCGCCGGTGCAGGTCCAGAACGCCACCGATATCTGCGGACTCACACCGGGCCTCCGTGGAGGCGCGTCGCCGCACCATGTCCCCAGCGCGCCGGCCGGGATCCAGCACACCACTGTCGCCCGCGAAGCCACGCCAGCCTTCAACGCGTACTCCCCGCAGCGACAACGCCCCGTCGCGCCGCCCGCGACCCTGCGCTCAGCACGCGCGCTCTTCGTCTCCGTCGTCGCCAGTGTCGTCGCACTGGTCGCCGCTCCCGCCGCCGGCGCTTCGCGCGGGCAGTACGGAGGCACGCTCCGCGTCGCGCTCACCGGTGAGCTCGGCCAGACCGATCCGCTCCTCTCGGACACGCCGACCGATGCCACGCTGTTGTCGCTCACGACGCGCGCGGTGTGCGCGCTCGACAGGGAGCACCGGCCGGTCCCCACCCTCGCGCTCGCGCTGGACCGCGAATCCCCGACACGCGTGCGCCTCACGCTGCGCCCGGGCCTCCGCACTTCGGACGGCGTCGCCCTCACGGCGCAGCAGGTGGCGCAGGCGTGGATGCGCGCCAGCCAGCTCGAGTCGCGTTCACCCTACCGCGCGCTGCTCTTCCCACTGCGCGGCGAGGGCCGGTACCTGTCGCCCGCGTCGACCTTGTCGCTTTCGCTCGCCCTCGCCTTCCCCTGGCCGGATCTGGAGGCGTCGCTCTGCCATCCGGCGCTGGCGATCGCCCCATCCGATCCCCATCACCTGCCCGGCCCGGGCCTGGGACCATTCACCCCCACCCGCGCGATCGGCATCGACGTCGCCAACTGGGGCTACCCCGGCGGACGCCCCTACGCCGAGCGCCTCTTCGCCACCGCCGGCGATCAGCGCACCGCCGCGCGCACGCTCGCGCTGGGCGAGGCCGATGTGGGCCTGGGCGTTACCGCGGACGGGTTGGAGGCAGTGCCACCTGCGCCCGCGCTCTTTGCGACGTACCTCGCGTTCCAGCCCGGCCGCACCGGCCCAGGCTTCCGGGATCACCTCGAGCGCCTAGTCGACCGCGGGGACCTCGTCCGCATCTTCGTCCGCGCGCCGTCTGTGCCCATGTCGTCGCTCCTCCCGCCGGCGCTGATGACGCAACAGCCGGCGCCCCACGGCGTCAGCCGGACGCCACCGCCCGGCCGCGAGCTCACCCTGCTGTACGACGCGGCGATCGCCGATCAGCGCGCCGTCGCCGAACGCCTGCAGGTGAAGCTCCACGACGCCGGCTACCAGGTGGCGCTCAAGGCCGTCTCCCGCACCACCCTGCGCGCCCGATGGGCGGACGGCGACTTCGATCTGATGCTCCACGCGCTCCTGTTACCCCCCCTCCCCGCTCCGGCGCTGGCGGTGGTGATCGACGCCGCCGGCCGTCACGATCTGCTGGCGAAGGAGCTCCCGGCGATCGGCGCAATCACCCATGACGCCGACCGCGACGCCCGCGTCCGCGAGCGCGCCCGGGCGCTGCAGCCACAGCTCGCCTTCATCCCGCTCTACGCGCAGAGCCTCGAGGTCGTGCGCCGCCCGGAGGTGCTGGGGATCGAAGCGGACGCGTTCGGGCTCCCGCAGCTGGACGGCGCCTTCTTCGCGTCCCCCCCGGAGGCGAAGTAACGATGCGGCTGCGCACCCGGCTGGCCCTCGCGTTCGCGCTCCTGGCGGTGCTACCCCTGCTGGTGGTGGTCCCGCTGGCGATCCGCGATCTGCGCCACACCCTCTCCGGCGAGCTAAACGCGCGCACCCGCTCCTCCACCGCCGCCGCGCGCGCCGCGCTCGAGCGCACCTCCGAGGACGTCCGCCGCGCGATCGAAGAGCTCGCCCAGAGCGTCGCGCTGGAAGACGTGGCCCGCGAGGTCCGCGCCGGCGGCTCGCCCCAGCTCGCCGGTTCGGCGGAGCGGCTGATGAAGAGCCGCGGCCTCACCGTGCTCTCCCTGTTCGATTCGCAGGGGACGACGCTCTCCTCCGGCCACCTCCCCGCGCGCATCGGCGATCCCGACGAGGCCCTGTTCTCCGTCGCCCGCGCGGGCCAGAGGGATCCGGTCCCGGTCCTGGTGGAGCTCCGCGACGCACACGGCCTACGCAAGATGCCCGCCCTCGTCACGGCACGGTCAATGGACTACGGCGCGCTACGTATCTGGGTCGTAGGCGGGGTACTGCTCGATCAGTCGATGGTCGATCATCTGGCCAACCTCGCCGGCGCCGAAGTCCGGCTGCGCATTGGCGAGGACGTGCTCGCGACCGCCGGGACCGCCCGCCCGCCGGTGGTGACCGAGACCATCGCGCTGCCGCCGGTAGGCCGCATCGAGCTGGACTACAGCCGCGCCGCGCTGCTGGACGCGGAGCAGGGCATCGTCCGCGCCTTCGGGACGTTGGTGGCGATCGGCCTCGCGCTCTCCGTCCTTCTGGGGCTGCTCATCGCCCGGAGGATCACCCGGCCGGTGGAGGCCCTCACCTCCGCCGCGCGCGAGGTGTCGCAGGGGCGGCTGACGCTCAAGGTCGAAGAGCGCGCCTCGGGCGAGGTGGGCGAGCTGGTCCAGGCGTTCAACCGGATGACCGCGGACCTGCGCACCACGACCGAACAGCTCGTCGCCTCCGAACGCGTGGCCGCCTGGCAGGAGGTGGCGCGGCGCCTAGCGCATGAGATCAAGAACCCGCTCACGCCGATCCAGATGTCCCTCGAGACGCTGCTCGCGGCGAAGAAGGCCCAGAGCCCACGCTTCCACGCGCTCTTCGAGGAGAGCGCGGGCGCGGTGCTCGAGGAGGTGGAGCGGCTGCGCCGCATCGTCGACGAGTTCTCCCGCTTCGCCCGGCTCCCCCGGCCGAAGCTGGAGGCGCTGGACGCTGCCGACCTCGTCGCCCAGGTGCTCGCCCTCTACGCCGCCCCGCGCCCCGGCATCGCCCTCCGCTCCGAGCTCGAGCAGGGCCTCCGGGTCCGCGCGGATCGCGATCAGCTCACCCAGGTGCTGGTGAACTTGGTGAAGAACGCGGAGGAGGCGCTCGGCGAGAAGGGCGGGACGATCACCGTGCGCGCGCGCCGCCGCGATGCCGAGGTCGCGCTGGAGGTGGAGGACGACGGGCCGGGGATCCGCCCGGAGGATCGCGCGCGTCTGTTCGAGCCCTACTTCACGACCAAGGAGGGCGGCACCGGTCTGGGCCTGGCGATCGCCGCGCGGATTTCGCAGGAGCACGGCGGCCGGCTGGAGGTGGGCGGCGAACCCGGCAAGGGCGCCGTGTTCTCGCTGCTGCTCCCTGTCGCCGACACACGCGCCACGCGTTAGCCGAACGACGCCTGCTTTGGGACCTAGCGGCCGGCCTGGGCTCCGGCGGCGGCGGTGGTCGTCGTCGCGGCGCTGGTGGTACGCGGGTCCGGAGCGCCCGAACCGCCCGGCTGCTTCCGCTCGAACGCGGGGATCGGATCCTGCGGAGCGGACACCGTTCCGCCGCCTCCACCACCGATGCTGGTGGAGAACGCGGTGGGCACATCCTTCTGAAGCGGCAGCCCCACCGCCGGGTCGCTGACGACACCCGGCGCGGCCCCGGTGAGCCCGTCGCCGACGAGCCCCTGCGCGGTGATGGCGTAGGCGTCACCCGCTGCGGCCAGCCCCTCAGGGTCATCCACACCCACCCCGCATCCCACCAGGAGGGCCGCTGCCAGAATCCCGACGATGCACTTCATGCCGGTCATGATTTGCAAGGCATGTGCCCGGAAATCACTCGTTCCCATGGCAAACCCCTTTCAGCTCCGGCTCGGAGTTGACGATCTGGGAGAGCCGCGAACGCTTCATCTTCAACAAGCGCGCGGCCTCGCTGATGTTCCCGGACGCATCGATCAGCGCGCGCCGGATGCACTGCATCTCGAGCTGGTGCCGGAGCTCCTTGAGCGACAAACCCCTCGACCGCGCCAGCGAGTAGAAGTCGACGTCATCCACGCTCGCGCCGCTGGAGGGCGCCACCGGCTCGTCCTCGCCTTCGCCCGAAGGCGGTGGTGGCGCGGCCGATGGCGGCGCGACGGGAGCAGGCTCCGGAACCGGCGCGGGCGGACGAACGGCCACAACCGGCGCGGACGATGCGCGCAGAAGCGCAGAGAGCTCGGCGATGTGCTCGAAGCACTCGGGCGTGATGATGGGGCCGTCGGCGAAGATCGCCGCGGAGGCGAGCACGTTCGACAGCTCGCGCACGTTCCCCGGCCAGGCGTGCCGCCGCAGAAGGTCCAGCGCCGCGCCGGAAAGCTGCTTCACCGGTTCGTTCCGTTCCTGCGCGATGCGGGCAAGGAAGTGGTCCGCGAGGATCGGGAGATCCTCCAGCCGGTCGCGCAGCGGCGGGAGCTCCAGCATCACGCCCTTGAGCCGGTAGTAGAGGTCCTGCCGGAACCGCCCCTGGGCGATCAGCGCTTCGAGGTCACGGTTGGTGGCGCAGATGATGCGGACGTCGACCTTGATCGTCTTCGTCCCGCCCACCCGCTCGAACTCGCGCTCCTGCAGAACGCGTAGGAGCGCCACCTGGCACCGCGGGCTGATGTCGCCGATCTCGTCGAGGAAGAGGGTGCCGCCGTCGGCCAGCTCGAAGCGGCCCTTGCGCTCGCGGATCGCCCCGGTGAAGGCGCCCTTCTCGTGGCCGAACAGCTCCGAGAGCAACAGCTCCTCCACCATCGCCGCGCAGTTGACCTTGATGATGGGCATCCCCTTGCGCGGGGAGAGGTCGTGGATCGCCTGCGCCAGAAGCTCCTTGCCGGTCCCGCTCTCGCCGCGGATGAGCACCGTGGCCTGGCTGCGGGCGATCGGCTCGAGCTGGCGGGTGATCCGCTGGAGCGCCTCGGACCGACCCACCAGCCCATGCGCGGTCGACGGATGCCGCGCGGGCGCCGGCGCCGACAGACGCGCCGGACGCAGATCCGGTTCGATCGCCGCGAGCACCTCGGCCCGCCGGGGGATGGACAGAAACGCCTGCCGCCGCGCCGGCGGGACACGCTGCAGGACCTCGTCCAGGAGCCGGCCGGCGCGCGCGAACTCCGCCTGCGCGCCGGAGACGTCGCCCGCCGCCAGCCGGAGCCGGCCCATCAGGAAGTACACCCGGTACGGGCCCTCGAGGTCCGGCTTGTGGAGCAACGCCTCGCGGGCGCGGGTGGTGGCGCGCCCCGCGCCGTGGAGATCGCCCAGCGCGAGCGCGAGGTCGCCGCGGCACAGCTCGGCTTCGATCATCGCCGCCGGCAACCGAGCGCAGCCCTTCTCCATCACGCCCCTCGAGAGCTCCGCCTGCGCCTGGGCGCGATCGCCCTGGAGCAGGTGCACGCGCGCCTTCTGTGCGGACGCCAGCGCCGCGTAGCCGTCGTTGCCCACCTCCTCGAACAGCGTCCGTGCGTCCTCAAACAGCCGAGCGGCGTCGATGAGCTCGCGGCGGTCGAGGTGCGCTTCGCCCAGGTTGAGCAGCGCGCTCGCCTGCAGGTAGCGCTCGCCGATCTCCAGAGCGCGCTGCAGCGCGTGCTCGGACAGCTCGATCGCCCGCGGCAGATCGCCGAGAAAGGCGTGCAGGCGCGCGAGGTTCGAGGCGGCGTGCGCGACTTCGCGGGCGCTGCCGAGGCGGGAGAACGCCTTGAGCGCGCGGGAGAGGTGTTCGAGCGCAGGCTCGAAGTCGCCCGCGTCCGCATAGAGCGAGCCGAGGTTCGCCAGCGCCCGCGCCTCCACCGAGCGCTCTCCGGCCGGCGCCGCCGCCTGATAGAAGCGGATGGCCGCCTCGCGGTCGCCGCGCTGGTGCGCGACCACGCCGCGGTTGACGAGCGCCCGCGCGGCATCCGCGGCCAGCCCGTTCGCCTGGGCGATCTGCACGTTCTCCTGAAACGCCCGGTCCGCCTCGTCCAGCGCGCCCTTGAGGAGCAGCGCGCGGCCGACCGCGTTGCGCAACGGCACCGCTTGTTCGGGCCGGTCCGCAATCGCATCGAGCGTGGCCCGCCCCAGCGCGAGCGCTTCGTCGGGGCGCCCGCGCAACAAGGCCAGCTCGACCTGCAGCACGCGCGCCGGCGCCGCATCCGCGCCGTCCTTTTCCTGAAGGAGCGGGCGGAGGATACGCTCGGCGAGCCCGAGCCGCCCCAGGCGGATCAGCACGCGTGCCACCGGCACCCGGAGCGCGCGCACCCCGTCGGCGTCCCCGCGGCGCCGCGCCCGCGCGAAGTGGCGAAGCGCAGCGCGGAAGTCGGCGCGCGCCAGCTCGAGCTCGCCCAGCCGCCGCTGGATGGCGGGGCGCTCGTCCGCGGGGAGGACGACGAGCGCGCGCTCGAACAACGCGATGGCGTCCTCCGCAGCCCCGCGCGCGGCCAACGCTTCGGCGGCCTGCACCGCCACGCGGCCGCCCCGCTCCGGCGCGACCTCGAGGAGCAGCCTGGCCGCTTCGCCCGCATCGCCGGTCTCGAGCAGCGCCTCGCCCACCGCCAACCGCGCGCGGGCCATCCGCTCGTCGGGCAGCCCTTCGATGAAGGCGGCCTTCTCCGTCTCGCGGTTGAACCGGAACACCGGCTGGCCACCCACGACCTTCACGGTGAGGACGTGCTCACGCACCAGCGCATCCAGCTGCGCGGCGGCACGCTCGGCCGGTCCACCGATCCGCGCCCATGCGCGACCCACGAGCTCCGCGCTCAGCGCACCGGGCGCGGCGGCCACGATCTCCAGCACCGCACGCGGTTCCGCCCCGAGCCGTTCGATGCGCCGGGCGAACAGCTCCACCGGCCGCGCGGGGGGCCGGGTGAGCAACTCCTCCAGCGCGTCCGGCAGACCGCCGGTGACCTCGAACAGCCGCTGCGCCACCTCTGGACGCCCGAGGAAACTGCGGATCCCCTCGAGGTCCAGGCCCGCGAGCGAGAGTGTGCGCGCGCTGACCCGGGAGAGGACCTCGGACAATGGCGAAGGCAGCGCGCCGTCGTCGCGGAAGGAAGCCACGAACAGCCCGCCCGCTCCGGACTCTGGCGCGGTCACCACCGCGGCGAGGTAGCGGAACAGCTCCAGCGAGGCCTTGTCCGCCGCATCCAGGTCCGGGAACAGAAAGACCGGCTGCGCGCGCCCGGCGAGGACGAACAGCTCGCAGACGGCGTCGAACAGCTCCAGCCGCTGACCTTCGTTCACCGGCGCGGCGGTGGACGGGCCGGTCAGCGGCGCCACCTTGCGCGCCAGCGCGGCGAGCGAAGCGGACGGAGCGCCCGCGTGCTCGAGGTGCTCGATGAGGGCGGGGATCAACGCCGCGAACAGCCCGAACGGGCGGCGCGCGTCGCGCGCGGATTCGGCTTCGAACACCTCCACCCCGCGGGCACCGAGCGCGTGACGGAAGATCCGGAACAGGTGGCTCTTGCCCACCCCGGCCGGGCCGCGCACGAAGCTGAACCGCGGCCGCGACTGTTCCCGCGCCTCGTCGAGCTCGCGAAGAAGAACCGCCAGCTCGGCATCGCGCCCGTGCGACGCGTCGGCCCTGGGCCACAGAGATACGACTTCGCTGGGCATCCGGCGCTGCTCCCTGGTCTGCGGCTCCCGTTCGCCTCGCCCCGCCCCATCGCCCAGCGCAGACGGCGGGGTCCAATGAGCACGTCCCATGCCACCGGAACCACCCCGGCTGCAGGCGGACCGCAGACAAAATCAACTGTTGTTCCGAATCCTTACCAGACCCGGGCCCCGCGGGAAACCACCCCTCCCGAAGCGGCGTGACAGCGCCGCCCCGAAGCCGGGGGCGCGCTGACCGAAATTAGGTCACGCTCAGTCCTTGACCGGGGTGGCCTTGAGCGCTGCCCTGCCTTCCTTCACGTAGACCTGGAAGCGCACGGTGCGGCAGCCGTACTTCGCGACGAGCTGGTCCTTGTTCTTGCGCAGCTTGAGGGCGAACTTCTCGTATGTCAGGCCGTCCGGCGGCTCGCCGCACTGCTCGCGCGTCCGGACGAAGTCGCGGTAGACCTCCTGGAAGTGGGCCTCGTCCGGATCCTGCGCCGGGGCCCGGGCGACCGCCGGCATCGGCGGGGGTGCGGCCGGAGCGCTCGGGCGGGGCGGCGGAGCCGGGACCTCCTGCTGCGCCGAGGCGCGCAACAGCTCCTGGG